>NZ_JBEYWW010000050.1:0-56701 GCF_040644635.1 Microbispora sp. NPDC046933 | reverse complement strand
CGCTCCGCCCACACCAAAATGATGGACCACAGTTGGACGGCGCGGCACGCCCGTCGGGGCGCCCCGGCCACGCCGGTGTCGGCGGGTCCCTCAGCCGGCTCCGTACGCGGCCCTCAGCTTGGCGAAGGCGGCGTCGGTGCCCTGGAGGGCCCGGTCGATCTCCTCGTCGGTGTGCGCGGCCGACAGGAACCAGTTGTGCCAGGGATGGAGGTAGACCCCCTCCTCCAGGCAGGCCCCGGCCCAGGCGATGCCCTTCTCCAGCGTGTCGTCGCCCTCGAAGGACAGCCACGGCACCTGCACCGGGCCGGTCTGGCGGACCACGAAGCCGTGCGCCGCCGCCTGGGCGGCGAGCCCCTCGCGCAGCCGGGTCCCGGCCCGGTGCATGAGCGCGACGCCGTCGGTCTCGCGCAGGATCTCGATCGTCGCCTTGGCGGCGGCCATGGCCGTGGCCGAGAACCAGAAGGAGCCGGTCGAGTACAGCGTCTGGGCCGCCCCGCGCAGCGCGTCGGTCCCGGTGAGCGCCGCGATGGGGAAGCCGTTGGCCATCGCCTTGCTCCAGGCCGTCAGGTCGGGGCGCACGCCGAGCGGCTCCCACGAGCCGCGCAGGTCCAGCCGCCACCCGGCGCGCACGTCGTCGATGACCAGCGCGGCGCCGATCCGGTCGGCCAGCGCGCGCACCCCCCGGGCGAACTCCGCGTCGGCGTGCTCCTGGTCCTCGAACGAGTCGTGCTTGAACGGGGTGACCAGGATGGCGGCGACGTCGCCGTCCGCCTGGGCCGCGGCGGCCTCGGCGCTCGCGAGGTCGTTGTAGGTGAACTCGATCGTGTCCGCCCGCTGGTTGGGGGTGACCCCGGACAGGCCGGGCGTGCACCAGGGATCGGCGCCGTGGTAGGCGCCATGGGCGACCAGCGCCTTGGTCCTGCCCGTCGCCGCCCTCGCCACCATCAGGGCCTGGGTGGTGGCGTCGGTGCCGTTCTTGGAGAACATGGCCCAGTCGGCGGAGGGGATGAGGTCCACCAGCAGCTCGGCGAGCTCCACCATGACCGGGCCGGGGCCGTTCAGGCAGTCGCCCTCCGCCTGCTGCGCCGCGGCGGCGGCCTCCACCCGCGGGTTGCGGTGGCCGACGATCATCGGCCCCCAGCTGCACATCAGGTCGACGTACTCGCGGCCGTCGGCGTCCCACTGCCGGGCGCCCTCGGCCCGCACGAAGAACTGGGGGTAGCGGTCCCCGTGCAGGGCCGCGTTGAGGTGGCCGTACATGCCACCGGGGATGACCTTCGCGGCACGGGCCCGCAGGGAGGCGTCGACGGACATGGGCGGCACTCCTGAGATCGGGGGAATCGGAGAGGTGGGGCGGGGATCAGGCGTCCGGCATGGAGCCGTCCAGCCCGGCGTCGGAGCCGAGCCCGCCCGCGACCCGGGCGGCGACGGCGGTGCCGAGGCGGGCGGCGCCGAGGACGTCCCGGCCGCGCAGCAGTCCCGCGGCGAATCCGGCGCAGTACGCGTCGCCGCAGCCCGTGGTGTCGACCACCGGCACGTCCAGGGCGGGCACACGGGTGACCCCGTCGGCGGTGGCCACGAGGCTGCCGGCCGCCCCCAGGGTGACGATCACGCCCTTCGGGCCCTCGGTGAGCAGCGCGGCCGCGGCCTCCTCCGGCGTCGGCGCCCCGCTGAGCATGAGGGCCTGCTCCTCGTTCGGCAGGAGATAGTCGACGTGGGGCAGGAACGCGCGGACGCCGGGCATGAGGTCGGGCATGTTGGACAGCAGGTCCAGCGTGACGGTCGTGCCGCCCTCGCGGGCCTTGTCGAGCAGTGCGAAGAAGGCGGGGTCGTGCAGGCCCCAGGTGACGTCCATGCCGCCGAGGTGCACGACGTTCGCGCCGGTGAGACGGTCCGCGTCGAGGTCGGCGGTCGCCAGGCCCAGGTTGGCCCCGGGCACGTGGAACGAGGGCCGTCCACCGTCGGGACGGATGGGCAGGATCGAGGCCGCCGTCTGCTCCCCCGGCCTGCGCACCACGCCGCTCACGTCCACACCGTGCCGCGCCATGATCATCAGGAGGAAGTCGCCGAGCTCGTCGTCGCCGACGGCGCCCATCGAGGCGACCGGCACGCCGATCTTCGCCAGGGCCACGGCCGCGCCCGCGGCCGCGCCGGCCGCGGTGATGCGGATCTGCTCCAGCAGGTGGGTGTCCTGACCGGCCGGGATGGACTCGACCGGGCGGGCCAGGACGTCGACGATATGCACGCCGACCGTCACTACCGTCATGAGCGGATAATAGACGGGCGCCCGACTAAAATGTCAACCGAGGTGATGGAGCATGCCGAAGATCGTCAATCACGAGGAGCGCAGGGGCGAGGTCGTCGCGGCGGCCCGCCGCGTCATCCTGCGCGAGGGCATCGAGGCCGCGACGACGCGGGCCATCGCCAAGGAGGCCGGCTACTCCAACGGCGTGCTCACGCACTACTTCGCCGACAAGGACGAGATTCTATTGTCGGCCCTGGAGGCGTCCCATCGCCGGATCACCGACCGGCTGCGGGAGAAGCTGTCGGGCCGCACCGGCCTGGCGGCGCTGCGCGAACTGCTGCTCGACAACGTGCCCCTGGACGACGAGCGGGCCGGGGAGACGGGGCTCGAGGTGGGCTTCTGGGGGCGCAGCCTGACCAGCCCCGGGCTGCTGGAGGTCCAGCGGCGGGAGGCCGCCGAGCTCCGCTATCTGGTGACGAGCCTGCTCAGGTCCGCCGCCGAGGCCGGTGAGATCCGTACGGACGAGGACCTGGAGGACGTCGCGGAACGGCTGCTCGCGCTCGTGGACGGGCTGAGCGTGCACCGGTTGCTGTATCCCGCGCACGTCACCGGCGAGCGGCTGGAACGGCTGATCCTGGGCGAGATCGACCGGCTGCGCCCCTGATCCGGCCGCCGGGAGCCGGTGGCCCCGGCGGCCTCGGGGGGTCGTCAGGCGCTGCGGTGGGGCTCGTACCGCATCGTGCGCGAGACGCCGACACGCACGGTCGTGCCGGGCAGGATCGGCACCGGCTCGTTCGGCGGGATGTCGTAGAAGTTGGGGTCGCCGGGCGGCTGGATCTGGGTGCCG
The DNA here is from genome assembly GCF_040644635.1 of Microbispora sp. NPDC046933. Taxonomy (NCBI): domain Bacteria; kingdom Bacillati; phylum Actinomycetota; class Actinomycetes; order Streptosporangiales; family Streptosporangiaceae; genus Microbispora; species Microbispora sp. NPDC046933. Next base: position 53,609 of record NZ_JBEYWW010000050.1, on the reverse strand, counting down.
TTCACCGAGCCCAGGTCGAGCAGGTTGACGTCCCAGTTGTCCAGGAAGACCCGCAGGTGCCGGCGCGACACCGAGCCGTCGGGGCTGGTGACCCTGGCCGGCCTGGCCTCGCCCGACTGCACCTCCGGCGCGCGCTCGGGGTCGCGGCCCAGCAGGTAGTCGGCCTCGAGCGGCAGCGCCATGCCGTCGTCGAGCAGCAGCACGCCGAGCTGCGGCCGCGGGCCCTTGTACGGCACCACCGCCCGCTGGTCGATGGGGATCCCGCAGACCGCGCAGTAGGGCGCGCGCGGGTCGTTGAAGTGGTCGTTCTTGCAGTCGACGCCGTAGACCATCGGCCGCTGCTCCGGCTCGGGCGCCGCGTCCATCTGGGTCGCCTCGCCCGGCTCCTCGTCGGCGGGTGCGTGCGGCACCGGCTCGAACGGCCCGCTCGGCGGGCCGTCCGGTCCGCCCAGGTCGTGCGGCAGCCCGCCCAGGTCGTGGGGACCCGAATCGTGCAGCGGGGCCCCCCGGTCCTCGGCGGGCTCGGGCAGCGGGGGCATCGGCTGCGGTCCCGAGTGGTGCACCGGTCCCGGGTCGGAGAGGGCGGGCGGCAGCGGCGGCAGCGGCTGGGAGACGTGGGACGGCGGCTGGACGGGCGGCGGCGCGAGCGGCTGGGACGATCCCGGGGACGGCGCCGCGTGCTCGGGCGACGGCCCGCCGCCGGGCATCGGACCGGCCGGGAACGGCGACACGGGCGGCGGCACGGGCGACGGCACTACGGGCCCGCGCGGGGCGATCGGCTCCGGCGCGCCGATGGGCGGGGGCTGGACGCCCTGCTGACCCTGCTGCGGCTGGGGCGGGCGCGGGGGCAGCGGCGGGAAGGCGAGGTCGCCGTGCCGGGTGAAGTCGCACTCCAGCCCGGCTCCGGTGACCACACCGCCGTCCAGCCTGGCGTACGAGCTCGCCGGGCCCGCCCCGGGCAGGCGCAGCTCGACCCGGGACACCGGGCCGTTGACGAGACGGTCGGTCCAGGTCAGCGCGTCGTGCCCGGCGAGGCGGACCTCGCCGTCGGGGCCTCCCGACACGGTCGCGTACGCGGCCCCGCTGACCAGCACCGCCACGCCGCCCCCCGCCGGCCCGGCGACCGCGCAGGCCACCGGCTCCCCGCCGATCGACCTGTCCATGGCGCGCGCGAGGACCTGGGCCACCCGCCGGGCCAGCGCCCGGCCGTCCCCACCCGTCGTGGCGGTCTCGCTCAGCGCGCCCAGCAGGTCCTCGACCGGCTGGTCTCCGCCGGTGGCGCACACGAGCAGCAAACCGTTCAGATGGGCGACCACGCCCTCCCCCGGCAGCGGGCGGACCACCCCCACGCCCTGTTCCGTCACAGAAGTTCTCCCTCCGGAAACGCCACCGGATGACCGGCACCATCGCCGGCACGCCATGTGCCGGATCGATCACCCCAGAAAGTAGCAAAAAAGAGTGATGAACCGGCCTGCCGGAGCGCGCGACGGGCGACCGAACGGCGCCTGGCCCCGGTCTCGATCAGCACCATAGTCCCCTGCGACGCCGCGCTCACACACCGGTGAACATGCGGTTCACGTCGGCTGTGGCGAGCACGCCGTAGATCTCCCCGCCCCGCTCGACGAGCAGATACTCCGGCGCCGGGGTCTCCCGCATGGCGTCGAGCAGGGACTCCCCCTCCAGGTCGGCGCCGAGCACGAGCGAGGGCTCCAGAGTGCGTGACAGGGCTCCGACGTTCACCCACGGTCTGCGCTGGTCGGGAGTGGCATTGACCGCCGCCTCGTTGACGATGCCGACCGGCCGCCCGTCGTGGTCGACCACCACCATGGCCCCCGCCCCGGCCTCCCGGGCCCGGCGCAGGCCCTCCGACAGCGGCACCTCGGCGGTGACCGGGATCGCCCGGCGGGCCAGCACCCTGGCCCGCAACTGCGGCAGCCGGGCCCGTACACGGGCGACCCGAAGCGACTGGGAGGCCCCGAGCCAGATGAAGGACGCCAGCACCACCGTCCAGAGCATGCTCCCGACGCCGGGCTCCTGCCCGGCCATCAGGTTCGTCAGGAGCGGCACCACGACCACCGCGACCGCCACGCCGCGGCCGACCCACGCGGCGGCCATCGTGCCCGTGCCCGCGTCACGCTTGACCTTCCACACGGCGGCCCGCAGCATCCGGCCGCCGTCGAGGGGCAGCCCGGGCAGGAGATTGAAGATTCCCACGATCAGGTTGGATGACCAGAGCTGCCAGATCAGCACCGCCACGAGCCCGTCGGGCGGGCGCATGAACATGGACAGCGGGTCGACGGGCCCGGTCACGAACGCGACCGCGGAGACCAGGTAACCGATCACCGCGAGGCCCAGCGAGAGCAGCGGCCCGGCGAGCGCGACGTTGAACTCCCGGCCCGCCGTCTCGGGCTCGCGCTCGATCTCCGAGACGCCGCCGAGCATGTAGAGGGTGATCCGGCGCACCGGCAGGCCGTAGTGCTTGGCCACGACGCAGTGCGCCAGTTCGTGCAGCAGCACCGAGACGTACAGCAGGACGGCGAAGACCAGCGCCACCAGGGAACTGCCGACGACCCCGTATCCGGGAAGGCTCGCGGCGAAGAGCGGCTGAAAGCTGTAGGTGATGAACGCCGCCACGATGAGCCAGGTGGGCGAGACGTAGACCGGGATGCCGAACGGCCGTCCCATCCGCAGTCCGGTGGACTCCTTGACCGGTGTGCTCATGTGGCCGCCTTCCCCTCCCACGCCCCTCGATGCTACGCGCCGCGAGGTGAGATCAGCCTAAGAGCTCGCCCGCCCGTCGCGTACCGTGCGATCGGCCCCGTGAGGGCGCCGGAGGGCGGGGCGGGAGCGTTCTGTCGGCCCGGTGTCCTACAGTTCCGGCATGACCCTCGCCGAAGAGCGCGCCATCATCGGGGCGCTTTCCCCCTCCCGGGCCGGTGACTTCATGACCTGCCCCCTGCTCTACCGGTTCAGGGTGATCGACCAGCTCCCCGAGCGGCCCTCGGCCGCCGCGGTCAGGGGCACGCTCGTTCACGCCGTGCTGGAACGGCTCTACGACCTGCCCGCGGAGGCGCGCACGGTCGCCGCCGCGCAGGATCTGCTCGAACCCCAGTGGCGGCGGCTGCTCGCCGAGGAACCCGACTACGCGGGGCTGTTCGAGGACGACGGGGAGCGGGACGCCTGGCTGGCGCAGGCCCGCGGCATGGTCGAGCGTTACTTCACGCTGGAGGACCCCCAGCGGCTGGAGCCCGCCGAGCGCGAGATGTACGTCGAGGTCGTGCTCGACAGCGGGCTGCTGCTGCGCGGCTACATCGACAGGCTCGACGTGGCCCCGACCGGCGAGATGCGGGTCGTGGACTACAAGACGGGCACGGCGCCGGGGCGCGAGTGGGAGGCCAAGGCGCTGTTCCAGATGAAGTTCTACGCGCTGGCGCTGTGGCGGCGCGGCGGCCAGGTCCCCCGGATGCTCCAGCTCATGTACCTGGGCAACGGCGAGATCGTGCGTTACGTCCCCGACGAGGCGGACCTGCGGGCGACCGAGCGCAAGGTCGAGGCGCTGTGGGCGGCCATCGAGCGCGCCGTGCGCACCCGCGAGTGGCGCGCCCGCCGCTCCCGGCTGTGCGACTGGTGCGACCACCAGGCGCTCTGCCCGGAGTTCGGCGGCACCCCGCCGCCCGTGCCCGACCGCGAGCCCGGGCTGTCCGCCCGTGTCAGCAGGAGATCGGCCAGCGACGAACTGTGACGCCCGTGGGGCTCCTCCGTGGGGAGGAGGCGGGATATCCCTCCCGGGCAGGGTGGACGCGGACGGCGAACGCCTAGATTTGGTACGTGCGCACCACCCCCGGCAGTACGCGGTCCTGGCTTCGGGCTCATCCCCTGGTCTCCGACTCGATCCTCGCGGTGGTGCTGACGACCGCGTCCCTGTGGTGGATCGCCGCGGCCGGCCTCGGAGAGGGGGCGGGCTGGCTGCGGTCGGTCCAGCCACGTCCGGCGGACGCGATGAACCTGATCCTGGCGGCGGCCTGCACGCTGCCGGTGGCCCTGCGGCGCAGCCGGCCCTTCGTGCTGCTGGTGGCCACCTGCGTCCCTCAGGCGGCGCTCGACGCACTCCACTACCACCCCGGCCTGAGCGAGTTCGGCGGGCTCGTCCTGCTCTATTCGGTGGCCGCCTACCGGGGGCTGGCGCTGAGCCTGGCCGCCCTCGTCGTCGCCTTCTCCTCCTACGTCTCCAGCGCCCTCGCCGGGGTCATCGCCCCGACCTGGACCGACCACGTCGTCGTCACCGCCGTCCTGCTGTTGTGCTGGGTGTGCGGCCGGGCGCTGCGGCTGCGCCGCGCCTACCTCGCGGAGCTGGTCCAGCGGGCGGACCGGCTGGAACGGGCGCGGGAGGCCGACACCAGGGCCGCCCGGGCGGAGGAGCGCTCCCGCATCGCGCGGGAACTGCACGACGTCGTGGCCCACCACGTCAGCGTGATGACGGTCCAGGCCGCCGCCGCCCGCAAGATGCTCGACACCAAGCCCGACGTCGCGCGGGACGCCCTCACCGCCATCGAGGAGATGGGCCGTACGGCGATGGCGGAGATGCGCAGCATCGTCGGCGTGCTGCGCACCGACGGCCCGGCCGAGCGCCGGCCGCAGCCGGGCATGCACGACCTGCCGGCGCTGGTGGAGCAGATGCGCGAGGCGGGGCTGCGGACCCAGCTGTGGATCGAGGGCGAGCGGCGCGGCCTGCCGCCCGGGGTGGATCTCGCCGCCTACCGGCTCGTCCAGGAGGCGCTGACCAACAGCCTGCGGCACGCCGGGCCCGCCGCCCGCGCCTGGGTCACCGTACGGCACGAGCCGAACGAGCTGACCATCCACGTCGAGGACGACGGGCGCGGCGCGGCGGAGGAGTCGGTGCGGATCGGGGGCAAGGGCCATGGCCTCGTCGGCATCCGCGAGCGTGTGGCGCTCTATGGTGGAGTCCTGCGGATCGGTCCCCGCACCGGGGGCGGGTTCGAGGTCCGAGCCCAGTTCCCCCTCAGTCACAGCCCCCTCAGTCACAGCCCCCTCAAGTGAAGCCCCATCACGCAGAGCCCCTTCAAGGACAGACGATGACGATCAGGGTGTCCCCCTCCACCCGGCGGCCCGCCGCCCACCCCAGGACGGACGCATCATGACGATCCGGGTGTTGCTGGTCGACGACCAGCCGCTGCTGCGCACCGGGTTCCGGTTCATCCTCGAGGCGGAGCCGGACGTCACCGTCGTGGGCGAGGCGGGCGACGGCGCGGTGGCGATGGAGCAGTCCCGGGCCCTGCTGCCCGACGTGGTGCTCATGGACGTCCGCATGCCCGGCACCGACGGCATCGAGGCGACCCGCCGCATCGTACGGGAGGCGGCCCCCACCGCCCACGTGCCGAAGGTGCTCGTGCTGACCACGTTCGACCTGGACGAGTACATCGTGGAGGCGCTGCGCGCGGGCGCGAGCGGCTTCCTCCTCAAGGACGTGCCGCCGGACGAGCTGGTCCAGGCGATCCGCGTGGTGGCGGCCGGCGACGCGATCGTGGCGCCGAGCGTCACCCGGCGGCTGCTGGACAGGTTCGCCACCCGGCTGCCCTCCGCGCACCAGCAGGCCACCCCCGCGCGGCTCGACCGGCTCACCGAGCGCGAGCTGGAGGTGCTGCGCCTGATCGCGAAGGGCATGTCGAACGCCGAGATCGCCGCCCAGCTCGTGGTCAGCGAGACGACCGTGAAGACCCACGTGGGCAACGTGCTGACCAAGCTGGGGCTGCGCGACCGGGTCCAGGCGGTGGTTCTCGCGTACGAGACCGGCCTGATCGTCCCCGGCGCCTTCTCCTGACCTTCGGCCTACGACCACGGGAGGAGCGAGGCGGGCCAGGTCCTCCCGCGGTCGCGGGCGCGAGCCGTACGGGAGGCCGATGCCGGGCGGGGGCGCGCCACGATACCGTCGAGACAGGGCGTGACCGAGGTGGCGGAACGCCCCGCCGGTACGGCTCCCGCGGACCGTCTGGGGGGAAGACGGCGGGGGCCGTACCGGCGGAAAGACTCACTCCACGGGCGCGGCGGCCGTCTCCAGCGGGGCCGCGGCCGTGCCGCCCGAAGGGGCGTTCTCGGGGAAGTGGCAGGCCACCTGGTGGCCGGGGGCGAGCGTCTCCAGCGGCGGCTCGACCTGCTTGCAGATCTCCTGCGCCTTCCAGCAGCGGGTGTGGAAGCGGCAGGCGGGCGGCGGGTTGAGCGGGGAGGGCACGTCGCCCTGCAGCCTGATCCGCTCGCGCTCCTTGCGTCGCTTCGGGTCCGGGATCGGGACCGCCGACAGCAGCGCGTTGGTGTACGGATGCATCGGCGTGTCGTACAGGCCCTTGCGGTCGGCGATCTCGACGATCTTCCCGAGATACATCACCGCGACGCGGTCGCTGATGTGCCGGACCACCGACAGGTCGTGCGCGATCACCACGTACGTGAGGTCGAGCTCGCTCTGCAGGTCCTCGAGCAGGTTGACGACCTGGGCCTGGATCGACACGTCCAGCGCGGACACCGGCTCGTCCGCGATGATCAGCTTGGGCTTGAGCGCGAGCGTCCTGGCGATGCCGATGCGCTGCCGCTGACCGCCGGAGAACTCGTGCGGGTAGCGGTTGTAGTGCTCGGGGTTGAGGCCGACCAGTTCGAGGATCTCCTGGACCGCCTTCTTGGTGCCCTGCTCGGTCTTGATGCCCTGGATGCGGAACGGCGCGCCCACGATGGCGCCGACCGTGTGCCGGGGGTTGAGGGAGCTGTAGGGGTCCTGGAAGATCATTTGCACGTCCCGGCGGAGCGGACGCAGCCGGCCCTGGGACATGTGCGTGATGTCGGTGCCCTCAAGGACGATCTTGCCGCCGGTGGGCTCGATCAGCCGGGTGATGAGGCGTCCGGTGGTGGTCTTGCCGCATCCCGACTCGCCGACCAGGCCGAGGGTCTCGCCCTTCTTCACGTCGAAGCTGACGCCGTCGACGGCCCTGACCGCGCCGACCTGCCGCTTGAGCAGGCCCTTCGTGACCGGGAAGTGCTTCTCCAGCCCCTGTACGGACAGCAAGGGCTCCTCGTTCACGAAGCCTCCAGGTTCGGCTTGATCTCGTTCTCCCAGATGGCGCGCCTGCGCTCGCGCGGCAGGTGGCAGCGCACGAGGTGGCCGCCCTCGGTCTCCAGCAGCTCGGGGACCGCTGTCTTGGCCTGGCCGCCCGTACGCTCCTCGAAGGCGCAGCGCGGGTGGAAGGCGCAACCGGACGGCACGTTGATCAGCGACGGCGGCGAGCCCTTGATCGGCATCAGCCGCTCGGTCGGCTCGCGGTCGAGGCGTGGCATCGAGCCGAGCAGGCCCCAGGTGTAGGGGTGTTCGGGCCGCTCGAAGACGTCCTCGGAGGTGCCGTACTCGACGCACTTGCCGCCGTACATGACAAGGATGTCGTCGGCCAGCTCGGCGACGACGCCGAGGTCGTGCGTGATGATGATCAGCGCGGCGTCGAAGTCGCGCTGCAGGTCGCGCATCAGGTCGAGGATCTGCGCCTGCACGGTCACGTCGAGCGCGGTCGTCGGCTCGTCGGCGATCAGCAGCTCGGGGTCGCAGCTCAGCGCCATCGCGATCATGGCGCGCTGCCGCATGCCGCCGGAGAACTCGTGGGGGTAGCTGTCCACGCGGCGCTCCGGCTGCGGGATGCCCACCCGGCCGAGCATGTCGATCGCGTGCTTGCGGGCGACCTTCTTGCTGACGTCGTTGTGGATGCGGTACGCCTCGGTGATCTGGTCGCCGACCGTGTAGAACGGGTGCATCGCCGACAGCGGGTCCTGGAAGATCATCGCCATCTTCTTGCCGCGCAGCGTCCGGACGTGCTCCTGGCTGGCGCCGACGAGCTCCTCGCCGTCCAGCCAGATCTCGCCGGAGATGCGGGCGCGCCCGCCCTTGTGCAGGCCGAGGATGCCGAGGCTGGTCACGCTCTTGCCGGAGCCGGACTCGCCGACGATGCCGAGCGTCCTGCCCCGCTCCAGGGTGAACGACAACCCGTCGACGGACTTGACCAGGCCGTCGTCGGTCGGGAAGTGGATCCGCAGGTCCTTCAGTTCCAGGAAGCTCATCCCAGCCTCACCCTCGGGTCCACGACGGCGTACAGGAGGTCGACGATCAGGTTGGCCACGACGATGAAGGCGGCCGCGAACAACGTGACGCCCATCACCTGAGGAAGGTCGTTGTGGCCGATCGCGTCGACGGCGTACTTGCCCAGGCCCGGCAGCGAGAACGTGCTCTCGGTGAGGACGGCGCCACCGAGTAGCAGGCCCAGGTCGAGACCGAGCATGGTGACGAGTGGGGTGAGCGTGGCGCGCAGGCCGTGTTTCATCACCACGGCCTTCTCGGGAAGGCCCTTCGCCCGTGCGGTGCGGATGTAGTCCTCCCCCATCGTCTCCAGCATGCCCGCCCTCGTGATGCGGGCGTAGCTGGCCGCGTAGAGGAACGCGAGCGTCACCCACGGCAGGATGAGGTTGTTGGCCCAGGTCAACGGATCCTCTTCGATGGGGACCCAGTCGGCGACGTCGCCCACGAGCCCGAGCTTGTCTCTGAAGATCGCGAGAGAGACGATGCCGGTGAAGAAGATGGGCAGCGAGACGCCGGCGAGCGCGACGCCCATCGACATCCGGTCGAAGAAGCTGCCCCGCCGGAGCGCCGAGACCACGCCCGTCGCCACACCGAACACCACCCAGATCACCACCGCGCCGGACGCCAGCGAGAGCGTGACCGGCAGGCGGTCGAGCAGGTCTGGCAGGACGGGGTTCTGCGTGACGTAGGAGTAGCCCAGGCAGGGGGCCGGGCAATGCTCCACGCCGGGGCCGTAGTTCCGGTCGACGCCCAGGAAGATGCCCTTCACGAACCGTCCGTACTGGACGACCAGTGGGTCGTAGAAGCCCAGCCTGACGGCCGTGTCGTGGATGATCTCGGCGTTGGCCGCCTTGCCCACGTAACGAGAGGCGAGGTCGTCAGCAGACATACCGGCGAGCCGGGGAACGAGAAAGAAGATAGCGAACGTGGCGATGCTTACCACGAAGAGCAGCATGACAGCCGCTATCAGCCGCTTGATTATGTATGTGACCACTGATCTCGGTCTGACAGCCGGGCCGCCCGACCGTCAGACCTTCACCTGCCTTCGACAGAGGGTTCCAGGGGGTTCCCGGGAGATCGTTGAGAGCTCCCGGGAACGCGGACTACTGGGTGCTCAGGGTGAGGTACTCGTACATGCCCCAGTTCTGGCTGACGAAGACGTTCTTGAGCGTCGGCGGCCGGTAGAAGAGGCTGTGGGCCCAGACGTAGGGAAGGACGAACGCGTCGTCCATCACCTTCGCGTCGACGTCGGCCCAGGCCTTCTCACGGGTGGCGTCGTCCGTCGCCGCCGCGGCCGTGTCGACGAGCTTGTCGATCTCCGGGTCCTTCACGCTGAGGTTGGTGTTACCGGCGGCGCGGATGGTCCGGCTGTCGACGATCTGCTGGAAGAAGCCGTAGCCCTCGGGGTAGTCGGCGGCCCAGCCGTAGAGCATGATGCCCAGGCCGTTCTTCTTGGCGAAGTCGGGCTTGCCGGCGTAGAGCTTGAAGTAGTCGCCCTGCGGGTAGCCCTTGAGGTCGAGCTTGATGCCGACCTTGCCGAGCGACTCCTGCAGCGCCTCGGCGCTCTGCTTCTCGTAGTCCCGCTCGTTGCGGAAGGAGACCGAGGTGCTGAAGCCGTCCGGCTTGCCGCACGCCTTGAGCTCTTCCTTGGCCTTCTCCAGGTCACCGGTGGGGTGGGCCTCGATGCCATAGGGGTCGATCTTCTGGTAGCCGGTCATCACCGGCGGCATGAGGCTGAGGGCGATGTCGCCGCCCGCCTCGGGACCGCCGAAGGCGCCCTGGATCGCCGACCGGTCCGCCGCGTACACCACGGCCTTGCGGCAGTGGATGTTGTCGAACGGCGGCACGTCGCCGTTGATGTTCGCGAACCAGGTGCGGGACAGCGCGGCCGAGTCGGCGTACTGCTTGTGCTTGGGATCGGTCAGCACGGTCGTGCGGGCGTTGGCTCCGACACCGGTGCTGTTGATCACGACGTCGATCTTGCCGGAGAGCAGGCGCTGGTCGAGGTCGTCCTCGTTCTGGCCCAGCAGCACCTCGATGGAGTCGTTGAGCTGCTTGCGGTTGGGGTCGGTGGCGGCGTCCCAGTTCGGGTTCTTGACCAGCTCGATCCGCTTGCCGAGGTCGTGGCTCTTGAACATGTACGGGCCGGTGGCGACCGGGTGCTCCTTGTACTTCGAGCCCGTGTCCTTGGCCTCCGGCACCGGAGCGGTCTCGGGGAGCATCGCGAAGTAGTCGAAACCGCCGTACGGCTTCTTGAGGTGGAACACGATGGTGCGGTCGTCGGGCGTCTCGATCGCCTTGAGGTCGTCGAGCTTGCCCTTCATCTTGTACGGACCGGTGTAGTCCTTCAGGTCCAGCCAGTCGTTGAAGTAGGTCGGGCCACTGGGCAGCACGTCCTTGTCCAGCGAGCGGGCGACGGCGTACTTCACGTCCTTGGACGTCACCGGGGTGCCGTCCTCGAACTTCACGCCCTCGCGGAGCTTGTAGGTCCAGGTCTTGCCGCCGTCACTCGGCTTGCCCAGGTCCTCGGCCAGGTCGCCGACGAGCTGGAGGCCCTCCTTGCCCGGCACCGGCTTGAACATGGTGAGCGCGCGGCTGTAGAGGCGGGCGAAGTTCCACGAGTAGGCGTAGTACATGTCACCCGGGTCGACCGAGTCGAAATCGCCCGGCATGCCCATGCGGAGCGTTCCGCCCACCTTGTCGGACGGGTTGACGACCTGGGTGACCGCGGCGTTGTACGCGCTGGACGGCGCTTCCGCCCCGCCCGAGCCGGACTTGCCGCCGCTCTTGCTACCGCCGCCGCCGCAGGCGGCGAGGGCGAGGGCGAGACCGGTGGTAACCGCGACCGCCGACGCCATTGATCTTAACTTCATCGACCTGACACCCCTCTGTAGGAGTTTGTTGATTGCCTTCGGGAGTACGTTGACTAGGGAAAAAGCACGCCGTTATCGGGCCTTGGGATCGAAGGCGTCCCTGAAACCATCGCCGAGCAGGTTGAACGCGAGCACGGTGACGAAGATCGCCAGGCCGGGGAAGATCATGTAGTTCGGCGCCACGTTGTACTTGTGCACCGCGTCGGCGAGCATGGCCCCCCAGGTCGGGGTCGGCGGCTTGACACCCACTCCGAGGAACGACAGAGCGGCCTCGAACAGGATGTTCGACGGGATCAGCAGCGTCGCGTAGACCATGATCGGCGCCAGCAGGTTGGGCAGGATCTCCTTGAACAGGATCGTGTGGTTGCGCGCGCCCAGGCTCCTGGCCGCGTCGACGAACTCCCGTTCTCGCAGGGAGAGCGTCTGCCCGCGAACGATCCGCCCGACGTAGGGCCAGTTGAAGAAGCCGATGATGAACACCAGCAGGCTGATCCTCAGCGCGTCCCCCGACAGGCCGAACGCGCTGTCGGGGATGACACCCGCCAGCGCCAGCGCGAACACCAGCAGCGGGAAGGCGAGGAAGATGTCCATCAGCCGGCTGATGACCGTGTCGACCCAGCCGCCGAAGAATCCGGCGACGGTGCCCAGCACGGTGCCGAGCACCACGCAGAGCAATGTGGCGAAGAACGCGATCAGCAGCGAGACACGGGCGCCGTAGACAACCCGGCTGAACAGGTCACGCCCCGTCGTCGGCTCGACGCCGAAGAGGTAGTCCCAGCTCATGCCGCCGAACGAGCCGAGCGGGGCCTGAATGGCGGGGTCGATCTTCTCCCGGTGCCACTCGTTGGGCGGGTGCCCCAGCCAGGACACCAGCAACGGCGCGAAGACCGCCACCAGGATCAGCAGGATGATGATCACACCGCCGGCCATCGCGACTTTGTCGCGCTTGAGACGCATCCAGGCGATCTGACCGAGGGACCGGCCCTGGATCGCCTTCCCGCCCGCCGCGTCGACGACGGCCTCCGGCGTGGCCTGCGTGTCCCCACCGGTGACGTCCATCGGCGCGGTCATCGATCCTCCTTCGCCCTGCCCGAGCGGACCGCACCCGCGGTGACGCGCTCGGGGTAGCCCGGGATCGATCCGGCGACGGAGAAGCGACGGCCGCTTACGACCTTGCCTCGCACGGCCATGTGGTGCAGGCCCCCTGGATCCCAGACGACATTGTCCGAAGGGGTCGCGTGGTGTGCGACCCCCGGAGGCAGAATCTATGGTCTGAGCTGGGCTGACCAGTCCCCAGAGGTGCCCTGTGGCTCAACTGTGATTCACGCGAAACTCATTCGTGTTGATCTTGAAGGGTTTGTCCGCGTCCCGTTTCGATTATGTCGTGGAACTGTAACATTGCACTGGTCGGTAACTTGGTCCCACGATGTGGGATTCTCAGCTGATCCCGCGGCGCTTGAGAATGTCCTCGATGTCGGAGAAATCATCCCCGGCGGGCTGTTCGACCTGTCGTGGCGCCGTCTTTCCCGTCTGTGCCTTTTTAGGCGAGGCAGGCCGCTCAGGCGCCGCGGTGGCGCCACCCGGCTCCTGCCGCGGCGTACGGGCCCGGGACAGGGCACGGCCGCGCAGCGTGCCGGAGACGACGAACAGCAGCGCCGACAGCCCGGCCAGGATCACCCCGGCCCACACGGCGGGCGACAGGACCAGGCCGGTCACGAAGCCCACCACCGCCGCGCCGATGTTCCAGAGCGTCTTCAGCGCGCCGGTGAGGTAGGCGGCCAGCGGCAGCAGGGACCAGGCGGTGGCCCGCAGGCCGGCGGTCGCCCCCCTGCGCCGGAAGGCGAGATAGCTGAGCCCCATTCCCACCGCGGTGAGGCCGGCGCACAGCGGCAGCCAGGCGATGTCGGTGAAATTCATGGCGGGGCCCCCCTTTGTCGCGGTGTACCCCCATCCTGGCACTCGGCAGGCGATCTTGCGGGGGCCCGCGCCACCGGACGACGCGCTACCGGACGAGCGACCGCAGGAAGTCCACGTCCACGTCGAGCAGCGAGGGCATGACGACCCGGCCGGGCGCCTGGGCGATGGGCAGGACGCCCGGCACGGCGACGACCCGGCAGCCCGCCGCAGTCGCCGAGGCGACGCCGTTCGGCGAGTCCTCCAGCGCGACGCACCGCTCCGGGTCCACCGACAGCAGGTCGGCCGCGGTCAGGTAGGGCTCCGGGTGAGGCTTGGTGCGCGTGACGTCGTCGGCCGTCACGATGATCTCGAAGTGCTCCCGGCCGACGGCCTTGAGCACGGCGTCGGCGATGGTCCGCAGCGACGAGGTGACCAGCGCCGTGCGCACACCCTGGTCGCCGAGCCCGCGCAGCAGGTCGAGGGCGCCCGGCATGGGCACGACGCCTCTCGACAGCCGGCTCTCCATGCCGTCGATCAGCCACTCCCCCACCACCGCGGGGTCGACGTCGGCCTGCGTCAGCTCCAGCATGTACGCGACGGTGCGGTCCCAGGAACCGCCCACGAGCTGCTCCTGGTGCTCCGGGCCCCAGGCCCCGCCGAGGCGGGTGACCACCTCGGTCTCGACCTCGAACCACACCCCTTCGGTGTCGACGAGCAACCCGTCCATGTCGAACAGCACGGCGTCCACGTGGCCCCTTCCCCCGGCGAGACCCCCGATCAGGGGGGACCAACATGGTAAGGGGCGCGCGTGAACGTCCGTGCGGCCGGTCAGACGTTGAAGTACTTCGCCTCGGGGTGGTGGACGACCAGGGCGGAGGTGGCCTGCTCGGGGTGGAGCTGGAACTCCTCCGACAGCGTCACGCCGATGCGCGCCGGGTCGAGCAGTTCCATGACCTGCACCTGGTCCTCCAGGTTGGGGCAGGCCGGGTAGCCGAAGGAGTAGCGGCAGCCGGTGATGTTCACCTTCAGCATGTCGTCCAGCGACTCGTCGCCGCCGATGCCCAGCTCCGACCGCACCCGCGCGTGCCAGTATTCGGCCAGCGCCTCGGTGAGCTGCACCGACAGGCCGTGGAGCTCCAGGTATTCGCGGTAGGCGTCCTTGGCGAACAGCTCGGCCGTGGCCTGGCTGATCCGGTTGCCCATCGTGACGACCTGGAGGGCGACGACGTCGGTCTCACCGGACTCGCGGGAGCGGAAGAAGTCGGCCAGGCACAGGTGCCGGTCGCGGCGCTGGCGCGGGAAGGTGAAGCGGGTCCGTTCCTTCCCGTCGCCGTCCAGGATGATCAGGCTGTCGCCCTCGCTCACGCAGGGGAAGTAGCCGTAGGCGACCGCGGCCTCCAGCAGGTTCTCCGTCTGCAGCCGCTCCAGCCACATCCGCAGCCGGGGCCTGCCCTCGGTCTCGACGAGTTCCTCGAACGACGGGCCCTCGCCGCCGCGCGCGGCCTTGAGGCCCCACTGGCCCATGAACGTGGCCCGCTCGTCCAGGAAGGCGGCGTAGTCGGCCAGCGGGATGCCCTTCACCACCCGGTCGCCGAGGAACGGCGGGGTGGGCACCGGGTTGTCGGCCGCCACGTCGGAGCGGGCCGGCAGGTCCTCCTCCGCCGTCCGCGTCAGCACCGCGCCGGTCTTCACCCGCCGCGCGCGCAGCGGCGGCAGCGTCGCGCCGTCCTCGCCGCGCTTGACCGCCATGAAGGCGTCCATCAGGCGCAGTCCCTCGAACGCGTCGCGCGCGTACCGGACCTCGCCCCGGTAGAGGTCGGCCAGGTCCTGCTCGACGTACGCCCTGGTCAGGGCGGCGCCGCCGAGCAGCACGGGGTATCTGTCCAGACCCCGGGAGTTCATCTCCTCGAGGTTCTCCTTCATGACCACGGTGGACTTCACCAGCAGGCCGGACATGCCGATCACGTCGGCCCGGTGCTCCTCGGCGGCCTCCAGGATCGCCGACACCGGCTGCTTGATGCCGAGGTTCACCACGTCGTAGCCGTTGTTGGACAGGATGATGTCCACGAGGTTCTTGCCGATGTCGTGGACGTCGCCCTTCACCGTGGCCAGCACGATGCGGCCCTTGGTGCTGCCCTCGACCTTCTCCATGTGCGGTTCGAGGTAGGCCACGGCCGTCTTCATCACCTCGGCCGACTGCAGCACGAAGGGAAGCTGCATCTCGCCTGAGCCGAACAGGTCGCCGACGACCTTCATGCCGTCGAGCAGCACGTCGTTGATGATCTCCAGGGCCGGCCGCTGGGCCAGGGCCTCGTCGAGGTCGGCCTCCAGGCCCTTGCGCTCGCCGTCGATGATGCGCCGCTTGAGCCGCTCCCACAGCGGCAGCCCGGCCAGCTCGGCCGCCTTACCGGCCTTCATGGACGCCGCGTCCACGCCCTCGAACAGCTCCATGAACCGCTGCAGCGGGTCGTAGCCCTCGCGCCTGCGGTCGTACACGAGGTCGAGCGCGACCTGCCGCTGCTCGTCCGGGATGCGGTTCATCGGCAGGATCTTGGAGGCGTGCACGATCGCGGAGTCGAGCCCCGCGTTGACGCACTCGTTGAGGAAGACGCTGTTCAGCACCATGCGGGCCGCGGGGTTGAGTCCGAACGACACGTTGGAGACGCCCAGCGTGGTCTGCACGCCCGGGTAGCGGCGCTTGAGCTCGCGGATCGCCTCGATCGTCTCGACGCCGTCGCGCCGGGTCTCCTCCTGGCCGGTGGCGATCGGGAACGTCAGGCAGTCGACGATGATGTCCTCGACCCGCATGCCCCAGGTGTTGACGAGGTCCTCGATGAGCCGGGTGGCGATGCGCACCTTTCCCTCGGTGGTGCGGGCCTGGCCCTCCTCGTCGATGGTCAGCGCGACCACGGCCGCGCCGTGCTCCTTCACCAGGCGCATGATCTTCTGGTAGCGCGAGTCCGGGCCGTCGCCGTCCTCGTAGTTCACCGAGTTGACCACGGCCCGGCCGCCGAGCATCTCCAGCCCGGCCTCCAGCACGGCGGGCTCGGTGGAGTCGATCACGATCGGCAGCGTCGAGGCGGTGGCGAACCGGAACGCCAGCTCCTTCATGTCGGCGACGCCGTCGCGGCCGACGTAGTCGACGCACAGGTCGAGCATGTGCGCGCCGTCACGGGCCTGCGCCCGGGCGATCTCCACGCACTCCTCGTAGTCGCCGGCCAGCATCGCCTCGCGGAACGCCTTGGAGCCGTTGGCGTTGGTCCGCTCGCCGATGGCGAGGTAGGAGGTGTCCTGCCGGAACGGCACGTGCTGGTAGAGCGACGCCGCCCCCGCCTCCGGGCGGGGCCGCCGCTCGCCGCGGGCGCGGCCGCCCACCCGCTCGACCACCTGGCGCAGGTGCTCGGGGGTGGTGCCGCAGCAGCCGCCCACGAGCGCGAGCCCGTAGTCGCGGGTGAACGCCTCGTGCGCGTCCGCCAGTTCTCCGGGGCTCAGCGGGTAGTACGCGCCGTCGGCCGTGAGCTGCGGCAGGCCGGCGTTCGGCATGCAGGAGATCGGGATCCGCGAGTGCCTGGCCAGGTAGCGCAGGTGCTCGCTCATCTCGGCCGGGCCGGTGGCGCAGTTGAGGCCGATCAGGTCGACGCCGAGCGGCTCGATCGCGGTCAGCGCGGCGCCGATCTCGGAGCCGAGCAGCATCGCGCCGTTGGTCTCGATGGTGACCTGCGTGATGATCAGCACGTCCCGCCCGGCGGCCTCGACCGCACGCTTCGCGCCGACGACCGCCGCCCGCACCTGCAGCAGGTCCTGGCAGGTCTCGATGATCAGGGCGTCGGCCCCGCCCGCGATCAGGCCGGCGGCGTTGTCCCGATAGGCGTCGCGCAGCGTCTCGTACGGCAGGTGGCCGAGCGTGGGGAGCTTCGTGCCGGGGCCCATCGAGCCGAGGACGAACCTGGGCCGGTCCGGCGTCGAGAAGTGGTCGGCGCGCTCCCTGGCCAGCCGCGCGCCGGCCTCGGAGAGCTCGAAGATGCGGTCCTCGATGCCGTACTCGCCCAGGGCCGCGCGGTTGGCGTTGAAGGTGTTGGTCTCGACGCAGTCGACCCCCACCTCCAGGTACGCGTCGTGCACGGCCCGCACGATGTCGGGGCGGCTCACGTTGAGCACGTCGTTGCAGCCCTCATGGCCCTGGAAGTCGTCAAGGGTGGGGTCGTAGGACTGCAGCATCGTCCCCATGGCTCCGTCGGCGATCAGAACCCGCTCGGACAGCACTTTTCGGAACGACGGTCTGCTGGTCATGGAGCAAGCCTATCGGCCCCGCCGGATGGAATATCGTCCGCGCGCGCGAAACGGGAATACCGGTGCTGTGAGAGGGGGCAGGTCCACGTCCGCCCGCGCGGCGCCGCAGGTCACGGCAGCGCGACGGGCCGGTGCCCGGCGGAGGTGACGTACGGGGCCCCTCACCGAATAGTCTTGGACTGAGCCATACTGCACAAGGCCAGTGAGGAGGCGGCGCGTGATCGAGTTCGAAGGGCTCCCCGAGCTCGTCGACCCGGTGCTGATCGCCGCGTTCGAGGGATGGAACGACGCCGGCGAGGCGTCCAGCGGCGTGCTCGCGCACCTCGAGTCCGAGTGGAAGGCCACCCCACTCGTCGAGCTGGACCCCGAGGACTACTACGACTTCCAGGTGACCCGGCCGGTGGTCGAGCTCGGCGACGGCCTGACCCGCTCCATCGTCTGGCCGACGACCCGGCTGCTGCTGGCGCGCCCGCCGGGCGCCAAGCGCGACGTGGTGCTGCTGCGCGGCATCGAGCCCAACATGCGGTGGCGCTCGTTCTGCGCGGAGATCGTCGGGCTCTGCCACGACCTCGGCATCGAGCTGGCCATCCTGCTCGGCGCGCTGCTCAACGACTCGCCGCACACCCGGCCGGTGCCGATCACCGGCTCGGTCAGCGACCCCGGCATGGCCCGCGCGCTCAACCTGGAGCTGACCAAGTACGAGGGCCCGACGGGGATCGTGGGCGTGCTGCAGCACACCCTGGGCACCGCCGGGCTGCGGACGGTGTCCCTGTGGGCGTCGGTCCCGCACTACGTCGCCCAGCCGCCCAACCCCAAGGCCACCCTGGCGTTGCTGCGCCGCATCGAGGACATGCTGGACATCCCGATGCCGTACGGCGACCTGGCCGAGGAGGCGCGGGCCTGGGAACACGGCGTAGACGAGCTGGCGGCCCAGGACAGCGAGGTGGCCGAATACGTGCGGGAGCTCGAGGAGCGCAAGGACGCGGCCGAGCTGCCCGAGGCCAGCGGCGACGCCATCGCGGCGGAGTTCGAGCGCTACCTGCGCCGCCGCGACCGCGGCACCGACCGCTGACCCCGCTGAACAACGTCTGGGCCTCGATCGCCGGCCGGGCCGGGGAGCGTCCCGCTCACCGCCCCGGCCAGGACGGGCCCCTGCCGGCGAAACCCGGCGGTCTGGTCTGCGCGTCCGCATCGCCGGGCGGCCGCGGAGAGTACGAAGACGGACGTCGCATCGGCGGGCGGCTCTCGGAGATCCCGCCGGGGTCGGCAGAGCTCAGGCGGTGGCCGGGTCTCCGGAGGGACCGACCCCGGCCGACTCGGCGATCGTGTCCAGCGCCTCACGCAAGGCCGCTCGGGGTTCACGGGGAAGCCCTGCGTGCCGCCAGGCGACGACGGTGTCCGGCCGCACCAGGAGGGCTCCGTCGCCGCCGACCTCGCGCAGCCGTTCCCATCGGCCCTCGGTGTCGTGGTACGCCTTGCCCGGTGAGGTGCCCACCTCGGCCACGTCCACCAGCCGGGCGAGCGGGTGGTCCAGCCCGGCGAGCGCCGTACGCCAGGCGTCGGCGCGCTCGTCGACCACCAGGGCGAACCTGCCGGGCGCCGCCAGGTCGAGCGTGGACGCCCGCCCGGCCGGGGTCGCCAGCCAGGTGTGCGGAACGTGGTGTCCGGGCGCGGACGTCGGACGGTAGACGAGCATGTCCTCGGGCACCGAGACGCTCCCGCCCTCCGGGACGAGCGCCCCGGCCTGGTACGCGAAGCCGTTCTCCGCGCCGTGGGCGTGGAACTCCTTGTCGAGCAGCCTCATCGCCTCGGCGACCGCCGCCCGCTTCGCGTCGCCCTCCGGGCCGTCCGACCACAGCGTCTCCAGCGCCGCCCAGCCCTCTTCCGGCGCAGTGTCTGGCGACAGCCCGAGGGCGACGTCGACGACGCCGCCGTGGTTCCGGAAGTTGTGCAGCGACGTCTCGGCGACCGCGACCGCGACCGGACGGCGCTCCGTCTCGTAGCTGTCCAGCAGACCTTTCAGGCTCGAGTCGCGCAGCGCCGCAGCGATCTTCCATACCAGGTTGTGCGCGTCCTGGATGCCGGTGTTCAGCCCGAGCGCGCCCCACGGCGGGATCCGGTGCGCGGCGTCGCCGACCAGGAAGCAGCGGCCCTCGCGGAACCGCTCCGCCACCACCGCCTGCAGGTACCAGTGGCTGATGGAACGCAGGGAGATGTCGAGGTCGGGCAGGCCGAGCGAGCGGATGATGCGGCCGCGCATCCCCTCCTCGTCGAACCGCTCCGGGTCGTCGGCGTGGAACCCGCAGGCGAACACCCACTCCTCGGAGACGCCCTCCGGAGACCAGGGGCCGAGGTGGTAGAGGTAGCCGCTGCCGATGGACCCGCCGAAGTCGGGGTTGACGAACCAGTTGATCAGGCAGCCGTCGTCGGGCAGGTAGCCGCTGAGATCGGCGCCGAAGTGGGCGCTGACCATGTCGACGAGGTTGGTCGGCCCGATCATCCGGATGCCGAGCCGGTCGGCGACCGTGCGTCCGCCATCGGCCGCCACCAGGTAGTCCGCACGCACCCGCCGCGTGGTCCCGTCGGCGTGCTCGACCGTTACCGTCACGTCGTCCCGACCTGCCGCCACCTCGGTGACGCAGGCGCCGAACACCACGTCGGCCAGCGGCGACGACTCGGCGTGGGCGCGCAGGATCGGCTCCAACCTGATCTGCGGGAGCACCGTGTAGCGCGCGGGGCTGGCCTGGGCGTACTCGTCGGCGTAGACGCCGACGCCCCAGGCGTCCCGTACGGCGATCCTCCGGCCGTGCAGCGGAGTGGGACCGCCGAAGGAGGTGTACCAGGCGGTCCGGCCGACCGTGTGCGGCGGCGCGGCAGCAGCCTCGATGTCCTTGGCGAGCCCGGCGGCTCGCAGGATCTCGATCGTCCGCTGGTTGAGCCCCACCGCCTTGGGATGCACCGACGTGCCGGGGTGCCGCTCGAACACCGCGTGCCGTACGCCGAGCCGGCTCAACAGGATCGAGGTGGTGAGCCCGACCGGGCCTCCGCCCACGACGACGACGGGAAACTGGTCGATTCCGTTCACTCGTACGACCTCCAGTGGTAGCTGGCCGTTCCTGATCAGACGGGAAACGACAGGCGGAGTCGGCGGACGAGCGTCCGCACGATCACCGCGACCCGGATACCCAGCGTCTGCCCGTCACCCGTGCCCCGCCCATCCTGGCTCGATCGATGGTCGGTTGTCCATACAGCGGACACATGTCCGTAATGTGACGAGCATTTCGAAGTGCCATTCACCCCCGGCTAGCAGGCTCCACCGAGGACGGGTCAGCGCTTCCCCCTGTGGGCGGACATTCGTCCGAAAGACGGGACATCGGTGCTACTCGTGTCCGGTGAACATGTCGATCAGGCTGTGGGGCGCGTCGTCGCCGAACATGAGCTCGTGGAGGTGGGCGGCCTCGGCGGCTTCCGCGGCGCCGCGGGGGAACAACGCCTGCTCGTATTCGGTGAGCGCGGCCTCGACGTCATCGGGGTGCGCGGCGATGGCCTCGCCGAGTTCGGCGCCGTCGTACATGGCCAGGTTGGCGCCTTCGCCCGACGGGGGCATGAGGTGGGCGGCGTCGCCGAGCAGGGTCACCCCCGGCACGCGATCCCACCGGTGGCCGCTGGGCAGGGTGTTGAGGGGGCGCAGGATCGGTGCGGTGTCGCTGTCGGTGATCAGCGCGGTGAGCTCCGTCGCCCAGCCGTCGAACTCCCGCGCGATCCGTGCGGCGGCCGCGGCTGAATCGGTGAAGTCGATGTCCGCGAACCAGTCCTGCGGCTTGCGGAGCGCCACGTAGGTGTGGAGGGTCCCGCCGCTCTCCCGATGGGCTTGGATCGCCTTCCCCGGCGCGAGCGCGTACATCGCCCCGCCGCCGACCGCCTTCGCGCTGGCCGGGTGCCGGGTGTCGGCGTCGAACAGGTAGGTCTCGATGAACGACATGCCGACGTACTCGGGTGTGGCGTCGGAGAGCAGCGGCCGGACCCGTGACCACGCGCCGTCCGCGCCGACCAACAGGCTCGTGACGACGGAGGCGCCGTCGGCGAAGGTCACCTCGTGGCGGCTGTCGCCGAGGGCACGAACGTCGCCGACCTTGTGGCCCCATCGGACGACGCCGGCGGGGAGCGAGTCGAGCAGCATCCGTCGCAGCTCGCCGCGCATCACCTCGGGCCGCCCACCCGTGCCGTCGTCGGGTTCGTCGAACAGAACGGTCCCGTCCGGGGCGAGGGCCCGTGCCGCCTGGCGGCCCTCCAGGACGAGGCCGCGGAACTCCTCGATCAGGCCCGCCGCCCGAAGAGCCGGCTGGCCGTTGTGGTCGTGGATGTCGAGCATCCCGCCCTGCGCGCGCCCCGCCGGGGAGGATTCCGCCTCGTAGACGGTGGCCGGGATTCCGTGGACGTGCAGGACGCGGGCGAGCGTGAGGCCGCCGAGTCCGGCGCCGATGATCGTGACGTGAGTGGTCATGGTGTTTCCTTCCTGATCGCCGACTGCTGGGTGGACACCCGCGAGGTCGCGCTGGAACGCTGTTCCAGCGTGGAGTGTGGAACGGCGTTCCATCGGTTGTCAAGCTGGAACGACGTTCCAATGCTCTAGAATGGGCGCATGGCAACCAGGACCCGCCGCCCGGAACGACGGCAGGAGCCGCTCTCACGGGAGCGCATCGTCAGCGCCGCCGTCGAACTCCTCGACACGGTGGGCGAGGGCGGTCTCACGTTCCGCGCACTGGCCGAGCACCTCGCGACCGGCCCCGGGGCGATCTACTGGCATGTCGAGGGCAAGACCGAACTCCTCGCCGCCGCCACCGACGCCGTAGTCGCCGCCGCTGTGGCCGTCGAGGCCGCCGAGTCTCCGGACTCGCCGCAGGACGGGATCCGCGCCGTCGCGCTCGGCCTGTTCGACGCGATCGAAGAACACCCGTGGCTTGCCACGCAGCTCGCGACACAGCTCTCCCGCAGCCCCTGGGGGACGGTGGCGCCGCGCATCTTCGAAAGCATCGGCCGGCAGGTCCGTGCGCTGGGCGTGCCCGAGGGCAGCTGGTTCACGGCGACCTCGGCGCTGATGCACTACATCCTCGGCGCCGCCGGCCAGAACGCCGCGAACACCGCGAGTGCCGGCACTCTCGGGTCCGACGTGGACCGCGCCGAGTTCCTCGACGCCGTATCGGCGGCGTGGAAAGAGCTCGACCCCGACGACTACCCGTTCACCCGGGCCGTCGCGGACCAGGTGCGCGGGCACGACGACCGCGAACAGTTCCTCGCCGGGATCGCTCTCATCCTCGCCGGCATCACCGCGATCCACCCGCTCACCACGTAGCCGCCTCGATCGGGCGCTCCACCGGCCCGCCCGAGTCCGGTCCGTGCGCGAACCGCACGGTGATGGACAGGCCGCCTTCGGGGCGTGCGCTGACGGCCAGGGTGGCGTGGTGAGCTCGGGTGACGGCATCGACGATGGCGAGGCCGAGGCCGTAGCCGTCGCGGCTGCCGTGACGATCAGGCGCCAGTTTCTGGAAGGGGTGGAAGAGGCGCTGGATCTGGTTGCCGGGGATGACCGGCCCGCTGTTGGTGACCGTAAGGGCCACCTGCGTGCCGGACGTACGCGTGGTGATCTCTACGTGTCCGTCTGCGTGGTTGTGGCGGATCGCGTTGTCGATGAGGTTGGCGACGAGGCTTTCGATGAGTCTCGGGTCCCCGGCCGTCACCGCCGGCGTCAGGTGTTCGGCGAGGTCGACGCCTGCCTCGTTCGCTTGGTCGCGGCGGGAGGCGAGCACTCCTTCGACGACGTGGGCGAGGTCGAGGGTGTCCCAGCGGGTGACGCCGCGCTCGCTGGTGGCCAGGGCGAGCAGTGCCTGGACGAGCCGCTCCTGGTGTCCGCCGAGAGCGAGGGCCTCCTGACAGGCCGAGCGCAGGGTGCCGGCGTCGGCGTCGGGGTCGGCGAGGGTGACTTCGAGCAGGGTGCGCAGGCCGGCGAGAGGGGTGCGCAGCTCGTGGGAGGCGTTGGCGACGAAGTGGCGTTGGGCGTCGAAGGAGGCTTCAAGGCGGGCGAACAGGTCGTCGAGGGTGTGGCCGAGTTCGGTCAGCTCGTCCGTGGGCTCACCGAGGTCCAGGCGCCGATGGAGGTCTCCGGCGGAGATGATTTTGGCGGTGGTGGTGATGGCACGCAGCGGGCGCAGGAACCGGCCGGCGACGTACCAGCCGAGAGCCAGGGCGACGGGAATCAGAACCACCAGGGCGACGGCGGATCCCGCGAGGAGTCGGGGCAGGCTGACCCCGGACCCGGTTTCGTTGATCGCGCCCGATGAGGGGTGCCCTACGGGTGTGGCCGCGTGGATGCCGGCGAGCGGGACGTCGACGAACACGAGCACGAAGACCCCGGCCGCGTAGATGCCCGCCGCGTAGGCGAGCGCGAGCCTCTTCTGCAGGGACCTTCTGGCGAGCTGCCGGGTGGTCATGACGATCCGATGCGGTAGCCGCCTTCGCGGATGGTCTCGATCACGGGAGGGTCGCCGAGCTTGGCCCGTAACCGGTGCATGGTGTGCTTGACGGCGCTGCTGAAGGGGTCGGCGGCCTCGTCCCAGACGCGTTCGAGTAGTTCCTCTGCGGAGATGACCACGCCGGGTGCGGCGAGCAGGCATTCGAGCAGGGCGAACTCCCTGGGGCTCAGGTCAAGGCGCCGACCGGCCCGGGACGCGATACGGCGGGCCGGATCGACGGTGATGTCCCCGCATGTCAGGGTGGGCGGCAGCGGCGGGGTGGCGCGGCGGGCCAGGGCACGGACGCGGGCGACCAGTTCGGCGAACGCGAAAGGCTTGGGCAGGTAGTCGTCGGCGCCGAGGCTGAGCCCGTCGACGCGGTCTTCGATCGTGCCGGAGGCGGTGAGCATCAGGACGCGGGTCTCGCAGCGGCCGTGGGCGAGTCGCCGGCAGATCTCGTCCCCGTGGACGCCGGGCAGGTCGCGGTCGAGGATCACCACGTCGTAGCGGGTGACGGCCAGGCGGTCGAGGGCGGCGGTTCCGTCCAGGACGACGTCGACGGCCATGCCCTCGCGGCGCAGCCCGGTTCCGATGGAGCGGGCGAGGACCTCGAAGTCCTCGACGACGAGGACCCTCACCGCCGCTCACCGCCGGCCGTCGTGGGGCCGGGGCGGCCGGTTTCAGGTGCCATGTCCGCCACGATGCCAGATC
Organism: Microbispora sp. NPDC046933; assembly: GCF_040644635.1. Classification (NCBI taxonomy): domain Bacteria; kingdom Bacillati; phylum Actinomycetota; class Actinomycetes; order Streptosporangiales; family Streptosporangiaceae; genus Microbispora; species Microbispora sp. NPDC046933. Next base: position 29,208 of record NZ_JBEYWW010000050.1, on the reverse strand, counting down.
CCCGGTCGCAGCCGGGTCGCAGCGGCCGCGACCCGGCTGGAACCGTGAGCCCCGTACAACCGTCGGCATGAATCCATTCACCCCTCACCGATTCGGCGAACGGGCCGGGCAGGACGGCTTCCCCCGGGTGCTGCGCGCGGAGTGGACCAGGTTCCGCACCTCGCGCGGCCGGGTGCTCGCCATGGCGGCCTCCGTGCTGGTCGCCGTGTCGCTCGGACTGCTGATCGCCGGGAGTGTCCACAGCGCTTGCGTGATCGTGAAGGGCGAGGGCCCCTGCCCCGCGCCCCTGGTGGGACCCGATGGCACGGCGGTCAGGGACAAGTACTACTTCGTGCACCAGCCGCTCAAGGGGAACGGCGGCATCACCGCCCGGGTGTCGGACATGACCGGGCGGATGCGGGTGCCGGACGCCGTACCCGGGGTGCGCAACGTCAAGGAGGGGATGGTGCCGTGGGCGAAGGCCGGGCTCCTCGTCAGGCAGAGCCTCAGGCAGGGCACACCGTACGCCGCCGTCATGCTCACCGGAGATCACGGCGTGCGGATGCAGTACAACTACATCCACGACGTGGCCGGCGGCCCTCACGACGGCCCGCAGTGGCTGCGGCTGACCAGGTCGGGCGACACCGTGACCGGCTACGAGTCGGACGACGGCACGACGTGGACCGAGGTCGGCACGGTCACGCTGACCGGGCTGCCCGAGACCGTCGAGATCGGGCTGTTCGCCACCTCGCCAGGCGCGCTGTGGGATATGGCGAAAGCCTTCTCGCAGGTCACCGCCACCTTCGACCAGATCAGGCTGGAGGGCGCGAACGGTCCGTGGCGCCGCGACGACGTCGGCGTCGGTATGGAGTCCGACGGCAGGACCCCGCATCACCCGGGCGGGGCCGTCGAATCCGGCGGCAAGCTCATCGTGACCGGGGGTGGTGACATCGGGCCCGCCACGGTGGAGGGCGGTCTGCGCGCCGACCTCATGCTGATCGGCGGGGCGGTGGGGCTGATCCCGGTGCTCGTGGCGGCGGTCACGTTCTTCACGACGGAACGCCGGCGCGGGCCGATCGGGACCGGCCCGCCGGCCGCGCCGCGTCCGGCGCGGCTGCTGGGGGCCAAGGCCATGGTGGTCGGCGCGGTCGCGTTCGTGGCGGGGCTGGTGACCTCGGGGATCGTGGTCCCCGTCGGCCTGGCGATGTTGCGTGCCAATCAGAACCCGGTTCAGCCGATCACGCTGAGTACCGAGCTCCGGATGATCGTCGGCTACGCGGCGCTGACCGCGGCCGCCGCCGTGCTGGCTCTGGGCCTCGCCGCGCTGGTCGAGCGGGGCGTCGTCGCCATCGGGCTGGCCGTCGCGCTGGTCGTCGTGCCCTACCTGCTGGCGACCGCGGGTCTGGTGCCACGGCTGCTGATGATCACCCCTGCCGCCGGGTTCGCGATCACGCAGAGCGTCCCCACGTTCGCGCATGTGGACGTCGGCCCGTCACTGCTCGTGGGCTACTACCCGCTCCCGCCATGGGCCGGTTTGACCGTGACCTGCGGATACGCCGCCCTCGCCCTCGGGGCGGCGATGGCCGTACACCACAGAAGAGTGCCACGTTAGGTTCGGCGCAGCCGGGCCGGGTCGGCTTCGGCCACGGCCGTCTTCCCGTCCAGCTCCCAGCCCTTCCCGTACGCCGCGGCGAAGGCTTCCTCGCCCAGCACGGCCCGCGCGCCGGCGGCGTACGGCGCCCGGGCGGGCGGAACGGCCGCGACGGGCCGGGCGAGGGCCTCGTCGAAGCGGGCCCACACGAGGGCGGCCAGGTCGTCGTCCACGCCGAGGGGCGCGCTGACGAGGTCGGCGCCGCTGCCGGCCAGCCGGTCGTGGAAGAAGCCGGGCGCGAGCAGGTAGGAGGCGACGGCGACGCGCGGGGCGAGGCCGGCCCTGGTGCGCTCCAGCGCCTCGGCGACCGTGGGCGTGCCGGCCGACGCGAAGGCGGCGGTGACGGGACGCGAGAGCCGTACGGACAGCAGCCGGGCGGCGGCGCGGACGTCGTCGAGCGCGGCGGGGTCGGACGAGCCGGCCGCGCCCAGGATCACGGCGTCGCAGGGCCGCAGGCCAGCCACGGCCAAGCGGCGCGCCAGCACCGAGGTCAGCAGCCGGTGCGGGCCGAGCTGCCCGGCGACGACGGCGTCGGGCCGGGTGCGGGCGACGACGGCCGGCAGGTCGATGTGGGCGTGGTATCCCCCGGCGAGCAGCATGGGGACCACCACGACCGGTCCGGGCACCCCCGACAGCACGTCCGGCAGCAGCGGCGCGCTGATCTCCAGGAACCCGAGTTCGACCCGTGCGCCGGGCCTGGCGCGGCGCACGCGGGCCGCCAGGGAGTCCATGACCGACTCCCAGTGGCCGCTGCGCGCCCCGTGCGCCGCCATCACCAGAGCCGGGGTCATCGCTCGTCCCGGCCGCAGGCGAGGCGGTAGCCGCGCTTGACGACGGTCTCGACGATGCCCGAAGGGCCGAGCGCCCGGCGCAGGCGGGTGACGGCCATCTCGACCGCGTGCTCGGCCGAGTCGCGGGAGGGGCCGCCGGGCAGCACCACCCGCAGGTCGGCCCGGTTCACGACGTGCCCGGGACGCTCGGCGAGCCGCTTGAGCACGGCCATCGGGGCGGGCGGCAGCGGCTTGAGCTCGCCGTCGACCACCACGGCGTGACCGCGGATCTCCAGCTCGTGCCCGCCCGCGACGAGCCGCGTGACGCCGCTTTCCGGCAGGTGGCGGGCGAGGGTCCGGGCGAGCGCGCCGAGGCGGGCCCGGTCGGGCTGGACGGCACGCACGCCGCGCTGGGTCAGCGGCCCGGCCGTGACCGGGCCCACACAGGCCGCCACCACGCGGGTGTCGAACGCGGCGAGCAGCGCGTCCTCCAGCCCGTCGGCGCGGGCGGCGCCCAGCATGGCCAGCACGGCGGGCGCGCTGGTGAAGGCCACCGCGTCCACCGAGCCGGTGATCACCTGGCTGATCAGGCGGCGCAGCGGAGAGGTGTCGCGGTAGGGCAGCCACCGGTAGACCGGCACCTCGATCACGTCGGCGCCCGCCTCCCGCAGCGAGGCGACGAAGCCGTCCAGTGGCTCGCCGTGCAGCTGCACGGCGATGCGGCGGCCGCGCAGGTCCTGCGCGAGCAGATACTCCTTGACCTCCTCGCAGGACTCCGTGGCCGGCGTCCAGAAGTCCACCAGGCCGGCGGCGCGGACGGCTCCGCGTGCCTTGGGGCCGCGGGCGAGCAGCCGCGCGCCGCCGAGGTGCGCGTTCAGGTCGGCGGACAGGCCCCAGCCCTCCGCCGCCGCCATCCATCCGCGGAACCCCACGCCCGTGGTGATGACCACGTCGTCGACGGGCGCCTCCAGGCAGGCCCGGGTCGCGGCGAGCAGCCCGGCGTCCTCCGCGAGCGGCACGATGCGGATCGCGGGCGCCCGCACGACCCGGGCGCCCCGCCGCTCGAGGAGCGCGGCCAGCTCCTCGCTGCGGCGGGTCGCCGTCACCCCGATCGTGAACCCGGCCAGCGCGTCCGGCGCCGTCTCCAGGCTCACCGGGGCCTCGTTCACGAGTGCGGGGTCCACCAGCGCGGTCATACCGCGCTCACCTCCACGGTTCCGTCGGTGACCCGGATGGGATAGGTCGGTACGGCGACGGCGGAGTCGTCCACGCACACGCCGGTGACCAGCGAGAACACCTGCTTGTGCATGGGCGAGGCCACGGTCGGCTCGCCGTTCCTGGTGCCGACGATGCCCCGGGACATCACGTACGCCCCGCTGAACGGGTCGAGGTTGCCCAGGGCGTAGAGGGCGCCGTCGAAGGTGCGGAAGACCGCCACCTGCCGGTCGCCGACGAGCACCGCCGCGCCCCGCTCGGGCAGCAGGTCGGTGTAGGAGCAGACCGGGGTCCAGTGGGCGGAAAGGGCCAACGTCTCGTTCGGAGCCGTCGAGTCGAGTACGGTCATCTGCGGGTCACCTCCAGTGGGATCAGCACCGGCTTGATCTGGTCGCGCTCGGTCTCGAAGGAGATCGAGGGGTCGGGAACGCCGGGGGCGTTCACGAAGCTGACGAAGCGGCGCAACTTGTCGGGGTCCTCGATGGCGGCGCGCCACTCGTCGACGTACGTGGACACGTGCCGCTCCATCTGCGCGTCGAGTTCGGCGCAGATGCCGAGCGAGTCCTCCATGATCACCTCACGGAGGTAGTCGAGCCCGCCGTCGAGGCTCTCCAGCCACGCGGCGGTGCGCTGGAGCCGGTCGGCGGTGCGGATGTAGAACATCAGGAACCGGTCGATGGTCCTGACCAGGTCGTCGGTGGACAGGTCGGCCGCCAGCAGGTCGGCGTGGCGGGGCTTGAAGCCGCCGTTGCCGGCGACGTAGAGGTTCCAGCCCTGCTCGGTGGCGATGACGCCGAAGTCCTTCGACCGGGCCTCGGCGCACTCGCGGGCGCAGCCGGAGACCGCCGCCTTGAGCTTGTGCGGCGAGCGCAGCCCCCGGTAGCGCAGCTCCAGGGCGATGGCCAGGCCCACCGAGTCCTGCACGCCGTACCGGCACCAGGTGGACCCGACGCAGGACTTCACCGTACGCAGGGCCTTGCCGTAGGCGTGGCCGGACTCGAAGCCGGCGTCGACGAGCCGCCGCCAGATGGCGGGCAGCTGCTCGACCCGGGCCCCGAGCAGGTCGATGCGCTGCCCGCCGGTGATCTTCGTGTAGAGCCCGAAGTCGCGGGCCACCTCACCGATCACGATGAGCTTGTCCGGGGTGATCTCGCCGCCGGGGATGCGCGGGACGACCGAGTAGGTGCCGTTCTTCTGGATGTTGGCCAGGAACTGGTCGTTGGTGTCCTGCAGCGTGGCCTGCTCGCCGTCGAGGATGTGGCCGCGGCCGAGGGAGGCGAGGATCGAGGCGACCACGGGCTTGCAGATGTCGCAGCCGCGTCCGGTCCCGTGCTCGGCGATGAGCTGGGAGAACGTCGTGATCCCCCGGACGTTGACGATGTCGAACAGCTCGGCCCTGCTGTGCGGGAAGTGCTCGCACAGCGCCTTGCCGACGTCGACGCCCGACTTCACCAGGATCTGCTTGAGCATCGGCACGCAGCTTCCGCAGGTGGTGCCGGCCCGGGTGCAGTCCTTGATGCCCTGCACGTCGGTCAGGCCCTTGTCGGCGATGGCCTCGCAGATCCTCCCCTTGGTGACGTTGTTGCAGGAGCAGACCTGCGCGTCGTCGGGCAGGTCGACCGACGCCTTGCCCGCGCCGGCGAACAGCAGGTCGCTCGGCGCGCCGGGCAGCGGCTTGCCGACGAACGGCCGCAGCGCGCTGTACGGCCCGGCGTCGCCGACGCAGATGCCGCCCAGCAGGGTCGTGGCGTCGTCGCTGATGAACAGCCGCTTGTAGACGCCGCCCACGGGGTCCATGTAGGTGACGTCGAGCGCGCCCGACATCGCGCCGAACTGCGCGACCTCCACGCCCAGCAGCTTGAGCTTGGTGGACATGTCCGCGCCGGTGAAGGCGGCCGGGCGGCGCAGGATGCGGTCGGCGGCCACCTCCGCCTGCGTGTTGCAGGGCCCGACGAGGCCGTAGACCATGCCGCCCGCCAGGGCGCACTCGCCGATCGCGTAGATGTGCTCGTCGGAGGTGCGCATGCCCTCGTCGACCACGACGCCGCCGCGCTCGCCGACCTCCAGGCCGCAGGCGCGGGCCAGCTCGTCGCGCGGCCGGACGCCGGCGGAGAAGACGACGACCTGCGCGTCGATCGCCTCGCCGTCGGGCTTCACGAGCGACGCGACCCGGCCGTCCGGGCCGGCCTCGATCGACCGCACGCCCGCGCCCGTGTGGATGGTCAGCCCGAGCCCCTCGATGTGCCCGCGCAGCACCGAGCCGCCGCCCTCGTCCACCTGGCGCGGCATCAGCCAGCCGCTCATCTCGATGACGTGTGTGTCGAGGCCGAGCCCGCGCAGGGCGTCGGCCGCCTCCAGGCCGAGCAGGCCGCCGCCGATGACGACGCCCGCGCGGGCGTCCCGCGAGGCGTCCCTGATCGCGTCCAGGTCGTCGATGGTCCGGTACACGAAGCAGCCCGGCAGGTCCCGGCCCGGCACCGGCGGCACGAACGGCGCCGACCCGGTGGCCAGCACCAGCACGTCGTACGGCTCGTTGTCGCCGGCGTCGGTGGTGACGGTGCGGTTCGCTCGGTCGACGGCGGTGACGCGGACGCCGGTCCTGAGCGTGACGCCGTCCGGCACCGGGTAGGTGAGGTCCTCGACGCTCTTGCCGCTGAGGTAGGAGGTGAGCGCCACCCGGTCGTAGGCCGGGCGGGGCTCCTCCCCGAACACGGTGACCGTCCCGTCGAAGCCCCGGTCGGCGAGCGTCTCGATCAGGCGGTGTGCCGCCGGGCCGTGGCCTACGACGACGAGTCTCATGCGTTCACGGTCCCTCATGCGTTCACACCCTCCTGCTCGCACAGCCAGCCGACGATGCCCTCGACCGCGTCGCGGCAGCTGCCGCAGCCGGTGGTGGCCCTCGTCGCGGCGGCCACGGCCTCCACGTCCCGCGCGCCGGACTCCCAGCACGCCCTGATCTGGCCCTTCGTCACGTTGTTGCACTGGCAGACCCGGGCCGAGTCCGGCATCCGGGTGGGGCTGTCGGCGACCGCCGCGCCGCCCACTCCTGCGAGATCGGGGAACAGCAGCCCGGTGCGGTCGCCGGGCAGGGGGCCTCCCCGGTCGAAGAGCTGGGTCAGCGTGCCCACCGCGGAGGTCTCGCCCAGCAGGATCGCGCCGACCAGCCGGCCGTCCCGGATGACGAGTTTGCGGTAGGTGCCCTTGTGCCGGTGGGAGAAGCGGACGATCTCCGCCTCGTCCTCCGTCAGCTGGGTCTCCCCCATCGCCGCGAGCTCCACGCTCCTGGCCTTCAGCCGGGTGACCAGCCGTGAGCCCCGGTAGCGCGCGCCCTTGTCGGCGCCTGTGACGAGGTCGGCCACGACCGACGCCTGCTCCCAGCCTGGGGCGACCAGTCCGTAGACCCGGCCGGCGTGCTGGGCGCACTCCCCGATCGCGAAGATGGACGGGTCGTCGGTGCGCAGCTCGTCGTCGACCAGGATACCCCGTTCCACAGCAAGTCCTGCCTGGTCAGCCAGGCCGACGACCGGGCGTACGCCGCAGGCGAGCACGACCAGGTCGGCGTCGACCAGCTCCCCGGTGGCCAGCTCGACGTGCCGTTCACGGACCGCGCTCACGGTGACGCCGGTGCGGATGGCGACGCCGAGCGTGCCGAGCGTCTCGCGGAGGATGAGCCCGGCCTCCTCGTCGAGCTGGCGCTCCATCAGGTGCCCGGCCAGGTGCAGCAGCGTCACCGGGACGCCCCGGCCGGCCAGGCCGCGCGCCGCCTCGATGCCGAGGAGCCCGCCGCCGACCACGACCGCGCTGCGCGCGCTCGCGGCGGCCTGCCTGATCCGGTCGCAGTCGTCCAGCGTGCGGAACGCCGTCGCCCGCTCCACGCCGGGGATCGGCGGGACGACCGGCTCGCTGCCGGTGGCGAGCACGAGCACGTCGTACGGCTCGCGCGTCCCGTCGGCGGCGACCACCGTCTGGCAGTCCCTGTCGATCACGGTGACCTCGACGCCGAGGCGGGCGGTCACGCCGTGCTCGGCGTACCAGCGGGGGTCGAGCAGCCGGACCTGGTCCGGGCTCGACGTGCCTGCCACCACGTTCGACAGCAGGACCCGGTTGTACGGCTGCCACGCCTCGGCGCCGAACACCGTGATCTTCACGTCCTTGTCCCGGGCGCGGACCTCGCTCACCAGGCGCGAGCCCGCCATCCCGTTCCCCACCACGACGAGCCTCACGCCACACGCTCCCCGTCCTCGGCGCACCGCTCGACGGCGGCGGCGCAGACCTTGAACTCCGGCATCCGCGACATGGGGTCGAGCGCCGGGTTGGTGAGCAGGTTGACGCCCTCCCAGTGGAACGGCATGAACAGCGTGTCCGGCCGGATCGAGACGTTCACGCGGGCGACGCCCTCGGCGGCGCCCCGGCGGCTGCGCACCCGGACGCGGTCGCCGGAGGTGACGCCGAGCCGCTCGGCGAGGTCCGGGTGCAGCTCCACGAACACCTCGGGCGACGCCTGCGTGAGCGGGCGGATGCGGCGCGTCTGCGCCCCCGACTGGTAGTGGGCGAGCACCCGCCCGGACGTCAGGTAGAGCGGGAACTCCTCGTCCACGTCCTCGGCGGGCGGGCGGTGGTCCACCGGCACCAGGCGGGCCCGGCCGTCCGGGGTGGCGAAGCCGTCCAGGAACGGCCGCGGGGTTCCCGGGTGCTGCTCCTCCCCCGCCGTCTCCGGACACGGCCAGAACACGCCGGTCTCGGCCGCGATGCGCTCGTAGGTGATGCCGGAGTAGTCGGCGACGCCCCCGGCGGACGCCCTGCGCAGCTCGTCGAAGACCGCGCGCGGGTCGGTGGGGAACTTCTCGCCGCAGCCGAGCCGCTCGGCCAGCCCCCGCAGGATCTCCAGATCGCTGCGCGCGCCCGGCGGCGGCGCGGCGGCCTGGCGGCGCAGCAGGACCCGGCCCTCCAGGTTGGTCATCGTGCCCGCCTCCTCGGCCCACTGGGTCGTCGGCAGCACGACGTCGGCCATGGCCGCCGTCTCCGACAGCACGAAGTCGGAGACCACGAGCAGGTCGAGCGCGTCCAGCCGCCGGGCGACGTGCCCGGCGCGGGGCGCGGAGACGACGGGGTTGGAGCCGAACAGCAGCAGCGCCCTCGGCCCCTCCGGCGTGCCGAGCGCGTCCAGCAGCTCGTACGCGGACCGGCCGGGGCCGGGCAGGTCGGCGGGGTCGATCCCCCACACGGCCGCGACGTGCGCCCGCGCCGCCGGGTCGTCGATCTTCCGGTAGCCGGGGAGCTGGTCGGCCTTCTGGCCGTGCTCCCTGCCGCCCTGGCCGTTGCCCTGGCCGGTCACGCAGCCGTAGCCGGAGCCCTCGCGGCCCGGCAGCCCCAGGGTGAGCGCCAGGTTGACGAAGGCGGTCACCGTGTCGGTGCCCTTGGCGTGCTGCTCCGCGCCCCGGCCGGTCAGCACCATCGCGCGCTCCGCCTCGCCGAGGATCCGTACGGCCTCGCGCATGTGCGCGACCGGGACGCCGGTGACGCGCTCCACCCGCTCGGGCCACCAGGCCGACACCGACGTGCGCACCTCCTCGAAACCGGTCGTGCGGGCGGCCAGGTAGTCCAGGTCGGCGTACCCGTCGGCGATCGCGATGTGCAGCAGGCCGAGCGCCAGCGCGAGGTCGGTGCCGGGGGTGACCTGCAGGTGCAGGTCGGCCATCTTGGCGGTCTGGGTGAGGCGCGGGTCGGCGACGACGAGCCGGCCGCCCCTGGACCGCATCGCGTTCAGGTGCCGCACGAAGGGGGGCATGGTCTCGGCCACGTTGCCCCCGGCGAACAGGACGGCGTCCGCGCGGGCGATGTCGGTGATGGGGAACGGCAGCCCCCGGTCCATGCCGAAGGCCCGGTTGACCGCGGCCGCCGCCGAGGACATGCAGAACCTGCCGTTGTAGTCGATCTGGCTGGTCCGCAGCGCGACCCTGGCGAACTTGCCGAGCTGGTAGGCCTTCTCGTTGGTCAGCCCGCCGCCGCCGAACACCGCCACCGAGTCCGGCCCGTGCTCGGTCCTGATGGCCTCGATCCGGGCGGCGACGTAGTCGAGCGCCTCGTCCCAGCTCACCGGGCTGCCGTGCAGCAGCGGGGTGGTGAGCCGTTCCGGCGAGGTCAGCAGTTCGGCCGCCGTCCAGCCCTTCTGGCACAGGCCGCCGGCGTTGGCCGGGATGTCCTCCCGCGGGGTGATCTCACCCTTCGCGACGTACATGCCGCACTGGAGCGCACAGTACGGACAGTGCGTGGCCGACCCCACCGTCGTATCCGCGGCTGTGCCCGCGGCGGCCTGTGACATCACAGGACCGGGAGCGTGTAGTGAGATCGGCATGGATCCGATGGTGCTGACAGGCGGTTTCACCGCTGGGTCCCTTCTGTTACCGCTGTGCTACAAGGCGCCAACCGCGCTAACCTCGGCGAGCGCGGCGTGTGAGAGACCCCGTCGTCTCGAAAGCTCACTTGTGCTGTCGCCGCTTGTGAGCCGTGAGCCCGGAAAAGGCGGGCGCCGCGCGGGCGCCCGCGAGAGACCGCGTCTCAGACCCGGGCCGCCGCCAGGCTCGGCGCCGACTTCGCGCCGAGGGTCCGCATGTAGCAGAACCAGGTGAGCGCGAAGCAGAGGGCGTAGAAGGCGGCGAAGGCCGCCAGCGCCGCCCCCGCGCCGCCGGTGGCGGAGATGGAGCTGCCGAACCCGCGGTTGATGAAGAATCCGCCGAAGGCGCCCACCGCGGAGATGAACCCGATGGCCGCCGAGGCGTCGCGCTTGCCTGTCGCCAGCGCCTCCTCGTACGCGGGGGTGCCGGGCTCGACGCCGGCGACCGCCTTGGCCCGGAAGATCGCCGGGATCATCCGGTAGGTGGAGCCGTTGCCGACGCCCGCGGTGCCGATCAGCAGCATGAACGCGGCGAAGAACAGCGCGAAGCTGTGCGCGGACATGGCCTGCCAGACGAGCAGGACCGAGGCGGTCATGGCGGCGAAGTTCCAGAACGTCACCGAGGCGCCGCCGAGGCGGTCCGACAGCCAGCCTCCGACGGGCCGGATGAGCGACCCGACCAGCGGGCCGAGGAACGCGAGCGAGGTCAGCGCGGCGTGCTCGGGGAACTGCGACTTGATGAGCAGCGGGAACGCGGTCGAGTAGCCGATGAACGAGCCGAACGTGCCGATGTAGAGGACCGACATGATCCAGGTCTGCGCCCGGCCGGCCGCCCTGGCCATCTCCCTCGGCTCGGCCTTGGCCGAGGTGAGGTTGTCCATGCAGAAGTACGCCCCGGCGGCGGCGGCCAGGATGAACGGCACCCAGAACAGTCCGGCCGCGGCCAGCCCGAACCCGGCGATGACCAGCGGCATCAGCAGCTGCACGGAGCTGACGCCGATGTTGCCGCCGGCAGCGTTCAGGCCGAGGGCGGCGCCCTGCCTGTTCTGGGGGTAGAAGTAGGTGATGTTGGCCATGCTGGAGGCGAAGTTGCCGCCGCCGAGCCCGGCCGTCGCCGCGATCACCAGGAAGACCCAGTAGGGCGTGCCCGGGTCGTTCACGGCCACCGCGAGCAGGACGGCGGGCACCAGCAGCAGCATCGCGCTGACCACCGTCCAGTTCCGGCCGCCGAACCGGGCGGGCGCGAAGGTGTAGGGGATGCGCAGGGCGGAGCCCACCAGGTTGGGCAGCGAGACGATCCAGAACAGCTGGTCGGTGGAGAACTTGTAGGCGCCGAGCTTGACGGAGACGATGCTCCAGACGGTCCACAGCGTGAAGCCCAGATGCTCGGCCAGGATCGAGAACGCCAGGTTCCGCCGGGCCACCTTCTTGCCGGTGCTCTCCCAGAACACGGGATCGTCGGGTCGCCAGTCACCGATCCAGCGGCTCTTCCCTGGTACCGCCGCCTGCGTCGCCGTCATCGTTCCTCCCGCGTCGTCTCTGTCGGCTGGGGCCGGTATCAGAAACTAGGAAGAGCGCGTTACGCACTTTGACCAAGCGTGACCGTGCGGCCGTTACATGTGCCGCACCCGCGAAACATGCAATCCACACGCATAACGGACGCAACATCGGGTTAACACGGGCCCGCCTCTCGTGTAGCCCGCGTTTCGTCCGCGTGACCCCTGCCCGGCCCGCCGTCATCACGCATGGTCAGCACCCCTGCCACGGCCCGTACGCGGGTATTTCGGGAAATTCCCGCGATCGCGGTAGCGCCATTCCATGACCGGACTACGGCATTTTCCTCTCCGGGATGGCACGGACATTTCGGTTGACATGTGACCGGTTTTCCGTGCGCAGGAATATCGCGGCGGCGAAAGGGGATATCGATGCCGCCTCCCGCCGGACGAGGGCCCCCGAGGGCCCGCGCGCACTCGGGGAGGACGGATGCCAGCGATCTCACGCCGCGCGTTTCTTTCGACGGGGCTCCTCTGGCCGGCGTGCCTGCCCGCGGCGATCCTGACCGCGCAGGGCGCGCTCGTCGCGACGGCCACGCCCGTCTGGGCCGGGAACCGCCCGCGGCGGCCGCGCGTGTACACCCGGTCGGATTGGAAGGCCGATCCGCCCAGGAGCAAGGCCGAGGTGCTCGACCGGGCACCGGACCGGCTCGTCGTCCACCACACGGCGACGGCGAACACGGGCGCGACCGACCTCGACGCGGCCTTCCGGCTGTCGCGGACGATCCAGCGCTACCACATGAAGCACAACGGCTGGGGGGACATCGGCGAGCAGTTCACGGTCAGCCGGGGCGGATACGTCATGGAGGGCCGCAACCGCTCGCTGCCGGCCGTCGAGGCGGGCAAGCACGTCATGGGCGCGCAGGCGGCCGACCACAACGACCACACGCTGGGCATCGAGACCGAGGGGACGTACACGTCCTGCCTGCCCCCGGCCCGCCAGCTGTCCGCGCTGACCGCCCTGCTGGCCTGGCTGTGCGGCGCCTACGCGCTCGACCCGCACGAGGCGATCATCGGCCACCGCGACCTCAACCGGACCGCCTGCCCCGGCGACCGCCTCTACGCGTACCTGCCGCAGCTGCGGGACGACGTCGCGCGCCGCCTGGGCGGGCGCGGGCGGTCCGAGCCGCGGCCGCCGCGGCTCGCGTTGCCCGAGGGTCCGTACGAGGGAGCCGCACTCATCGGCGACCTGCCGTTGGAGCACGGTCCCGCCCTCGGCCCGCACGACCTGTCCCGCTGAACGGCGTTGCGACGACCGGGCGGCCGGTGGTCAGTTGAGAGCGAGGAGGCTGACGGCGACTGCGGCGGCGCCGAGTCCGGCGAGCTGGCTGCGGTGGATGCGCTCGGCCAGGACGACGCGAGCCAGCAGGACCGTGCCGGCCGGGTAGAGGGCGGTGATGACGGCGACGACGGCGAGGTCTCCGCTGCGGGCGGCCAGGAGGAAGGCGAGGTTCGCCAGGGAGTCCAGCACGCCCGCGGCGGCGCACAGGGCGGGCGCGGGGCGCCGGGCGCCCAGGCGCTCGCGGAGCAGGGCGGCCGCGGTCAGGACGAGGCCGGAGGAGACGGCGCGGCCGGCGATGATGGGGGCGAGGCCGCTGTCGGCGGGGGCCTGATGAAGGCAGATGAGCTGGGCGGCGATGGCGGTGCCCGCGCCCAGGGCCAGCAGCAGGGCGGTGCGGGCGGGACGGGAGGCGCCCGCGCCGGGGCCGGCGCTGACCAGGACGACGGCCACCAGCGCGAGCGGGAGGCCGAGCAGGGCGTACGCGGTGAGGCGCTCGCCCTGGGCCAGGCCGAGGCCGACCGGCAGGACGGCGGAGACCAGTGCGGTGATGGGGGAAAGCACGCTCATGGGACCGATGGCCAGGGTGCGGTAGAGCAGCGCGAAGGCAGCGGCCGACGCGACTCCGGAGGCGGCGCCCCAGGCCAGGGCGGCCGGGCTCCAGTGGGCGCCGAGGAAGGGCCACAGGGCGAGTTCGACGGCGAGACTTGCGGGAGCCGCGATGACGACGGTGCGCAGGACGTGCGCGCCGCGGGCACTGAGCCCGCCGAGGAAGTCGGCGCAGCCGTACGCGAGGGAGCTGGCCAGGGCCAGCAGAAGAGCGGTCACAATGCGAACCTTTCAGTGGAACGACCGTAAGGTACAATAGAGTGACCGACGAGGAGGGGTGACAGGCGGTGGGGCAGACGGCGGCGGCTCTGCGGGCGGTGGCGTCCAACGTCAAGGCGGCCCGGCTGCGGGCGGGCCTGTCCGTGGAGCAGCTCAGCACCCGGGCGCAGGTGAGCAAGGGTGCGCTGGTCAGCCTGGAGAACGCCCAGGGCAACCCCAACCTGGCCACGCTGGTGCGCCTCGCCGACGCCCTGGGCATGTCGGTGTCGGCACTCACCGAAGGCCCCCGGCACCGCGGGATCCAGATCGTCGAGGCCGCCGGCGCCGAACCGCTGTGGACCGGGGATCTCGGCGGCGAGGCCCGCCTCATGCTCACCACCGGCGGGCCGGCGCCGGTGGAGGTGTGGCGCTGGCGTCTGCACCCCGGCGAGGAGTACCCCAGCCACCCCCACCCGGCCGGGGTGGTGGAGACCGTCAGCGTCACGCGCGGCTGCCTGACCCTCGTCCTCGACGGCGCGGAGCACCGGGTTCCCGCCGGAGCCACCGCCACCTTCGACGGCGACGTCCCCCACACCTACCGAGGCGGTGGCGCCGAGCCCTGCGAGCTCCTCATGACCGTGCACCTGCCGCCGCACGCCGCCGGCGGATAGCGGCCTTCACCCGGACGGCGCCGCGGTGGATGACCATCACCACGTCATGGGGTCGGCGTGGGCGCGACCCGCCACACCAGCCAGCACGAAGGAGATCAGCATGTTCATACAGCCCTGGGACGCCGGCCTGGACGAAGCCGAATGGCAGGCCTGGATCGCCGAAGGCCACGACTTCGGGCAGCTGATCGTCAACGGACCGCCCGGCCACCCGCCCATCGCCGTCCCCACCCACTTCACCCGCGACGGACGCCACCTTCTCGTCCACCTCGCCCGGCCCAACCCGGTCTGGAAGGCGATCGAGCACGACCCGAACGTCGTCTTCACCGTCATCGGGGACTACGCCTTCGTTCCCGGCCCCTGGCGCGCCCAGGCCGGCACGCCGCCGCACGACGGCGTCCCCACCAGCTACTACACGGCCGTCCAGTTCACCTGCCGCGCCGGCATCGTCGACGACCCCGAGGCCAAGGCCGAGCTGCTGCGCCGCCAGCTCGCCCACTTCCAGCCCGAGGGCGACCACGCCCCCGTCGCCGTCGACGAGCCCCCCTACGGCCGCATGCTGTCCGGCATCCGCGGCCTGCGCCTGGAGGTCCTCGACGTGCTGGCCAAGTTCAAATACGACGACCACAAACCCGTCGAGCACCGCGCCGCCGTCGCCGGCCGCCTCACCGCACGCGGCGAGGGCCTCGACGTCCCCACCGCGCGCCAGCAGCGCCGCCGCCTGGACCGCATCGGCCCCTGGCAGCCCTGACCCGCCCTCCACGCCGCCCGTGACGGCCGTCAGAGCCGCTCGACGTTCGGCCCCCGGCAGCGGTTGCGGGTATCGAAGACGAAGGCGCCCTCGTGCTGGACCATCGTGTAGTCGAAGCAGTCGTGGTCGGTGAGGACCACGACAGCGTCGGCCGCCGCGATCTCCCGGGGCGACGCCTCGGCGATCGCCACGCCCTCGGGCACGAGGGCGAGGTCGACGTGCGGGTCGACCTCGCCGGGCTTTGCCCCCTGCCTCGTCGCTTCCCAGGTGCGGGTCCGCCCGGTCACCTCACGCTGTGAACCGAAGGCAGCTGAAGGCCTCGGCGAGTTCGTGCCCGCACTGGACTCCGCGAACCGCGGCAAGGGCACGGAGCGCCTCCTCGGAACGGGTGTGCGGGTGAGTGCGCCACTGGCTCGTGTAAAGACGGAGCCCTTCTATCTTCTGATCCAGGTCCACCTGCTCGATGCCGACATGGAAGTTCCGCGGCGAGATGCTTTCACCACTCCAGCCGTCCGCCACCTCCTCGTACGTGAGGACCACCGACGGCTGATGACGGTCACCCCTCGGCCCTGGCCGCAGGGCGGTGATCCCCGCGTGCGCGACGCTCTTATGATCTTGGTTATAACTGCTTATTTCAGGCAGGAGGACCACCGAGGGACGGACCTCGGAGATCGAGAGCGGACTGTCGCGCTCCAGGAGGTCGATCAAACGCTGCCGGGGCAGGTGGTCGAGCCGTAGATGGTAGTCGCTCCCCGGCAGCGCGACGTGGTAGCCGTCCAGATCGAAGTGCTTCACGACATCCGCGATCTCTCGTTCGCGCTCGGAGCCGGTTGAGTGGCCCGCCTGCGAATAATCCCTCGTGTCACCGACCGTGACAAAGAGCACGAATACCTGTCCACCCGATCGCTTCACCAGGTTGATCAGGCCGCCACAGCCCAGCAGTTCGTCGTCCGGATGCGGAGCGACCACCAGCAGCCGCTGCTTCGCCCAGTTAATCATTGCCACCCTCTCGGGATTTCAGGCGGATTTCGCGGCCACGACCGCGACCATCTCCTTTGACACCGTCATCTTTCCGGCCGGCGGGCAGTAGGCCTTCAGATCGTCCAATGAGTATCCTTCACGCTCGGCGATCTCCTCGTAGAGAAGGGTCGAGCAGAAGTAGCGAAGGAATTCGGCGGGTTCCGGGAAGGTGAGCACGGAGTGGAGCACCTCCGCCTGCACCCGGCCGAACACTCCCAGCGCGAGAGGCAGGAACTCCTGGACGGTCCGCGCCGTACGTCGCAGCGTCCTCTCGTCCGCCTTACGGCCGGTCACCTTCTCGTTGAACTCGTACAACTCCGCCACGTTGTTGGGCGTGGGGCCGATCATGACGACCTCCCCGCCTTCCGCCGTCACCCGATGCAGTTCGCGGAGGGTGAACTCGGCGTCTCTCGCGTTATAGATGGCGAAAGTCACCATGCAGAGGTCGAAGACCCCGTCGTCGAAGGGAAGCTTCTCGTCCATGGAGGTGACGTGCAGGGCGAGGTTCTTGGCGGCGGGATGACGAGACCTCACGCGCTCGATCAACGCCTGGTCTCGATCGACCCCGGCAACGGTTCCCTCCTCGCCGACGCAGCGGAGGTACAGATCGATGTGGTTCCCGTCACCGCACCCGAGGTCGAGAATACTGCCAGGGGATCGACGGCCGATGTAATCAGCGATCCAGTCGGAGATGTCGAAGTTGCCGAAGAGCTTATGCGCGCGTATCCGACTCGCCAGACGGTCCTGAGTTTCCTGGTAGCTGATATCCATGGTGAGTCTCTCCTTAGGTTGGCGATCCGGTGCTGCCCCCGCTCGTATTTGATAGCCACGCCGTTTCCCAGTCAAGGACGCGGCATCCACGCGTGTCGCCGACGAGCGGAGATCGGAACTGACAGCAATCAAATCAGCAGTTCTGTCATCTGGAGGGGGTCGCACGAATCGGGCAACCCCCTAAGAAACGAGAAAATTCGGGAATTTGCGACCAATTGGGCCCGGCTATCGCCCGGCCCTTCAGCCGGGCCCGTACGCGATCAAGCGATCAAAGGCGCTCGACATTGGGTCCCCGGCAGCGGTTGCGGGTGTCGAAGACGAAGGCGCTCGCGCGCTGGACCAGTGCGTAGTCGAAGCAGTCGTGATCGGTGAGGACCACGACGGCGTCCGCCGCCGCGATCTCCCGCTCCGACGGCTCGACGATCACCACTCCCCCAGGCACGAGTGCGAGGTCGACGTGCGGGTCGGCCGCGCGCACGTCCGCGCCCAGCTTGCGCAGGTGCCTGGCCACCTCGAGCGCCGGGGACTCGCGGCAGTCTCCGGTGTTCTTCTTGTACGACAGGCCGAGCAGGAGCACGTGGCTGCCGTTCATCGGCTTGCGGCGGTCGTTGAGCGCCAGGACCAGCCGGTCGACGACGTGCGCCGGCATGTGGTCGTTGACGTCGTTGGCCAGCTCCACGAACCGGAAGTTGTGCCCCAGGCTGCGCTTGACCTTCCACGACAGGTACGACGGGTCGATCGGCAGGCAGTGACCGCCGACGCCCGGCCCGGGGGTGAAGCGCATGTAGCCGAACGGTTTGGTGGCAGCCGCGTCGATGGCCTCCCACACGTCGATGCCGAGCTGCCGGGCGAAGACCGACAGCTCGTTCACCAGGGCGATGTTGACGTGCCTGAACGTGTTCTCCAGGAGCTTGCACAACTCGGCGACGTGCAGCGAGGAGACCGGGACGACCCGCTCGACAACCGACTCGTAGAAGGCGCGGACCCGCGCGAGGGCTGCCTCGTCGAGTCCGGAGACGACCTTCGGCGTGTTCTCCAGGCGCCACCGTGCGTTGCCGGGGTCGATCCGCTCCGGGCTGTAGCCCAGGTGGAAGTCGCCCGGCGCGCGCAGGCCCGATCCCTCCTCCAGGATCGGGCGCAGGTACTCCTCCGTCGTGCCCGGATACGTGGTCGACTCCAGCACCACGGTCGCGCCCGGCCGCAGGCGGGGGGCGAGCGACCGCCCTGCCGACGCGATGTGGCTGAGGTCCGGCACACCGTCGGTCAGCGGCGTCGGCACGGTGATCACGCAGACGTCGAAGCCCTCCGCGTCGGCGTAGTCCGCGCTGGCCAGGTAGCGGCCCGTCTCGTGCGCCGCCGCCAGCGCGTCGTCGCCGACGTCCTCGACGTACGACTGGCCGGCGTTGAGGCGCTTGACCCGCCACTCGTCCACCTCGATGCCCACGACCCGGTATCCCGCCTCGACCGCACGCATCGAGAGCGGCAGCCCCACATAGCCCTGGCCGATCACGACCAGTTTGTCTTCCATCCCAGACCCCCGTCGTCCATGACGTGACGCGCACCGACCGCAGATGTGCGGAGATTCCACATCCCCACCCGGCGACGTTCCAGTCTTCGACCCTGGTTCTGCCGCCACTTCGAAAACTGCCCGAGGCACAGCCGACCGTGATCCGGCTCATCGCCGACGCAGAACGAGCTCGGCCGGCATTCCCACTACAGATCGACGCGTTACTCTCGAATCTTGTCGCTCGGCCGGCGGTCGCTACGGCCGCCCGGCGAGCCCGCGCCACCAGTACTCGTGGTCCCGGTACCACCGGACGACCTCGGCCAGCCCCTCATCGAACTCGACCAGGGGCTCGTAACCGAGCGAGCGGATCTTGGTGGAGTCGACCGAGTATCGCCGGTCGTGCCCGGGCCTGTCGGGCACGTGCACCACCATCTCCCAGCCGACGCCGAAGGCCTTGAGCAGCCGTTCCGTCAACTCCAGGTTGGTCAGCTCGACCCCGCCGCCGATGTTGTAGATCTCGCCTCCCGAGCCCTTGTCCAGCACAAGCTGGATGCCCCGGCAGTGGTCGTCCACGTGCAACCATTCCCGGACGTTACGGCCGTCGCCGTACAGGGGGATTGGCCGCCCCTCGATCAGGTTGGTGACGAACAGCGGGATGACCTTTTCGGGATGTTGGTAGGGACCGTAGTTGTTGGAGCACCTGGTCACTCGTACGTCGAGTCCGTAAGTCCGGTGGTAGGCACGGCAGAGCAGGTCGGCGCCGGCCTTGGCCGCCGAGTAGGGCGAGTTGGGCTGCAGCGGCTCCGCCTCGGTCCACGATCCCGCCGCGATCGACCCGTAGACCTCATCGGTGGAGACCTGGACGAACGCGTGAACGCCTGTCTCGAGCGCGGTCTGCAGGAGCTGCTGGGTGCCCTGGACGTTGGTCGCCACGAAGTCGCCGGCGCTCGTGATCGACCGGTCGACATGTGTCTCCGCGGCGAAGTTCACGATCAGGTCATGTCCGGGAACCAGGTCCCGGAGCCGCTCGACGTCGGTGATGTCCCCTCGCACGAAAGTGAAGCGGGGACTTCCCTCGACCGCCGCCAGGTTGGCCAGATTGCCCGCATAGGTGAGCTTGTCCAGCACCGTCACGTGGGCGTTCTCGTAGCCGGGGTACGCGCCGGACAGCAGCGACCGGACATAGTGGGAGCCGATGAACCCGGCGCCGCCGGGAACAAGGATCTTCATGCGTGCACCTGAACCCTGCTGTGGTCTCCGACCATGAGCTGATGTGTGTTGGGAAGTCCGGTCGCCCGGGTCACCTGGACGTTGCGTCCGATCAGGGAATGCGTGATACGGGAGACGCCCCTGATGACCGAGTCACCGAGCACGATGCTGTAGTCCACTTCGGCATCCTCGAGCACGCACCCCTCCCCGATGGAGGTGTAGGGGCCGACATAGGAGTGGACGATCTTGGTGTCGGCGCCGATGACGACCGGTCCTCTGATGATCGACCCCTCCACGACGGCGCCTGGGGCGATGACCACGCGCCCCGTTATGTCGGAGAGCCCGTCCACAGTTCCTCCGACAACGGGCTCGATCGTCTCCAGCACGATGCGGTTGCACTCCAGCATGTCCTGTAGTCGGCCGGTGTCCTTCCAGTACCCCGTGACGAGATGCGACTGGATGCGGCGGCCGGTGTCGATGAGCCACTTGATGGCATCCGTGATCTCGAGCTCGCCCCGGGTCGACGGCCTGATCGCGCGCACCGCCTCGTGAATCGCCGGCGAGAACGCATAGGCCCCGACGATCGCGAGGTCGCTGCGCGGGTGCTCCGGCTTCTCCTCCAGTGCGACGATCTCCCCGCCCGGGCCGAGTTCGGCCACACCGTAGTACTGGGGCTCGGACACTCTGGTGAGCAGGATGCGCGCGTCGCAGTCGGCCGCGCGGAAGGCGTCGACCAGGCCGGTGATGCCGTTCACCAGGAAGTTGTCGCCGAGATACATCACGAACGGATCGTCGGCCAGGAACTCCCTGGCGATGAGGACGCAGTGCGCCAAGCCGAGAGGGGCCTCCTGCTCGATGTAGGTGACGTCGAGCCCGAACGCGGAGCCGTCGCCCACGACCTCGCGGACCTCGCGGCCGGTGTCGCCGACGATGATCCCTACGCTGGTGATGCCGGCGTCCCTGATGGCCTCAAGCCCGTAGAAAAGCACCGGCTTGTTCGCGATAGGGACGAGCTGTTTCGCCGACGTGTGGGTCAGCGGGCGCAGTCTCGTCCCCTTGCCGCCCGCCAGAACGAGTGCCTTCACCGCTTCCTGAGACCTTCCATGATTTCCCCCAACTGAAGATATGGCCGCAGCCAGACGATCGCTCGAAACTATCGGGAAGTCACGTCCGGGACCTCCCGCCGCCAGTCGCGTTTACCTAACCGCGTGGCACAGATTTCCGGGGCCGGGCTAGAAATTGACCCGATCCCGGAACGCCCAGGTCCGATTTATCACATAACTCAACGGTGGGCTCAGCAGGATTATCAACGCCTGCGCGACCATGAGGGGAATCCCGGCGAATTCCACCAGAACAGGCAGACCGATGACGGAGGCGCCGAGGAAGGACAGCCCGACGGCGTAGAAGCGCAGGTAACCGGGCAGCCAGCGCTCACTCGAGACCTTGAATACAACCGATCGGTACACCGGATAGACGATCGATGTGGTCAGGAAATGGCTTCCCACGACAAGGAAAAGGTAGGGCACCGAATTATCGACGACCAGCAACAGCAGGCCGAGAACAGCGTAGTACACTCCGGCCGTCATACCACCGGCCAGCAGATATGCGATACGCCGGCCAAAGCGAGCCGGGATTCGAGCCCACCGTGGGACAGCAGCCTCTTGGGCGCTCCGGCCTTTCAGGTCGAGCATATTGCCGTCACTCAGGGCCCGCGATGAATCCGGGCCAACAGGGGCGCCGGCGACCGCGTTTCAAAGCTCAGGACCTTTCAAGTATTCCGCCGCGGCGGAGCCCACGTTGAAGAGTAGATCAAGCACTGTCACCTGGTGGTCGAAGGGCGGGTGAAGCTGTGGATATTCAGGGTAACCGGAGTAGTCGAACCATCGAACCTCGATCCCCGCTTGCCGGAAGATATCTTCATCGAGATAGGCTCGGGCGGCAGGACCCGTCAAATATTCGTCGGCGCCGGCCTTTCGGCAGATATCGAGGACACGCGCACTGCTCGATCCTACGGCGGAGTAGTCCTCCGACCGGCTGATATTGGCCCGGACACCGAGCAGAGGGCAGAGCCCCTCAAGGAAATGCCGGTTTATTTCGGACAGTCTATTGCTTGCGCATTCCTGGTAGAGCTTCTCCAGGCCGGGCGAGACCTCGTCGAAACAGGGAGCCTTTTTGTATGCCTCCACGAGGATCCGCCAGTGCCGCTCGCGCCAATTCAGGTCGCTTATCGTCACCTCGTTGATCAGCTGGCTCAGCGGACCGCGCTTGATTGGGAGCGAGAGCCACCTGGGGCCCGTCGCCGTCTTGATACGATTACGATTACGCCAACTGCCGGAAGAATACTGCGCGTCGTCGAACAGTATGAACTCGTCGACATTGGCGATCAGATCGAAATATCCCTTCCAGGGGATATAGCTCGACTGGACCAGGGCAACTCGTTTCATAGGCCTCACGCTTTCGTCCTGCTCGAACTACGAACTGCCTCTGCCAGAGACTCTTCTGACGGTTCACCGAAGTCACGAGCGTCGACCGCCGATTGTGCGAGAGACGCCGTGCTCACGTCGAGCGCCGATCCCAGGCGTGAGGCGCCGATATCGTAATGCTGACGAACGATGTACGTGGGACGTCCCATACGCTCTACGTGAATCCTGCCGAGATACTCCCCGATGATGCCGAGTGCGATCATCTGGGCCGCGGCGAACAGCGAGATCATGGATGCGGTCGACGTGAATCCCTTGACCGTTCCGTCCCCGAACCAATACGTCCAGAGGAAGACCACGAGCAAGGTGAGACCGAGTGCTCCCGTCAACAACCCGAAGTAGGTCACCAGGCGGAGCGGGAGGGTGCTGTAACCGACGAAGATCCCGATCGCGTGACGGATGAGCATGGAAAGGGTGTAGTTTGAGCGACCGAAAACCCGGCCCTGCATGCCCACGCGGACTGTCCCGATCTTCGTTGTAGCCCACGAGAACGCGATGTCGATCTGGATGTACGGGGCTCCCACCCCATCCAAGGCTTGACGCAGGAAACTCCGGAAAGCCCGGAAGGCAGAGATGTCGTGGCCGTTCTCCGCGCCGAATCGTCCAGAGAGTGCCATCTTGAGTGACTTGGAGGCGAGATCACGTATGGCGCCGTGCGTTCCAGTGGCCGGCACTCCATAGACGATGTCCAAGTCGGGGCGAAGACCTGCCAGTAGTTTGGGGACCTCCTCCGGTGGATGCTGAAGATCATCATCCATTGTCACCACAATCTCGTGACGCGCGCAGCGGATGCCGGCCACAAGAGCATTGTGCTGTCCGTAGTTCCGGGCCAGCAGCAAGGCACGGACGGCATCGTGCCTCTCGGCGAGTTCCTGAGCGACCTCCCACGTATTGTCCGGAGAGCCGTCGACGACGAGTACGACCTCGGACTGGGAGGCCGTGCTGGACAGCACGGCGAGAAGGCGCTCAACCAACGTGGGCAATGTCTGCGCGGACCGGTAACACGGGATCACGACGGATACGCTGGTCATGGCGTCAGTCTGACGAACCCCGGTCCCACACTCGGGACCACACAACGGAATTTGCATTTTGTTGAGAAAGTCAATTCATATCCATCATTAAGACGGCAGGGCGGACCGTCGGTCGATGACGGTCGACGACGCATGCGGCGCGATGCCGGACAGCGACGACTCCAACGCCGACGACAGGGGCACCGGTCGGCGATCCTCATTGTCGACCGCTTCATGGAATCACCCCCTACTCGTCAAAATTTTTGCCGACCCCATCTTGGGCGGTAGACGATTACCGCGTGGCAGCTGCTAGCGTAATCGTCGAAGTTCCCAAAGCGCCGGTCTCCTTTTTCGGGCGACCGGCAAGACAAGATACTGCCAGACAAAACCGAGGCAAGGAGCGAGTGCGAGAATGCCCGACTCGATGCGTGTAGTCCTGATCTTTTATACTGCCGGTCGTCTCACGCTCCTGCACGAGGCATGCATAAGGGCCGGCCACACACCGGTCGCCCTCGTCTATGCTCGTAGTCTTCGGCAGGGAAGGACCACCAGCAAGGCCTCCGCGGAGACCATCGCGGCCATCAGTGAGGCACTGCCTCCCGGCTCGAATCTATTGCTGCCTGGAAATGTCGATGGCCTGGCCAAGGCGTTGGCCGGTTATCATCCCGACCTCATCGTGGTCTATGGGTTCCCCTGGAAGCTCTCCAGAGAGGTTCTGCAAATACCGCGAATCGGTGTCATAAACATCCACCCGTCTCTCCTGCCCAAATATAGAGGGCCGCTGCCAGTTCAGTGGGCGGTTCGGAACGGAGACCCGGAGATCGGGGTGACGATCCACTGGATGAAGGAAGAGTTCGACACGGGAAACGTCATCGTACAGAAAGGCGGAATTCGAATAGAGGAAGACCCGGTACCCGCCCTCCTGTGGAGGGAGATCGATCTCCTCGTCAGCGATCTACTCGGTGTCGCTC
The DNA here is from genome assembly GCF_040644635.1 of Microbispora sp. NPDC046933. Lineage (NCBI taxonomy): Bacteria > Bacillati > Actinomycetota > Actinomycetes > Streptosporangiales > Streptosporangiaceae > Microbispora > Microbispora sp. NPDC046933. The sequence continues at coordinate 5,173 of NZ_JBEYWW010000050.1, read as the reverse complement.
TCGAAAACGTGGCCACCGGCGCCCCCGGCGAACCCCAGAACGAGACCGATGCCACCTACGCCGGTTGGATGGAGCCCGATTTCATGTTCATCGATTGGGCGCACACCGCTCGTGAGATACATAATCAGGTCCGCGCGTTCCGGTTCAACCTTTTTGGGCTTCGCGGGCCGTTCGGCAAGGTGAACGGTAAATGGATGACGGTGCTCCGCACGAGGATCGAGCCTGCGGAAGGTCTCCGAATGGAGTGTGCTGACGGGCCGATCTGGATCACCGAAGCCATATCGGCGGTACCCCCTGATCGCTGAACGGGGCCATTCCAGCCTCGCCCCTGACAGCGTCGCCGACAGACGTGGATCGCCGACGCCGTCAGGGTCGAGAAACACGTCATCGGCTCGGCTTGTAGGCGGACGCGCAGGCGATGACCCGAGACACTTCATCCTCGTCCAGGTCGGCGAACAGCGGCAGCCGTACGAGGCGGTCGGCGACATGCGCGGTGACGGGGCAGCCTCCGGGTGCGAGCCGGCCGTGCGAGACGCCCGCAGGTGCGGCATGCAGCGGCTGGTAATGGAACGATCCGCACACGCCCATCTCCGCGAGGTGGGCGATGAACGACTGTTGGTGCTCAGGGTCGGGGAAAAGCAGGTAGTAGAGATGCGCCGGGTGTTCACAGCCATCCGGCACGAGCGGGCGACGGATCCCGTTCTCCTCCGCCCAGCCGGCCAGTTCATTGTCGTATCGCGCCCACACCGTGTGGCGCTTTTGCTGGATGACGTCGAACGACTCCAACTGGGCGGTCAGTTGCGCGGCGAGCACGTCGGAGGGCAGGTAGCTGGAGCCGATGTCGACCCAGCGGTACTTGTCCACCTGGCCGCGGTAGAACCGGCTCCTGTCCGTGCCCTTCTCCCTGATGATCTCGGCGCGGGCGACGAGTTTCGGGTCGTTCAGCAGGAGGGCGCCGCCCTCGCCACACTGAATGTTCTTCGTCGCGTGGAAGCTCTGCGCGGCCATCTCCCCGAAGGAGCCGAGTGGCCTGCCGTGATAGAACCCGCCCAGTCCGTGGGCGTTGTCCTCGACCAGGGCGAGCCCGTACCGCTCACAGATCTTGCCGATGGTCTCCATCTCGCAGGCGACACCCGCATAGTGGACGGCGACCACAGCTCGGGTACGCTCGGTGATCGCGCCTTCTATCTGCTGCTCATCGATGTTCAACGTGTCCGGCCTGCAATCGACGAACACCGGCACCGCCCCCCTGAGGGCGTAGGCGTTGGCAGTCGAGACGAAGGTGAACGATGGCATGATCACCTCGTCACCGGGCCTGAGATCGAGCAGGAGCGCCGACATCTCCAGAGCGTGCGTGCACGAGGTGGTCAGCAACGCCTCACCTGCCCGTGTGAACTCCTTGAGCAGCGCTGTAGCGCGCCTCGTGAACGGTCCGTCGCCACAGGTGAAGCCACCGCACACGGCCTCCCTCAGGTAGGCCAGCTCGTTTCGAGCGACATGCGGTCGATTGAAGGGAATGGGATTTGGGCCAGTTGCGGTCACCGTCGCAGTGAACAACGAGCGCCCGGCCGTCTCCCGCCGCGCCACCACCGCTTGGCGAGCCATTGCGAAATCCTTACCGCAAACCGCATCAGGGCAATCGATACGGTTCGAAACCGCCAGAGCAGAACCGGAAATCGGCGAAGTCACCGAGCCTGCCTCGCAACGACCGCGCCGGCTCGCTCGGCACGGTGCGATCACTCCGTGCGCTCGTACAGAGCGCCAAGCGGGGTTGTGGTGAGCAACCGGAGCCGGTCCAGACCGAGCTTCAGTACGTCTTCCCTCGTCATGAGCAGATATCTCGATTTGACCGAATGTTCGCTCGCGCGCCAGTACAGCGTCAGGCCTACACCTGCAGGGACGTTCAGGAGTCCAGGGCCGAAATTGGCGTGATCGACCAGAACGGTGTTCTCCCAGGGCGATGCCGCCGGCTTGTACGTGATGTAGTCGCCGAGCGCGGCGGTCTTGGGATCCACGGCCACGAAGTGCTGGTGGTGCAGCGTAGCGAAAAGAGGGCCGACAGCCCCGATGACGGCTAGATCGGCGACGAACACGACGACCACGACCACGCGTTCGGAGCGAGCCAGCGCGACCAGCGCCGAGAGCAGCACGTATGGGGCGACGACCCGGTAGTCACGCCAGTCGAAGACGTCATAGAAGGCGACCAGCAGGACGAGCAGCGGCACCAGGTTGAGGATGTGGAACGCTGCGGCGGCCAGGTCTTCGCGGTGATCGGCACCGTCACCCCGAAGGTGGCGAACAACGTTCAGGACACCTCCCGCCACGACGATGGCCAGCAGCGCGGCCCGTAGCGCCAGTTCAAGCCGGCTACCCACGGCGAGAGCTTTGGCACTGTGGTAGAGGTGCAGGAGCAGCAGGTGCGCCGCGCCCGGTGGCGAGATGGCGGCCCGCGCCGTCAACTGTGAGACGAAGTTCGGATAGGGCGTCGACACGGCCGCCGAGAGCCCGAAGGCTGCGACGATGATCGGGCTCGCCTTGATGACCGCCCACCCGAGTCGCCGGCCCGAAAGCGTCGCCCCGCGCAGAAAGAAAAGCGGTACGAACAGCAGGGCCCACGTCGGCCGAAGCAGGCACGCCAGCGCGAGCAACACGGCCCCGGCGACGTACAGCGCGCGGCTCATGTCCGGACCGCCGCGGATCAGCCGGAAGAACATCCCGGCCAGGACAATGGCCGTCGCCTGGTGGACGCTTTCTTGCATGGTGCTCGTCATGTACAGCATCAGTGGCCAGAACGTGAGCACGAGCGCGGCGGTCAGCGTGGCCCGCACCCAGCCGGCCCTTATCAGCGCGAGGAAGCCGAAGATCGCCGCCCCCACGACGGCCATGTTGATGAGAGGTCCGGAGAACAGACGCCAACCCGCAATCGCGCTGATGCTCGCCAGCAACATCGGAAATGCGGGTCCGTGCGAACCGAAGTGCAGGAAGGACAATTTCGCCTGTCCCTCGTCCACGCCGTAGACGCCGCCCGCGAAGCCGACCGTACGGAAGGTCGCAATCTGGTGCCAGTACTCGATCTCGTCCGACCACGCGGGCGTGAAGCTGAGCAGGCCGACGTTGAAGTAATGCCGGACGAGAACCGTTACAACGAGTGCAGGGGAAACACCGACAATCGTCCAGAATACCGCTTTCAGCCGCCAATCGCACATCAACCGACGGCTACCGCGGGCCGGCCCTTTCAGCGGATCCCGCATACTGGCCGACCGGTCTTCTTTTGAAGGTGAAATTGCCGGACCTGATTTGCTCGACGTTACCTGACCGCTCATGACACGAACGATAGCTGGTGACTGGGGGAGAAACCCGATGCCCCGGGGTCAAGCGGGATCGTGTCCTGCAGGCACCGTGAAGTTGTCCCGTTAATTCTTCGGCACGGACTGCGGGAGGGCCGGAGCCTCATTCCGATACGAAAGTCCAACACGCCGATTCCCGAAACATCTGAGGCGGTTCTGTGAATACCTGGGAACCTCTCAGGGCAATTGATAGAGCGCGAAGTCGCCAGAGCGGAACCGGAGATCGGCGAAGTCGTCGAGGTTGGCGTCGCGGGTCCCGTATCGCTCGTCGGCGAACAACCAGCGCACCCCGTACTGATGGCGCAGTCGCTGGATCGTCGATCGCGACGGCGAGGTGAAGGCGAGATCATTCACCCGCAATCGCTCCCGGTCCCAGAACGGGAGGTTCTCCGGCAGGTCGCCGGGCCGCCAGCGGCTCATGTTCGTCGTCGTGTATGTCCACCCTTCGGCCAGCACGCGCCGCTCCGTCAGAGCGGACACCCAGAACTGCCGGCTGTCGCAGGGATGCGCGTATCCCCAGCGGCAGTGAACGTTCGTCGCCACCAGATCGTCGGGTGCGGAGTTCGCGCGCAACCACCGGGCCGCGGTCATCAGGCCATGAGGAACGGCCTCAGGCGCCACCGGCCGCACCTCGCCGAATGAAGCACCGCCGGACGGGACGTGCGTCAGCGCCGACAGCACCCGCGCGGACCAGGCTGCGGGCCAGCCGACGGCGGCGAACATGACGAGCACGAAGGCCCAGGCGCGAAGGCCGGCCCTCCTGCTGATCAAAACCACGACCACCGCTGCGGCGACTGCGGCCAGGATCGCGTAGGGCCGGTAGAGGACGCTCTGCGGTTGCCCGGAAGACAGCGGCGTCCTGACGTCGGAAAGCATGCGCACCAGGTAGGTGCCGACCACCCCGGCGGTCACCGCGTACGCGATCGTGCGCGGCGGAACCGCCGCCTGACGGACCAGGGTGACGAGTCCGTAGGCCGCGAGGATCATCAGGTACGGGTAAGCGGCGCCGAAGAAGTAAAGCTGCCCAAGATGTGGGTGGCCCAAGAGCAGCGCGGCACAGATGCACGAGGCGCCCATGCCGAGAAGGAGGATCACGGCCGGTCGCAGGAGGAGCCGTGGCCTGCAGAGCAGGCCGAGGACTCCGCACCACGTGATCGCGAGGCACAGCAGGTAGAGCGTGGTGAGACCGAGAAGCGACGTGAACGGCACGGCCGCGCCGGGGTGGCCGGTCAGCTCACCCCACGCGCGGCCGAGCAGCGAGAGAGGCTCGATCGTCATGGCCTGCCGCGCCCCGCCGAACAGCACGAGCTGCGCGTAGACACAACATGTCACGATCACGACGAGCATGGTGATCGCCGTCCACGGCGGCCGGCGATGCCTGACCGCCTGGAATAGCGCAACCAGTGCGAGGCCGATGGCAAGCGGAGGAAGATGGGTCGCCTTCGCCCCCATCACCGCGAGGGCGAAAACGGTGAGCAGCAGCCAGGCGCGCGTGTCCCGCCGCCGTGCCTCGAAAATGTCGACCAGCAGCAGCACGAGCGGGGCGAAGAGGAGGGCGCCGAAGGTCTGGCTCGGGCCGGTCCAGGACTGGAAGCCCCGCCAGGTGAAGACTCCGATGTTCGCGCCCACGTACAGATTCGGGGCCGTCATGAGGACGGTGCCTGCCAGCGCCACCAGAGCACCCACGGTCGAACCGATGACTCGCTTTCCGACCATGCCGAGCAGCACCGGGATCGCGGCCATCATGGGCAGCATGCCGAGGCGGAACAGCAGCACGAGCGGCTCGATGCCGGTGATCCAGCTCGACGCGGCGAAGTGGGCGTAGA
>NZ_JBEYWW010000049.1:0-56852 GCF_040644635.1 Microbispora sp. NPDC046933 | reverse complement strand
CTTGGCCCCGAACAGCTCGACCATCAGATCCGAGAAGCCGTGCATGACCGCCGGCTGGTCGTGGAACCCCGGCGCGCTGTTCACGAACCCCAGCCCCCGCCGGTTCCGCTGCAACTTCTTCCACGCTCCGGTTCAGACCGGGGCCAGGGCGGCCTCGGCCTCCAGGGTCGTGGCGACCGCGTTGACCACGGCCGCGATCTTGATGGCCTCCTGGACCTGCTCACGGGACAGACCGCCGGAGCGGACGACCTTCTCGTGGGACTCCAGGCACTGCCCGCAACCGCCGATCGCGCTGACGGCGAGGCTCCACAGCTCGAAGTCGAGCTTGTCCACGCCGGGGTTGCCGATGACGGTCATCCGCAGCTTGGCGGGCATCGTGGCGTACGTCTCGTCACCGATCAGGTGGGTCGACCGGTAGTAGACGTTGTTCATCGCCATGATGCTCGCCGCGGCCTTGGCCGCGGTGAACGCCTCCGCCGACAGATAGCCCGCGGCCTCGGCCGACACCTCGGCGATCACCCGCTGCGACCTGGTCGCGATCGCCGTGGCGAGCAGCGTCCCCCAGAGCTGCTGCTCGCTCAGCGACGAGGTGGTGACGAGCGACCCGAGGTTGAGCTTGATGTCCTTGGCGTACGCCGGAAGGAGCTCCTTCAGGTTGCCGATCGACATCAGACACCGGCCAGCAGCTTCTTGGCGTCCAGCGTCTCCTCGCCCTTGTTCCAGTTGCACGGGCACAGCTCGTCGGACTGGAGGGCGTCGAGGACCCGCAGGACCTCCTTCACGTTCCGGCCGACCGATCCCGCCGTGACCATGGTGAACTGGATCTCGTTGTTCGGGTCGACGATGAACGTGGCGCGCTGGGCCACGCCGTCCTCGCCGAGCACCCCGAGCGCCGACGACAGCTCGCGCCGGACGTCCGCCAGCATCGGGAACGGCAGGTCGCGCAGGTCGGGGTGGTTCTTGCGCCAGGCGTGGTGGACGAACTCGGAGTCGACGGAGACGCCGAGCACCTGGGCGTCGCGGTCGGCGAACTCGTCGTTCAGCCGGCCGAACTCCGCGATCTCCGTGGGGCAGACGAAGGTGAAGTCCTTCGGCCAGAAGAACACCACGCGCCACTTGCCGTCGTAGGTCTTGTGGTCGATCGTCTCGAACGCGTTGTCAGGGTCGAGCGAGACGCAGGCCGTGAGCTCGTACTCGGGGAACTTGTCACCCACGGTAAGCATGTCGATCCCCTTCCTCGGGACATCGTCGTCCCGGTCCTGAATCGCTGAATTTGTCCTGCTCAGATTGCCGGACCTACCATTGATCCGAGAAATTGAGCAGTTGGACCAATCTGAGAGGTGATCCCTATCAGTGAGCCCCTGCCGACCATAGCCCAGCTGCGGGCCTTCCTCGCGGTCGCCGACCATCTCCACTTCAGGGAGGCCGCCGCCGCGCTGCGGATGAGCCAGCCCGCGCTGTCCAGCGCGGTCGCCGCGCTGGAGGAGACCCTGCAGGTCCGGCTGCTCGAACGGACGACCAGGAAGGTGCTGCTGACCCCGGCGGGCGAGCGGGTCAGCGTGCACGCGGCACGCGTCCTCGCCGACCTGGACGACCTGGTGAACGACGCCGCGCGGACGCGGGAGCCGTTCAGCGGGCCGGCCCACCTGGGCGTCATCCCGACCGTCGCGCCGTACCTGCTGCCGCTGCTGCTGCCGATGTTCGCCCGGCGCTTCCCCCGTCTGAAGCTCATCGTGCAGGAGGCCAGGACCGAGACCCTGCTGGAGGAGGTCAGGGAGGGGCGGCTCGACATGGCCCTGCTCGCCCTGCCCACCGACGTGACCGGCCTGACCGAGGAACCGCTGTACGACGAGGACTTCCTGCTCGCGCTGCCCGCCGACCACCCGCTCGCGAACGACACCGAGCCGCTGGGCAGGGACGTCCTGCGGGGTCTGGACATCGTGCTGCTCAACCAGGGCCACTGCCTGCGGGAACAGGCCATCGACGTGTGCCGCGAGGTGGGCGCGAGAACCACCATGACCACGTACGCGACGAGCCTGCCGACTCTGGTCCAACTCGTGGCGGGCGGCCTCGGCGTCACGCTCATCCCCGAGATGACGGCCATGGCGGAGACCGGCAAGCCGGTCCCGATCGCGCTGCGGCGCTTCGCCCGGCCGCCCGGCCGCCGCATCGGCCTGACCTACCGCGCGACGGCGGCCAGGTCCGGCGAGTTCGCCCAGCTCGCCTCGGCCCTGCGCGAGGCGGTCCAGGCCGAGGGCCTGCCCGTCCGCGTCGTCTCCTGACCCGGGCGGAGGGCCGGGGGCGTCTGCCAGAATGATCGCGCTGCGCTCCTCTGCATCCCCCCACACCCCCTTCGGATGGAGATCCGCATGGCCACGCCGCAGGTGCGTCCCGGGCTCACCCACGAACGCGTCGGCGTGTTCGCCGACGCGATCTTCGCTATCGCGATCACACTGCTCGCCCTGGAACTCCCCCGCCCGGAGGCTGAGGACTTCGCGCGGCTCGGCTCGTTCCTGGGGGACCACCTCAGCTCCTTCATCGCCTTCGCCATGGCGTTCCTCATGCTGTGGTTCGCGTGGCGGGCCCATCACACCCTGTTCGACCAGATCGAGCGACTGTCCCAGTCCGCGGTCGCCCTGCACATCCCGCTGCTGTTCTTCGTGGCCTTCCTGCCGTACACCACGGCGATGTTCGGCGAGGCCAACCATCTGCCGGCCGGGGCCTCGGGAGGCAGGGCCCTGGTGATCGCCATGTTCGCCGCCAACGAGGCCGTCCTGCTGCTCTGCCAGGGCGCGCTGACCAGCCTGGTGATGGGGCAGCGCCTGTATCGGCCGGACACCGACCTGGCCCGGCTGCGCGTCAACGCCTGGGTCTACTGGGCGATCGGAGGCTACTGGCTGCTGACCGCCGTTGCGGCCGCCTGGACGTCCGACGCGGTCCCCTTCATGTGGCTGGCCACCCCGGTCGTGGCCTCCGGCGTGGTACGGCTGATCAGGAGGCGGTGAAGCCGCGCAGCACGTCGGCGATCTCGTCCACCTCGGTGAGCTTCCCCGACGCCACCGCGATCACGAAGTCGTAGGCGACGTCGTCGTCCCGCGGCTCGATCTCCACTCCGTTCTTCGCGCAGAAGACATACATCGTGAGCCATGCCGCTCGCTTGTTACCGTCCACGAACGGGTGGTTGGAGACGATCGAGTGCAGGATGGCCGCGGCCTTGGTCAGCACATCCGGGTAGGCGTCCCGCCCGAACAACGACGTCCGCGGACGCAGCAGCGCCGCCTCGAGAAGCCCGATGTCACGAACCTCGACCGGCGCTCCCGTCGCATGGCGGGCGATGCGCAGCGCCTGCTCAAGGCTGATGTAGCGGGTCACTCCCCCAGCCTTCGCAGGAGGTCCGCGAAACGCCGGGCCCCCTTCTCGGCCAACATATCGGTGTACTCGTCGTCGGCGACGCGCGCAAGGTAGTCGTCGATCGCGTGCAGGGCGATCTGCTGCATGCTCCGGCCTTCCTTCTCGGCGCGCCGCCGGAGGGCCTCGGTCTGCTCGTCGGTCAGGCGAAGCGTCATGGCCATACCTCCATCGTACGGCGCGGTATCACGCTGATACCATCAACCCAGAGTATAGGAGTGGTAACGCTGCGCTATCAAACTCGTCAGCCGGCGAGGCGGCGCAGGCGGGCGACCGCCTCGTCGATGACCTCGTCCCGTTTGCAGAAGGCGAACCGCAGGAAGTGACGGCCCCGCGCGGGGTGGTCATAGAAGACCTGGGTCGGGATGGCGACCACCCCCGCCAGCTCGGGCAGCCGCCGGGCCAGCTCCAGCCCGTCCTCGAAGCCGAGCGGCCGGATGTCGGTCTGCACGAAATAGGTGCCGGCCGGCCGGAGCACGTCGAACCCGGCCTCCGTCAGGCCCGTCACGAGGCGGTCCCGCTTCGCCTGCAGGGCCGCCCGCTGGGCCGCGACCCAGTCCATCTCCTCCCGCAGGGCGTACGCGACCGCGACCTGCCAGGGGGCGTTCGCGGTGAAGGTGAGGAACTGCTTGACCGCCTGCACGGCGCCCGCGAGCGGCGCGGGAGCGCACACCCAGCCGGTCTTCCAGCCGGTGACGCTGAAGGTCTTGCCTGCGGAGGAGATCATGACCGTGCGCTCGCGCATGCCGGGCAGCGTGGCCAGCGGCACGTGCTCGACGCCGTCGAAGGCGAGGTGCTCGTAGACCTCGTCGGTCACCGCGATCAGGTCGCGCTCACGGCACACGCGTGCCACGCGTTCGAGCTCCTCCCGGGTGAACACGGTCCCGGTCGGGTTGTGCGGCGAGTTCACCAGGATCGCCCGGGTGCGGGGGGTGACCGCGGCCTCCAGCTCGGCGGGGTCGAAGGTGAACCGCCCCGCGTCGACTCGCAGCGTCACCGCCCTGCGCACGGCTCCCGCGAGCGCGACGGCCGCGGCGTAGGAGTCGTAGTACGGCTCGAAGACGATCACCTCGTCACCCGGTTCGCAGAGCGCGAGGATCGCCGCGGCGATGGCCTCGGTGGCGCCGACGGTGACGAGGACCTCCCCGTCGGGGTCGTAGGCGAGGCCGTACCACTGCTTGCGGTGCTCGGCGACCGCCTGGCGCAGCTCGGGAAGGCCCGGCCCGGGCGGGTACTGGTTGAGGCCGCTCCGCACGGCCTCGACCGCCCGCTCCAGCATGCGCTCGGGTCCGTCGGTGTCCGGGAAGCCCTGGCCCAGGTTGATCGAGCCCGTCTCCACGGCCAGCTTCGTCATCGTGGCGAACACGGTCGTGCCGAACTCCCGCATCCGCCGCACCAGCGGCTCGCTCACAGGCGCCACCCTATCCGCCGGTACTCCGACTCTGAGCCCGCCCGGGAAAGACGCCGGACGGCGGGCGGGCGTTTATCGTGATTTCGCAAGAGGCCGAGAAAAGCGGTGCGGCGGCCGCCCGGCTTCCGGAGGGACTGACGGGTGAGCGTGGCGGTGGACAGGATCCGGCGGGTCGACGCGCTGCGCGGGTTCGCCGTGTGCGGGATCATGCTGGTCAACGCCTGGCAGCAGAGGGTGCGGCACGGGCCGACCTCGCTGGACTGGGTGATGGAGAACCTGTTCCAGAGCCGCTTCTACCCGATGTTCGCGTTCCTGTTCGGGTTGTCCTTCGCGCTGTTCCTGCGCTCGGCGCGGCGGCGCACGCGGCGGCCGCGCGTGGTCATGCTCCGGCGCCTGGCCGTGCTCGCCGCGCTGGGCGCGGCGCACATCCTGATCGACCCCGGCGAGGTGCTGCTGCCGTACGCGCTGCTGGGGGCGGTCGTCCTGCTCCCGGCGAGCCTCCTGCCCCGGTGGGCCGTGCTGCTGGTGGGTTGCGGCGCCCTGGTCGCCGCTGTGCTCGACCCCCGTCCGTACGTGCTGATCACGGCGCTGTTCCTGCTCGGCCTGGCCGCCGCCCCGGATGTGGAGGCGCGTGTGGAGGCGAGGAGCGGGCCGGCGCGCCTCGGCGGGGCGGACGGCCTGGGCAGCGGGCCGTTCCTCTGCGTCGTGTGCGTGGCGGCGGCCGTGCTCGCGGCCGGGCTGGGCTGGTGGTGGAACCACGCGCCGCCCGGCGGCGGGGTCTACCAGGCGGCGGCGCTGTGCGGCGCGGCGGCGTACGCGACGGCGTTCCTGCTGCTCGCCCGTCACGCGGCGGTGTTCGAGGCGCTGGGACGGATGACGCTGACCAACTACGTGACGGGCACGACGGTGATCGTGGTGGCGATGCCGCTGCTGGAGGCCGACGGCACGGGGGCAGCCGTCGTGGTGCTCGCCGTCGTCACCGTCGCCGCGCAGGCGGTCTTCTGCAGGTGGTGGCTCGCGCGGCACCGGTACGGCCCGCTGGAGTGGGTGTGGCGCACGCTCACCTGGTGGGGCACCTCGCGGGGCACCTGGTGGGGCGTGGCGACGACCGGGCAGACTGTGATCCGTGACCCGCGTAGCGCTGTGCCAGATCCCCGTCGACCACGATCCGGAGACCAACCTCGCGACCGTGCGTGACGCCCTCGCGCGGGCGCGCGGGGCGGACCTCGCCGTGTTCCCCGAGGCGACGCTCGCCCGGTTCGGCCCGGGGATCGTCGAGACGGCCCAGCCGCTGGACGGCCCGTTCGTCACCGGCCTGGCCGAGGCCGCGCGCGAGCACGGCACGGCCGTCGTCGCGGGCGTCTTCGAGCCCGCCGCGGACGGCAGGGTCTGGAACACCGCCGTCGCCCTGCGGGAGGACGGCTCGCTCGCCGCGGCCTACCGGAAGATCCACCTGTTCGACTCCTTCGGCGCGAAGGAGTCGAAACTGGTCGCGCCGGGGGACGCACCGGTGGTCGTGGAGCTGGCCGGGCTCAGGATCGGCCTGATCACCTGTTACGACGTCCGCTTCCCCGAACTGGCCCGCGCGCTGGTCGACCAGGGCGCGGACACGTTCGCGGTGATCGCCGCCTGGGGCTCGGGGCCGCTGAAGGAGGACCACTGGACGACCCTCGTGAGAGCCAGGGCCATCGAGAACACCACCTGGACCGTCGCGGTCGGCCAGGCGCCCAATCCCGCCATACCGGACGGGTTCGGTGTGGGCCGCAGCATGCTCGTCGATCCGATGGGCGTCGCCCGGCATGACCTGGGCGCGGGCCCCGGCGTGCTCATCGCGGAGATCGACGCCGCGTGGACCGGGACCGCGCGCGCCACCCTCCCCTCGCTCGAACACCGCCGGCTCGGAGTCCACAGATCGTAAACTTGGCCCCATGAGCGAGCCGGGACGCAGGACGCGGATGCAGAAGGTGGTTCCGCCACGGCTGCTCGTGCCGTACCTGTCGGGCCGTCGCACGATCATCTCCGGCTACGTGTACCGCGTGCAGGACTGCGACCGCCTCACCACCCCCGCCGCGCTCGTCGAGGCCCTCGACCTGTGCTTCGACGGATCGGAGCTGACGCCGGACGTGCCCGAGCTGTACATCATGCGCTGGGACGCGCGGGACATCGACACCTACGTCGTCCCGTACGGCCCGCACATGGGCGGTGATTGGAGCGATGCACCGCCCTTCACCGGGAACGGCTTCACCGCCTCGCGCGAGCAGGTGGTGCCGCAGTTCCACACGATGCCCATGCCGATCCCCGCGGGCGCGGAGATCGTCCACCTCACCGCGGCAGGGGAGCGTCCCTTCGCCGGGTACGACGGCCTGACCTGGCGGCCGGCGCGATGAGCGAGATGGAGCCCGCCGGCCTGGGATTCGTCGCCCGCTACCGCGACCGGGACTACGCCGCCGCGGTCGGGCCCGGCGGCGACGACGTGGTGCTGTTCAGCGAGACGCCGCAGGAGGGGTTCACCTCCGCGGGCGGCTACTGGCGGCTGCGGGTGAGCCGGTCAGCGCTGGAGCGGCTCACCCTGCTGCGTACGGTCGGGGCGTTCGGCGGCGAGCCGTGCCTCGTGCTGGACGAGGACGACGGCGGCGACGGCGGGGAGGGCGGCCTGCACATCGCCTACACCGGCCACAACGGCCTGAAGGCCGAGGCGCTCGGCTACTGGCTGGTGGACCACGGCGCGTACGAGGTGGTCGTGCCCCGCGACGAGGTCCACGCGATCCGGGTGGAACGCGTGCCGGTGCCGCTCACTCCTGACCGGGCGGACGGTCACGAGAACCCCTGAGGGACCCGAGTCGAGGCAGCTCGGAGGACGGTTCAGGAGCCGAGCGACCGGTAGCGGGCGAAGCGGGCCGCCATCCGCTCCCCCGCCGGGCGGTCCAGCAGGCCTGCGATCTCGTGTTCGAGCGTCCCGGCGACCCTGCGGCAGAACTCCTCCGGCTCGTACGCCGCGTCCGGCCGTTCCGGCACGATCCGGTCCACGACGCCGTCCCGCCGCAGGTCGGCGGCGCGTACGCCCTGGGCGGCGGCGATCTCGGGGGCGAAGTCGACGGTCCGGTACAGCAACGCCGACGCGCCCTCCGGCGGGAGCGGGGACAGCCAGGCATGCTGCGCGCAGACGACCCGGTCGGCCGGGAGCAGGGCCAGCGCGGCGCCGCCCGCGCCCTCCCCCAGCAGCAGGCACACGGTCGGCGCGTCGAGCATGACGAGGTCGGCCAGGCAGCGGGCGATCTCGGCGGCCAGACCGCCCTCCTCTGCCGCCTTCGACAACTCCGCCCCGCCGGTGTCGACGACCGTGACCAGCGGCAGGCCCAGTTCACCGGCCAGGCGCATGCCGCGCCGGGCCACCCGCAGCCCGGCCGGGCCGAGCGTGCTGCCCGCCCGCTGCCGCCGCCGGTCCTGGCCGAGCACGACGGCGGGCGCGGCGCCGAACCTGGCCAGCGCCAGCAGGAGGCCGGGGTCGCGCTCCCCCGTGCCGGTGCCGTGCAGAGGAGTCACGTCCCGTGCGCCGTATTTGAGCAGGTCGCGCACGCCGGGACGGTCGTCGCGGCGCGAGCGGGTGATGGCCTCCCACGCCGGGACCGGCTCGGCCGCCTCCTCGGGCTCCGGGCCGGGCTCCAGGCCCGCGCGCGGAGCGCAGAGCACGGCCAGCGTCCGGACGGCGATCTCCCGCGCGTCCTCGGCCGAGACCACGGCGTCGACCAGCCCGTGGGCGTAGAGGTTCTCGGCGACCTGCACTCCCCGGGGGAACGGGTAGCCGTGCAGCGACTCGAACACCCGCGGCCCGAGGAAGCCGATGAGCGCGCCCGGCTCCGCGGCCGTCACGTGCCCGAGCGAGCCCCACGACGCGAACACCCCGCCTGTCGTGGGATGGCGCAGGTAGACGACGTACGGCAGGCCGGCGGCGCGGTGGGCTGCGACCGCCGCGGTGATCTTCACCATCTGGGTGAAGGCCAGCGCGCCCTCCTGCATGCGGGTGCCGCCGCTGGCCGGGGCGGCGAGCAGCGGCAGGCGCTCGGCGGTGGCCCGTTCGACGGCGCGGACGAGCCGCTCGGCCGCCGCCACCCCGACCGAGCCGGCCAGGAAGGAGAACTCGCAGGCGGCGACGGCCACCCGGCGGCCGTCGAGCGTGCCCTCGCCGGTGACGACCGACTCGTCGTACCCCGTCCTGGCCCGGACGCGGGCGAGTTCGGCGGCGTACTCCGACCCGGGCGCGGCCCGGTCCCGCAGCGGCTCGTCCCACGACTTCCACGAGTGCGGGTCGAGCACCCGCGCGATCAGCGCCCGCGCGTCCGGCCTGCCCGAGTCGCCTTCGTTCATGGCGAACGCCGCTCCCGTTCGGCCAGCCAGTCGAGCACGGCGTCGTTGTCCTGGCCCAGGCCGGGAGGCGCGACATGCCTGTCATCCGAGGCTCGGCCGTCGAACCGCAGCGGCGGGCCGGGCAGCTCGACCGGGCCCAGCACGGGATGGTCGACGGTGACGAGCAGGCCCTGCGACCTGACCTGGTCCCAGGCGTACACCTCGTCGATCGACCGGATCGCACCCGCGGGCACGCCGACCTCCCGCAGCGCCGCGAGCCAGTGCTCGCGGTCGTGCGCCGCCAGCGCCTTCTCCATCTCGGCGATCAGCTCTTCCCGATGGGCGAACCTATCCCTGTTTGTCGCATATTTCGGCACTTCGGGATCGATGTCCAGTAGCTGCGCGACCTTACGCCACTGCCCGTCGTTGGCCACCGCGATCTGGATCATGCCGTCGGCGCAGCGGAAGGCGCCGTACGGGGCGATGGAGGCGTGGTGGTTGCCGCCCGCCTTCGGCACCGTGCCGCCGACGGTCCAGGCGGTGCCGTGGTAGGAGTGCACGCCCACGACCGACGCGAGCAGGGACGTCCTGACGACCGTCCCGCGCCCGGTGCGCTCGCGCTCGTACAGCGCCGCCACCACGCCGTACGCGCCGTGGATGCCCGCGAGCAGATCGGCGATCGAGGCCCCGACCCGGTATGGCTCGTCGGGCGACGGGCCGGTCAGCGACATCAGCCCGGCCTCCCCCTGGGCGATCTGGTCGTAGCCTGGCCGGCCGCCCTCGGGACCGTCGTGACCGAATCCGGTGATGGACAGGATCACCAGCCGGGGATTGAGCGCTTGGAGGCGCTCGACGGAGAACCCGAGGCGGTCGAGCACGCCCGTGCGGAAGTTCTCCACCAGCACGTCGCTCTGCCGTACGAGCCGCTCGACCAGGTCGCGGCCCTCCTCGGACTTCATGTCCACGGTGATCGACCGCTTGTTGCGGTTGGCCGCGAGGAAGTATGTGGATATGTCGTGGTCCGGGCCGACAAAGGGCGGGCCCCATCCGCGCGACTCGTCCCCCGACGGGTGCTCGACCTTGATCACGTGAGCGCCCAGGTCGCCGAGCATCTGCGCGCAGTGCGGCCCGGCGAGGGCCCGGGACAGATCGAGGACGACGATGCCGCTGAGAGGTCCCTGCACGGCCAGCCTCCACGGGGGTCGCTAAGGAGAACGTCCTTCGGTCTCCACCGGCAAGCCTGCCAGGCCACCCCGTCCGTACGACAGCCCGGCCCGTGCCGTACGGCTCGGCACTTCCGCCGGCCGCCGCCGGCGGCCGCGGACGTCCGGCCCCGGGACGTCAGCGGTGCGTGCGATGGCCGCGCATCTGGTCCACGAACCGGCGCAGCCGCTGCCGGTTCTCCGGATCGCGGGCCATGGTCTTGGCCTTCTCGACGTTCTCGTGGCCCTTGGGGCTCTTCAGGTAGTCCCTGATGCGCTGGACGATAGACGCCATTTGTAACTCACCATCCCGTTTGTGCCGTTACTGAACGGCTACCCACGGACACCGTCGCCAATCACCGGTGCGGAGAACATGCGGAGCGGTACCGTGAAGTCCGGGGACGACGTGCGGTGTCGGTACGCGACCTGGGGGCGAGACGTGGGATCGGATGCGCCGGGCACGGGGCCGTTGTCGCCGGACTTCAGCGGCATATCCCCCGGGCCCATGGATCGTTTCGTCAAGGAACTGGAGCACGCCCGCGGGGTCATCGGGGAACGCGCCGAGGCCGTGCGGAGGGTGTTCGCCGCGAAGGGAGTGCCCGCCACGTCCCTGAGCCCCATCGGCGAGGTCGAACGGTGGATCGACGAACGGCTGCCCGACCTGCGCCGCCGCCACCTGATGGCCGTGGGCCTCGCCCACGCGCCCGGCTGGTCGCCAGGCTCAATGGTGCCGTACGACGAGAAGAACCTCCTCGGCGTGGCCGAGGCCCGGCGGCTGGGCGGCGCGCTCGCCGCGGCGTACAGGGACGTCGACCCGAACGCCCCGTTCGACTTCCACCTCGTCGACAAGTACCGGAAAATCACCGAGGAGCTGGCGGCGCACGCCGACGACTCCGAGTTCACCGCCGCGTTCTTCGCCGGGATCGGCGTGCGCCGGACCATCGAACTGCCCCGGCGGCTGCGCCAGGTGCTGCAGGAGAACGTGGACGAGGCCGTGCGGACCGCGAGCCGGGCCTTCGGCTCGGCGGTGAGCGGAGGGGCCGCGGTCCCCGGCTTCGCGGCCGTCGCCGCCGCCGTACGCACCAGGGCGGACGACGAGGAGGACCGCAGGGACATCGGCGAGCTGCTGTCGGCAGGGCGCCTGCCCACCGAGTGGCTGGCCGAGGTGGTGTCCACACAGGTGTTCCTCCCCGGGGAGGAGACACACGGCGAGACGCTGACGCCGTACCTTGAGGCGCTGGCCGCCGACCCCGCGGCGGCGCGGCTCGCCATCGCGCTGGCGACCAGGAACAGCCCGCTGCCGAGGGACGCCGCCGCCCGCCTGCTCACGCGCCCGGGTCTCGGCCCGCGTGACCGGCGGCCCGACCTGGTGACGTTCCTGCAGGATCTGAACGACCGCGCGGCCGTGGACGCCACGTCCGCCGACGCGTTCGGGCGGATGCTCGCCGCCGCGTCCGGCGCGTACGACGAGAGGGACGGAGCCCACAGCGACGTCGCGGCGCGGTTCGCCTTCGCCGTCGTCACCGGGACCTCGGGGTTCCGCTTCGCCCCGCCCACGCGCGTCCATCTCGCCGAGATCGCGGGCGCGTACGCCACCGAGATCACCGAGGGCGCGAACCTCGGCGACTCCAACCAACTGCTGCCCAGCGCGTTCGGCCCGGTCGAGTCACGGGTGCCGGGCCTGTCGCCGGCGTTCAGGCTGAGCCCCGAGGACACCTACCGGTTCCTGCTCACCTTCGCCGGAAGCGAGGCGGACCGCAGGCCCTTCGACCAGGGAATGGGCGACCTCGCCAAGCGCCTCGTCGGCGTGAACGTGCCACCGATGGTGAAGGCCGCGGACCCCTCCCGGCTGGACGACGTGTTCGCCGCACTGGGCAACGTCCGCGGTTTCGAACTGGCCGCCGCGGAAAAGCACCTCAAGGCGCTCGACGACCTCGCGGAGCGGAACGACATGGCGGACGACATGGCCTGGGACGTCAGTCAACTGGTGCTCGGCAAGGCCCTGCCGCAGGGAGAACTGCTGTGGCTGATGCTCGACCAGGGCCGTGGTCTGCTGGACGAGATCAGCTCCGGCGAGGAGACGAACGTCGAGCGACTGCGCGACAGCGACGACGCCGAGACCCTGGGCCGCCAGCACACCGTGGCCGGGCTTCTCCTCGGTGCCGGGTTCCCCGCGGCCGTTTCGCCCAAGGACTACCAGGCCACATGCCCGCCCGGTGTCGCCATCGCCGACGGCGAGGGCAACCTCCGCCCCTTCCCCGCCATCTCCCGATCAGGCAACCAGGGCCTGCGAGCCCTCGACCAATGGTTCATCGCCAACGGCCTCGGCGGCGACAAGAAGGCGCTGGGAGGCGTCTCTGCTGACCTGGCAGCGCACTTCGAGGGTCAGAAGATTCAGGGACGTGTCCGGGCACTTCAATTCCGGCGCTAGCCGAGTTCTCACTCAGGCTGGAGACACTCGGTCTCACCGCTCACCGCATACCTGCCGTTGCGCGGCGAATCTAGGATTAGAACTGTTCTGGCTGTTTCATCGGCTACCCGGACCGGTTGTTCCATCGTTTCCACCTTCACCACTTTGTACTCCGCCAGGTGCTCAACCGTTCCGAGTAGCATCGAGCGCAGCGTTTCCGGACGCCTCTCAGGGAGGTCCACACCTGTCGCGGCGAAGGTTTGCTTTGCTTTGCCGTCGCCGCACGGGATGTTCTTGCCGCCGGGGTCGGTGATGGTCACGTTCTGGGCGTTACGCTCCTCCAGTAGTTGAAGGACGTGCTTTTTTAGGGTTTGGCCTGCTTGTGCTGCCGTGGGGGAGTTTTCTGTTGTGCAGGCGGTTGAGGTGAGAAGCGCCAGCAGGAGCGCGGCAGTGATGGGACGTAGCCGTACGGAAAGGGGCGCGCCGGGCATCGAATCCGCCTCCGTGTCTCGCCGGAACCATATCCGGCCACATAATCTCAGGGAGTAGCACGGCGCGACCATCTGTCTTTTCTGCCGCTGAAAACGGGAGCCCGAAACGTGCCCACGGACGACGACCTGGTGCCGAACCCGAAGTACGACGACCTGCGGGCCGCGCTCGAGACGGTTCGGGAGCACGTTCACGTCCTGGAGACGGCCCTGGACCGGGCCTGCGCCCAGTTCGGCGGTGAACCGGTATGGGTTGGCCCGGCGGCTCGCGCCTTCGCCGAAGAGCTCAACGGCCGCCGGGCGCGGTTGAGGAGCTCCGTTCAACACGTGATCGCCGAACTCGAGGCGGAGCTGCGCGCCACACCCGCCAAGGTCTCCCGCTCCGCCGCGATGAGCGGTTGAGGCCGAGGCGGGAGAGGTAGCCCAGCCCGGGCGGTGGTTGCCCCGGGTGAGCGCGTAGGGCGTGTCGGGCCGGCTCACGTCCGGTCGGGCCGCGCCACCGGCCGGAGTCGCGCACGCCGGACCCTCGGCTTCCCGTCCCACGGGCGCACCGTCGGGCGCCGAGGCACCGCTCCCGCAGCAGCGGCTCACACGATGTCCACCTCCGCGTGCGGGAGGCCGCCGGAGAGTTTGGGGTAGCCGGGGCCGCGGTCGAAGAAGGCGGCGGGACGCGTCTCGCGCAGCCCCTCCCGCAGGCGCTCGGTCGCCTCCGCGTCCACGACGACCTTGTCGACGGTTCCGGCCTCGTGTGACACGGACAGCACGACGCCGTAGTCCTCGCGCGCGCCCTCGAAGGAGACCTTGCCGTCGCGCACGTCGGCGGCCACCCTCTCCGCCGGCCGGTCGTACGGCGAGCCCCAGCCGCCTCCGCCGGTCGTGCGGATGCGGATGACCTGCCCGGCGCGTACGGGGAAGTCGTCGACCAGGCCCTCCATCTCCACGCCGTCCACGGTGACCTGGAAGGGACGGCCCGCCCGGCCGCCGTTCACGCCCCAGCACGACAGGATCGAGCGGTCGGCGATCGACATGAAGGAGGCGTCCCGCAGCATGCGGATGTGCTTGTCGTAGCCGAGGCCGCCGCGGAACTCCCCCGGCCCGCCGCTGTCCACGGCCAGGCCCAGCCGCTCGACCCGGAACGGCCAGCGCGCCTCGGCGAACTCCACCGGGATGTTGCGGCTGTCGGGCACCACGTGGATGGTGTCCTCCCCGTCGGCGTACCAGCGCCCGCCCGACCCGCCGCCCAGCACCTCGCGCATGAGGTACGGCCCGTCGTCCGACTCGCCGTACACGCCGGTGTAGCGGATGGTCTCCTGGTCGGCGGGCATGCGGCCGCCGGTCGCCTTGGCCAGCACGCCCGCCAGCACGCCGAGCAGGCGCAGGATCACGAACGTACGGGCGTTGGTGGGCGCGGGGAAGATCGGCGTGAGCAGGGTGCCCTTCTCCGGGAAGACCATCCTGATCAGCGGTACGACGCCCTCGTTGACGTCGAGCTCGGCCATCCGCTCGGGCGTGTCGGCGAGGTTGCGCAGGATCGGCGCCAGCCACTTCTTCAGGAACACACCGTCGGCGTAGTCGCCTGCGTGGTTGATCGGCCCCTTGGCCTGCGGCGAGGTGCCGGTGAAGTCGATGGTCAGCGGGGTGTCCGCCGAGTGGTCGACGGTGAGCGTGATCCGCTGGGTGTGCAGGCGCGGCTCGTCCACGCCGTCGTGCTCGGCGTAGTCCTCCCAGACGTGCACGCCCTCGGGGATCTTCGCGAGCAGCTCGCGGCGGAACGTCTCGGTCGTCTTGTCGATGATCGCGTCGAAGCACGCCTCGACCGCATCCCGGCCGTACCGGTCGAACAGCTCGCCGAGCCGCCGGGCGCCCATGAGGCAGGCCGAGCACTCCGCGTCGAGGTCCCCCGCCAGGGAGTCGGGCATCCGGGAGTTGCGCGTCATGATGGTGAGCGCGGCGCGGTTGGGCACGCCCTGGTCCCAGAGCTTGATGGGCGGGACCATCAGGCCCTCCTCGAACGCGCTGCGCGCGTGCGACGGCATCGACCCCGGCACCGCGCCGCCGATGTCGTCGTGGTGGCCGAACGCCTGGACGAACGCGACGACGTCGCCCCCGTGGAAGACCGGCACCGTCACGCACAGGTCGGGCAGGTGGCCGATGCCGCCTTCCGAGAGGTAGACGTCGTTGTGGAAGAAGACGTCGCCGGGCCGCATCGTCTCGATCGGGAAGTCGCGGACGATCGGCTGCACCAGCGCCGAATAGGAGCGCCCGGTCAGCTTGCGCAGCCGCACGTCGTGGATGCCCGCGCGGAAGTCGTGCGCGTCGCGGATCATGGGCGACCGGGCGGTGCGGGCGATCGCGGTCTCCACCTCCATCTCCACGGAGGCGAGCGTGCCCTCCACGATCTCCACGAGCACGGGGTCAACGGTCCTGCCGGTCATCGCTCACCACCACGAGGTTGCCGTAGTCGTCCATGGTCGCCGTGAAGCCGGGGTGCACCGGCAGGGTCGAGCCGTACTCCTCGACGACGGCCGGGCCGCGCACCACGGCGCCGGCGCCGAGGTCGGCCCGGCGGTAGATCACGGTTCTGCCCCACCGCTCGAAGTACACGTCGCGGGTCGCGACCGGGCTCGGCTCGTCCTCCTGGCGGGGCCTGCGCGCGATCCTCGGCCGGGTGATCGGCCCGATGCCGGACACCCGGAGGTTGACCCACTCGACGGCGTGGCGGGGGTCGTCGCGGTAGCCGTACCCGTAGAGCCTCTCGTGCTCGGCGTGGAAGCGTTCGACGACGGTGTCGCGCCAGGCGGCGTCGA
Organism: Microbispora sp. NPDC046933; assembly: GCF_040644635.1. Classification (NCBI taxonomy): domain Bacteria; kingdom Bacillati; phylum Actinomycetota; class Actinomycetes; order Streptosporangiales; family Streptosporangiaceae; genus Microbispora; species Microbispora sp. NPDC046933. The sequence continues at coordinate 40,782 of NZ_JBEYWW010000049.1, read as the reverse complement.
CGGGCCCGTCGGGGGCGGGCACCCGCACCTCGTACGCCTGGCCGTAGTAACGCAGGTCGGCGCTGCGCGCGTACACGTGCTCGGCGAACCCCTCGCGGTCGAGCGCGGCCGCCGCCTGGGCCTCCAGGTCGGCGAGGATCTCGCCGAGCGCCGCCGGGGAGGGGTCGCGGGCGACGTGCGTGCGGACGTAGTCGTTCTTCACGTCGACCGTGAGCAGGCCGAACGCGGACACGTTCCCGGGGTCGGGCGGGACGATCGCGGCCCGCAGCCCGAGGATGTCGATGAGGCGGCAGGCCAGCAATGGCCCCGAGCCGCCGAAGGCGACCATCGGGAAGTCCCGCACGTCGAGACCGCGCTGGACGGTGATCTGCCTGATCGCGTTCGACTGGTTGAACGCGCTGATCTCCAGGATGCCGGTGGCGCAGCGTTCCGGGGCCAGCCCCAGCCGTCCCGCCAGCGCCTCGACGCCCGCCCGCGCGGCGGCGACGTCGAGGGGGATCTCGCCGCCGAGCAGATGCGGGGGCACCCGCCCGAGGAAGACGTGCGCGTCGGTCACCGTCACCTCGGCGCCGCCCCTGCCGTAGCAGATCGGGCCGGGGTCCGCGCCCGCCGACCTCGGGCCGACCTTCAGCGTCCCCTCGGGGGAGACCCAGGCGATGGACCCGCCGCCCGCCCCGACCGTGACGATGTCGATCATCGGGATCTTGCACGGGTAGCGGCCGATGCTGCCCTCGGTCGTCAGCGACGGCTCGCCGTCCACCACGACGGCCACGTCGGTCGAGGTGCCGCCGCCGTCGAGGGTGATGACGCTCGGGTGCCCGGCGGTCCCCGCGATCAGCGCCGCGCCGAGCGCCCCCGCCGCCGGGCCGGACAGCACGGTCGTGATCGGCTGGTGCACCACCTCGGCCGCCGACAGTACGCCGCCGTTGCTCTTCATGACGGAGAACGGCCGGCCGAGCCGCTCCGACAGGTTGTCGATGTATCGCCGCATGATCGGCTTGACCGCCGCGTCCACCAGCGTGGTCACCGACCGCTCGTACTCCCGGTACTCCCGCAGCACGTCGCTCGACAGCGACACGACCGCCTCGGGGTGCTCGCGCTCCAGCACCTCGCGCATCCGCCGTTCGTGGTCCGGGTTGGCGTAGGAGTGCAGGAAGCACACCCCGATGGCGGTGACTCCCCGCTCCCTGAACCACCGCGCGACGTCCGCGGCCTGCTTCTCGTCGAAGGGCCGGACCTCCCGGCCGAGGTGGTCGAGCCGTCCCCCGACGGTCCGCACCCGATGGACGGGCACGATGCGCGGCGGCTTGACCCAGAAGTAGGAGTTGCCGTACCCGTCCGGCACGCTCTGCCGGGCGATCTCCAGGACGAACTCGAAGCCCTCCGTGGTGACGAAGCCCAGGTGAGACGTGCCGTCCGGGCGGTCCTCCAGCAACTGGTTGGTGGCGACGGTGGTGCCGTGGACGAGGGCGGACACGGCATCGAGGGCGCGGGACCCCGCGTGGGCCTCGAGCACCTTGTGAACGCCTGCCATGAACCCGTCGGCCGGGTTGGCAGGAGTCGAGGGAGTCTTGGTCGTGACGATCTGGCCGGACTCCTCGTCGACGAGCACGACGTCGGTGAAGGTGCCGCCTGTGTCGACCCCGATGCGGACGCTGGACATGCTCCGTGTTTACCGATCGCCGCCGATCGGAAGAACCGGCGCACTCTGCCGAAGAATCGCCGTCCTGTCGTCAGACCCTGCCCGGACGGGTGACTTACACCGCGCAGGTGCCGTCGTCGCAGTCCTCGCCGGCCGGCACGCGTACGGCCTTCTCCTGGGCCGTACGGGCCTCGACCTCCCGCAGGGCGGCCACGAGCGTCTCGACGGGCTGCGCGCCCGAGACGGCGAACTTCTCCTCGAACAGGAACAGCGGGACGGCGCGGACGCCGAGCGCGCGGGCCCGGGCCAGCTCCGCGCGCACCTGCTCGGCCCCCTCGCCGGTGTCCTCGACGCCGGTCTCGGCGGCGAGCATCGCGAGCGTGGCGGGGTCGCCGACGTCGAGGCCGTCGGTGAAGTGCGCCCGGAAGAGCCGGTCGGCCATGTCCGCGTCGCGCCCCGCGCGCCCGGCCAGCCCGACCAGCCGGTGCGCCTCGAACGTGTTGGCGGCGACCGCCCGGTCGAAGCGGAGCTCAAGCCCGTCCTGCGCCGCCACGCCCGTGACGTGACCGGTCATCTGCGCCACCCGGTCGGCGCCGCCGAACTTGCGCTCCAGCGCGCGCAGCAGCGGCTCGCCGCCGGAGACCCCGTCCGGGTCGAGCTGGAACGGACGATGGGTGACCTCGACGTCCCCCTCGTAGAGGCGCACGGCCTGCCGGAGACGGTGGTGACCGATGTAGCACCAGGGACACACGACATCGGAGAAGATCTCGACTTTCACGACATGTCCCAACCAGCGCCTTCGACGGCCGATTCCCCGCCGGCGGCGTTTCCTGGGAGTGGCGGGGACAGTCGACCTCGCGCTCGGCGTTCCTCCTGACTCCGGGATCCGGTCTTGCGGTCGTCAACTCGCATCCGTATATTCGTACGCGAGTAAACACGCACGGGGGTGGTCGTCATGGCGAAGCGGCGCAAGGTGGCGAACCTGCTGGCGTTGGCGGTGCTCTCCGCGCTCGCACATCGGCCCATGCATCCCTACGAGATGGCGGCGGCCCTGCGCGGCTGGAACAAAGAGCACGACATGGGGATCAAGTGGGGGTCCCTCTACACCGTCGTCGGGAACCTGGCCAAGCATGGGCTGATCGAGGAACTGGAGAGCGGCCGCCAGGGGCGCCGCCCGGAACGGACCGTCTACCAGATCACCGAGGCGGGCCGGGAGGAGTTGGTCGACTGGACCCGGGAGCTGCTCAGCGTTCCCCACACGGAGTTCCCGTGGTTTCGAGCCGGTCTGTCGGTCATGGCGGTGCTCCCCCCGGACGACGTGGTCCGGCTGCTCACCGACCGGCTCGCGGCGATCAGGAAGGGGATCGCCGGGCTGGAGGAGCTCTACGAACGTGACGCCGCGCAGGTGCCGCGACTGTTCCTCATCGAAACGGAGTACGACCTGGCGATGCTCAAGGCGGAAGAGGGCTGGGTCGGCGCCCTGCTCGAAGAGCTCACCGCGGGCACCTTCCCCGGGCTGCCGGAGTGGCGGGCCTTCCACGAGAGCGGCGGGCTGTCAGCCGAGATGAAGGAACTGGCGGAAAACAACATCACCGACATTTAGCCCTGGTGGCGGTGCTGCAACACCGCCACCAGGAGAACCTTCGAACCGGCATGCGGTGGCCCGAAGATGCAACGAATCGAGAATAACGGGTCTCCTCCCATGACGGTTCGGCGAGCACGTCAACCGACAGGAGGAGAAATGAAGAACGTCGCGATCATCGGTGGCGGCGTCGCCGGCCCGGTCACCGCGCTGGCGCTGCGCAAGGCGGGCATCGACGCCACCATCTACGAGGCGTACCCGACCGGCGCCGACGGCGTCGGCGGATCGCTGGCCCTCGCCCCCAACGGCATGGCGGCGCTGGAGATCGTCGGGGTGGCCGACGCGGTGCGGGCGGCCGCGCAGCCCAGCACGCGCTCGGTGATGACGCTCGCCGGTCGCACGCGCCTGGAGCTGCCCAGCCTGTCCGAGGCCGGGCCGATGCACGTGGTCCGGCGCGCCGACCTCTACCGGGCGCTTCACGACGAGGCTGTGAAGCAGGGCGTCGGCGTCGAGTACGGCAGACGGCTCACCGGGGTCGAGGGCACCACAGCGGTCTTCGACGACGGCAGCCGGGCCAGGTTCGACGTCCTGGTCGGCGCCGACGGCGTCCACTCCACCGTGCGCCGGCTCATCGACCCGGACGCGCCCGGCCCGAAGTGGACCGGGATGCTCGGCCTGGAAGGCGTGTCCTCGTACGAGGTACCGGAAGATCCGGAGACGATGGTCTTCGCCTTCGGCAGGCGCGGCTACTACCTCTACTGGCGCAACGCCGCGGGCGGCAGCACCTGGGGCGTCAACCTGCCCTACCATCGCCCCCTGTCCCTCACCCAGGCCCGCGAGGTGCCGCGCGAGGAGTGGATGCGCATCCTGCGCGAGACGTACGGCGAGGACGCGCCCGGCGGTGATCTGCTCCGTCACACCCCGGTGACATCGATGCAGGTGACGGGTGCGCTCTCCATCATGCCCAGCGTCCCGCACTGGCACCGGGACCGGATGGTCCTGGTCGGCGACGCCGCCCACGCGCCGTCGAACAGCTCGGGACAGGGCGCGTCGCTCTCCATCGAGAGCGCCGTCCAGCTCGCCCGCTGCCTGCGGGACATCGAGGACGTACCGCGGGCGTTCGCCGCGTACGAGCGGCTCCGCCGTACCCGGGTGGAGAAGGTGGCGGCACGCGCCTCCAAGATCAACCACGCCAAGACGCCGGGCCCGGTCATGCAGAAGCTGATGCCGCTTGTCATGCCGCTGATGATGAAGACGGTCATGAATCCGGACAAGACCGTGGGCCCGGAGCAGCGCTACCGCATCGACTGGGACGCACCCGTCGACGCCCTCTCCTAGGGAGTGTCCCGCAGCCGCGAGCCGAACCACGACAGGCCGGTCCCGCCGAACGGAACCGGCCTGTCCCTGAAGTCGCGAGATGTCGGCGACGGTGCGACGAGAGCACGTTGATCGTGACCCTCGCACTGCTCGCGGCCGCCGGCGCGTGTCCTACCTACGGCGGCGCGTGTCCTACCTACGGCGGCTTTGGCGGCCGAGGAGCCAGCCGATGACGGCGCTGCCGAGCGCGACCCCTGCGCCGGCGCCGAACGCCGCGAGCATCGTCCAGGCCGGCACGCCCTGGCGGGGCGCGACCGGCGGGGCCTCTCGGGTGAACACCCGCGGCGCGGCCTCCCCGGTCACGGCCGTCGCCACCTGCGCGGCCTCGGGGACGGCGGATGCCGCGGATCCGGCCGGCACGGCGGGGGCGGCGGCGGACAGCAGGTGCCGCTCGACGGCGGCGAAGAACTCCCCCGCGGTCTTCTTGGCGACCGAGGCGAGCATCCGCTGCCCCACGCCGCCGATCATGCCGCCGACCACGGCCTCGGCGTCGTAGTCGATCCGAGTGCCGCCCCCGGCGTCGCCGAGCCGTACGACCACGGTCGCCTCGACCGTGCCGGGAGCACCCTGACCGCGCGCGGCGAGGGTGAACCGGTCCGGCTCCTCCTGGTCGCGCAGAGCCACCTCGCCCTGGTAGACGCCCTTGATCGGGGCGACCCCCGCGGTCACCGTCATCGCGTACACGTTCTCGCCGATCGCCTCCAGGCGCTCGCAGCCGGGGATCGTCCGCACCAGGACGCCGGGGTCCTGGAGGGCGTCCCAGACCCGCTTGCGCTCCACCGCGACCAGCGCGCTGCCTGAGACCTTCATGGGCCACCTCCGATGCCGAGCACCCTAGAGAACCACCCGTGCGGCGAGAACGGCAAGATCTGCCCCGGCATGCCGCCGCGCTCGTGCAGACTTCACATGCCCCACGGGCAGGGCCGGCTGCCCATGACGTGGTCACGCGCGTACGTGGCCGGGGTCCCCTCTCCACTGACCGCGCTCTACTACGCCCAGCGCGCCTCGGCGGGCCTGATCGTCACGGAGGGCGTCCAGCCCAGCCCCGCGGGGCAGGGCTACATGAACACGCCGGGGCTGCACACCGACGATCAGGTGGCGGGGTGGCGTGAGGTGACCGGTGCCGTCCACGCGGCGGGCGGCAGGATCGTGGCCCAGATCATGCACACGGGCGGGGTCGGCCACCCGGACAACACCGGCAGGCTCCCGGTCGCCCCCTCGGCCGTACGGCTCGGGGAGCAGATCTTCACGCCGACCGGCCTCCAGGACACGCCGGTCGCCGTGGAGCTGTCCACCGCCGAGGTGGAGGCGACGGTCCGCGACTTCGCCACTGCCGCGCGCCGGGCCGTGGAGGCCGGGTTCGACGGCGTCGAACTGCACGGGGCCAACGGTTACCTCATCCACCAGTTCCTGTCCCAGAACGCCAACCTGCGCGACGACCGGTACGGCGGATCGGTGGCCGGCCGGATCCGCTTCGCCGTGGAGACCGCCAGGGCCGTCGCGGAGGAGATCGGCCCTGACCGGGTGGGCATCCGGCTGTCCCCCGCCCACGGCGCGCAGGGACTGGCCGAGGAGGACGCGCACGAGGTTTACCCCGCGCTGGTGTCCGCGCTCGCCGACCTCGACCTGGTCTACCTGCACCTCCTTGCGACCGGCGGCGACGAGCTCAACGCGCGGATCCGCGGCCTGTGGCCGAACGCCCTGATCGTCAACGACCCCGTGGCGGCCGACCCGGCGTCCGCCGCGGAGAAGCCGCTGGGCTGGGGCGCCGATCTGGTCGCGCTGGGCAGGGCCTTCCTCGCCAACCCCGACCTGCCGTTGCGCCTGCGCGTCGGCGCGCCGCTGAACGAGCCCGACCTGAGCACCGCCTTCGGCGGCGACCACCGCGTGTACACCGACTACCCGACGCTGGCCCTCCACCCCGCCGCCCCCTGCGCGGGTGCGGGACCACGAAGACCTCCGGTCACGGGACCGGAGGTCTTCGCCGTCTCCAGGCCGGCTTCGACGGGGCGCCTCCCGGCAGTCAACCGCGCGGCGTACGGGCGAATCAGCCGCGCGGCGGACGCGGCACTTGTCATCGTTCGTCCATTCTTGATCCCGTGCCTCCCCAGGAGGCGCTCCCGGCGGGGCGGGACCGGCGTCCCTGGCGACCGGGACGATCCGACCGCAATCGTCGGCACTGCAAGCAACGGGGGATCCGGGACCGCGAACCGGGGTCCGGGCGGCACGCCGCCCGGCTGTGACGAAGATCGCATCTCGCGGGGACCTAATGCTCTACAGCTTGTAGTACTACTGGACATAGAACTACAGGCCGTAGAGCTCTGGCGTGAGGGAGACATGGACGCGCTTGACCTGGCACGGTGGCAGTTCGGGGTGACCACCGTGTATCACTTTCTCTTCGTACCCCTGACGATCGGGCTGGGCGTCTACGTCGCCGGGCTCCAGACCGCCTGGCATCTGACGGGCAAGGAGCACTACCTCAGGCTCACGAAGTTCTTCGGCAAGCTCTTCCTGATCAACTTCGCGATGGGCGTGGTCACCGGCATCGTCCAGGAGTTCCAGTTCGGGATGAACTGGAGCGAGTACTCGACCTTCGTCGGCGACGTGTTCGGCGCGCCGCTGGCGCTGGAGGCGCTGCTCGCGTTCTTCCTGGAGTCGACGTTCCTCGGCCTGTGGATCTTCGGCTGGGACCGGCTGCCCAAGCGGATCCACCTCGCCTGCCTGTGGGCGGCCGTCATCGGCTCCAACCTGTCGGCGTACTTCATCCTCGCGGCCAACGCGTGGATGAAGCACCCGGTCGGCTACGAGGTCGTGGACGGCAGGGCCAGGATGACCGACCTGTGGGCGGTGCTGACCAACTCGACGGCCCTCGCCCAGGTGCCGCACGTCGTCGCCGCCTCGTTCGTCGTGGCGGGCGGGTTCGTGATCGCCGTCGCGGGCTACCGCATCCTGCGCGAGCGCGGCCTCGGCCTGCGGCCGGGCCGCCGGGCCCGCATGGCCGCCGGGGACGCCACCACGCCGATGCGTCGCCTGCCGGACATGTGGCGGACCAGCCTGCGCGCCGCGCTCGTCATGACGGCGATCGCGGGGGCCGTCGTCGCCGGCAGCGGCGACCTGTCCGGCCAGTTGCTGCGCGAGCAGCAGCCGATGAAGCTCGCCGCGGCGGAGGGCCTGCGCCACGACACCGCGGGAGCGCCGTTCTCGATCGCCCCCGGCGTCGAGGTGCCCGGCCTGCTCAGCCTGCTCGCCGCGCACGACCCCGGCGCGACGGTCCAGGGCGTCGACGACATCCAGGCGCGGTACGAGAAGACCTTCGGGCCGGCCGACTACACCCCGAACCTCCCGGTCGTCTTCTGGTCGTTCCGCGTGATGATCGGTTTCGGCATGGCCACGGTGGGCCTGTCCGTGCTCGGCCTGTGGCTGACCCGGCGGCCCCGGCGGCGACGTGGCGGCACGGCGAAGCCGGTGCCCGACTGGTTCGCCCGTCTGTGCGTGCTGGCGCTCCCGCTGCCCGCCATCGCGATCATCTCGGGCTGGCTGCTCAGCGAGATCGGCCGCCAGCCGTGGACCGTCCAGGGCGAGCTCATGACGGCCGCCAGCGTGTCGCCCGGCGTCTCGCTCGGCGAGGTCGCGATCACCCTGGCGATCTTCACGGTCCTGTACGGCGTGCTGGCGCTGGCCGAGGGCGTGCTGCTGGTGCGGCACGTCAAGGCGGGCCCGGAACTGCCGCCGGCCGAGAGCGCGCCCGCCGGCGCCGTTCCCGCCCAGCCCGACGAGGCGCGGCTCACGCCGACGCTCATGTACTGAGGAGCCACGAGATGACGACCTTCTGGTTCATCGTGATCGCGTTCCTCTGGACGGGTTACTTCGTCCTGGAGGGGTTCGACTTCGGCGTGGGGGCGCTGCTGCCGCTGCTGTCGCGCTCGGAGGCCGACCGCAGGCAGGTGCTCGGCACCATCGGGCCGGTGTGGGACGGCAACGAGGTGTGGCTGATCACCGCGATCGGGGCGATGTTCGCCGCCTTCCCGGCCTGGTATTCCGGCCTGCTGAGCGGCTTCTACCTGGCGGTCTTCCTCGTCATCGCCGGCCTGATCGTACGCGGGGTGGGCCTGGAGTGGCGGGGCAAGGTCCACTCGCGGCGCGAGGTCGCGCTGTGCGACGCCGGGATCGTCACCGGCAGCGTGCTGCCGGCGTTCCTGTGGGGCGCGATCTTCGGCAACCTGCTGTTCGGCACGGCGCTGGCGACCGTGCTCGGCGGGGCCCTGTCGCTGTCGGTGGCCGTGCTGCACGGCGCGGTGTTCGTGGCGCTCAAGACGACCGGCGGGGTCCGGGCCCGCGCCCGCCGCGCCGCGCTGCTCGCGGCCGTCGGCGCGGTGCCGGTGGCGCTCGCCACGCTGCCGTCCGTGCCCGGCAAGGGGCCGATGTGGACGCTGGGCACGGCCCTGCTCGCCGCCGCGGCGCTGGCGGCCGGGGTGACGCTGGTGTGGGGCCGCCGGGAGGGCTGGGCCTTCACCGCGACCGCGACCGCGATCGCCGCGACGACGGCCACCGTCTTCGGCGTGCTGTGGAACGCTCCCCTGCCCGGGCTCACGCTGGCCGAGGCGGCCTCGGCGCCGTACACGCTGACCGTCCTCACCTGGATCGGCCTGATCGCCCTGCCGGGCGTCATCGCCTACCAGGCCTGGACCTACTGGGTCTTCCGCAAGCGCCTCACCGCCGAGGTCCTCTGATCGCTTCGAAGGCGTAGATCAGTCCAATCCCTGACGCGTGAGACGCAGGGCGTACAGATCGGAGGGGGAGATGGGCATCCGGGTGATGGTGATGCCCTCGGCGTCCTCGACCGCGGAGGCGATGACGGCCGAGACCGGGATGACCCCCGCCTCCCCCGCGCCCTTGATCCCGAGCGGGTTCAGCGGCGAGGGCGTCTCCAGATGGGCCGTCTCGATGCGCGGCACCTCCGTGGCGTACGGCATCAGGAAGTCCATGAACGAGGCGTTCAGCAACTGGCCGTGCTCGTCGTAGACCATCTTCTCGTACAGCGCTCCGCCGACGCCCTGGGCGACCCCGCCGTGGATCTGCCCCTCGACGATCATCGGGTTGATCAGCCTGCCGCAGTCGTGGACGACGGCGTAGCGCAGGATCCTGATCTCCGCGGTGTCCGGGTCGGTCTCCACGATCGCCGCGTGCATGCCGGCCGCGAAGGTGGACCTGACCGGCGAGTAGTAGTCCCGGCCCTCCAGGCCGGGCTCCTCCCCCTCGGCCACCGGCGGCCGGTCGTCGGAGGCGGTCCCGGCGAACTGCGTGGCCCGTTTGGCCTCCTCGTCGAAGGCGTACCGCAGCGGGTTGGACAGCACGGCGACGGTCGCCAGCGGGATCGACGCCGACGGCACGCCGGTGACGTGGACCATCCCGTCGGTGATCTCCAGGTCGCGCGGGTCGGCCTCCAGCGCCTCCGCCGCGATCCGCAGCGCCTTCTCCCTGACCTTCCGGCAGGCCAGCGCGATCGCGTTGCCGCTCATCACCGCCGCCCGTGAGGCGAAGGTGCCCACGGCGTACCCGAAACGCCGGGTGTCGCCGGTGACGACCGACACCTTCTCGATCGGCACGCCCAGCTCGGTGGCCGCGATCTGCGCGAACACGGTCTCGTGCCCCTGCCCCTGTGAGGTCAGGCCGGTCGATACGTGCACCCGGCCGTCGGAGGTGACCTGCACGTGCCCGCCCTCGTACGGGCCGACGCCGGTGCCCTCGACGTAGCAGCCGACGCCGATGCCGATCCTGCGTCCCTCGGCCGCCGCGCAGGCCCTCGTCTCGGGGAAGGAGTCCCAGCCGATCAGTTCCTTGAGCATGCGCAGCGCCTCGGGATAGTCGCCGCTGTCGTAGATCAGCGGGCGCCCGTCCTGGAACGTCATGCCCTGGTCGTACGGGAACTCGTCCGGCTGGATGAAGTTGGCCGCGCGGACCTCCGTACGGTCCCTGCCGAGGTGGGCGGCGATGCGGTCCATCGTCCGCTCCATGCAGAACACGCCCTGCGGGCGGCCCGCGCCCCGGTAGGGCGTGACCTGCACGGTGTTGGTGTAGATCGAGGAGAACTCGACCCGGTAGGCCCCCACCTTGTACGGCCCGAGCAGCTGCGTCGAGGTGATGATCGGCACGATGATCCCGTACGGCGTGTAGGCGCCGTGGTCGTGCAGGATCTCCACCTCCAGGCCGAGGACGCGCCCCTCGTCGTCGAACCCGACCCGCACGTGCTGGACCTGGCCGCGCTCGTGGGAGGACGAGATGAAGTGCTCACGCCGGTCCTCGGTCCACTTCACCTCGCGGTTCAGCAGCCGGGCCGCCCACGGCACGAGGATCTCCTCCGGCCACGGATGGACGATCTTCACGCCGAACCCGCCCCCGACGTCGGGCGCGATGACCTCCACCTTGGGCAGCGGCAGCCCGAGCTTGGCCGCGATCGCCATCCGCACGCTCGTGGAGGTCTGCGTGGAGGAGTAGACGCGCAGCGACCCGTCGTCGGCGTCCCAGCGGGCGTACACGCCCTTCCCCTCCAGAGGCGTGCACGCGCTGCGCTCGACGTCGAGGCGGAACTCCAGCGTGTGCGGGGCGGCCTCGATCGCCTCCCGCGCGGTCACGCCGCCCGGTCCCGGCACCTCCTGGACCAGGTGCGCGCCGATGTTGCCCGGCACGTCCTCGTGCACGAGACGAACCCCGCGCACGGCCTCCTCGATGCCCACGACGGGCTTGAGGATCTCGTAGTCGACCCGGATCAGCGCGCAGGCGTCCTCGGCGAGGTAGCGGTCGCGGGCGACGACCATCACGACCGGCTCGCCGACGTGCCGGACGATCTCCCGGGCCAGCGGGTACGCCGTACGCCCGTGGGTGAGCGCGGGGTGGGGGATCAGCAGCGGCAGCGGCTCGGCCAGGGCGCCCGGCAGGTCCTCCCACGTGTAGATCGCGACCAGGCCCTCGACGTCAAGCGCGTCGGACACGTCGATGTCGAGGATCCGCGCGTGGGCGTGCGGCGACCTGACGAAGGCGGCGGCCAGAGCGCCTCCGCCCAGGTCGTCGAGGTAGCGGCCCTGCCCGGTGATCAGCCGGGGGTCCTCGCGCCGCCGGACCGGCTCGCCGAACAGCTTCGTCGTCACGCCCCGCCCTCCTCCGCCTGGATCTCCGCGGCGCGGTGGACCGCCTTGAGGATGTTCTGGTAGCCGGTGCACCGGCACAGGTTGCCCGCCACGGCCTCCAGCGCCTCCTCCTCGGTCGGTGCGGGGTTGTCCCGCAGGAACGCGGTGACCGTGCACAGGAACCCCGGCGTGCAGAACCCGCACTGCAGGGCGTGGCACTCGGTGAAGGCCCGCTGGACCGGTGACAGCTCGCCGTCGCGCGCCAGCCCCTCCACGGTCGTGATCTCGTGGCCGTCCACCGTGACGGCGAACGTCAGGCACGACCGCACCGGCTCGCCGTCCAGCAGCACCGTGCAGGCGCCGCAGACGCCGTGCTCGCAGCCCACGTGGGTGCCGGTGAGGCCGAGGTCGTGGCGCAGGCAGTCGGACAGCAGCCGCCGCCCGGGCACCGTCGCCTCCCGCACGACCCCGTTGACCGTCAGCGTCACGTGATGGCGTGTCTCGTTCACGATTCCTCCCCGCGGGCCGCGGAGGCGGCGTCCCGCAGCGCCCGTACGGCGAGCACCCCGGTGAGGTGCCGCCGGTAGTCCGCCGTCGCGTGGATGTCGCCCTCCGGTTCGATCCGGTCCCGTACGGCGTCCACCACGGTCTCCCAGCCGACCGAGGCGGCCGGGCGCGGGCCGCAGGCCGCCGTGACGTCCACGACCGCCGGGACCGGTCCCACGCTCACGCAGGCGACCCGGGCGGCGGCGATCCGGAAGTCCTCGTCCAGCGTGACGGCGGCGGCCACCCCGGCCACCGCGTAGTCGCCGTGCCGCCGGGCCACCTCGTGGAAGGCCGTGCCCGACCGCGGGGGCAGCGCCGGGAAGAACGCCGACACGGCCAGTTCGCCGGGCAGCAGCGCCGACTCCATCGGCCCGGTGAAGAACTCCGCGGCCAGCACCTCCCGCTCCCCGCCCCGGCTCGCCAGCCGTACGGACCCGCCGAGCAGGGCGAGCACGGCGGGCATCTCGGCGGCGGGGTCGGCGTGCACGAGGCTGCCCACCACCGTGCCGCGGTTGCGGATCACGGGATGGGCGACCAGCCGCAGCGCCTGCCGCAGCAGCGGCTGCGCGGTGGCGGCCTCCGGCGAGCGCTCCACGGCGGCGTGGCGGGCCAGGGCCCCGACGCGTACGCCGGACGGCCCGGCCTCGATCCCGTCCAGGCCGGGCACGCGGTTCACGTCGACGATGTGGGCGGGCGCGGCCAGCCGCATGTTGAGCAGCGGGATCAGGCTCTGGCCGCCCGCCAGCACCTTCCCGCCGGGCCCGGCCTCGGCGAGGACGTCGAGCGCCTCGCCGAGGGTGGCCGGGCCGTGGTAGCCGAACGGGGGCGGCTTCACCGCGTCTTCCGCCGTGTCCGCGTCGCCGCCCCCGGGACCGCCCGGCCGGCGCGTGCCGGCCGGAGCGGCGCCGCCGCGTCCCGCCGTGCGCGCCGTTCAGACGGCGGGGTCGCGTTCGAGCCCGATCTCCCCACCCGTGACCTCCTTCGCTGGTCTGCCCGCGATGGCGCGGAGCAGGTGATAGCCGGCGAGCACCACGATCGTGCCGAGCGCGATCCCGGCGAGCGAGAAGTCGCCGGCGATGTGCTGGGTGACCGGCCCGATCGCGAGGATGATCCCCGCGCCGATCGGCACCATGTTGACCGGGTCGGCGAAGTCCACCCGGTTCTCCACCCAGATCTTCGCGCCGAGCAGACCGATCATGCCGTACAGGATGACCGTGACGCCGCCGAGCACGCCGCCGGGCGTGGCGGCGACCAGCGCGCCGAACTTGGGACACAGGCCGAACAGGATCGCGATGACCGCGGCGATGTAGTAGGCGGCCGTCGAGTAGACCCGGGTCGCCGCCATGACGCCGATGTTCTCGGCGTACGTCGTGGTGGGCGAGCCGCCGACGGCGGTCGCGACGGCGGTGCCGACGCCGTCGGCGATGATCGCCTTGCCCATCTGGGGGTCGACGTCGGCGCCGGTCATCTGGCCCACCGCCTTGACGTGGCCGACGTTCTCCGCGATCAGGGCGATCACGGCGGGCAGCACGACCAGCACGGCCGACGCGTGGAACGACGGCGCGTGGAAGTGGGGCAGCCCGATCCAGTCGGCGGCGGCGACGTCCTTGAAGCTCACCCGGGGATGGGTGTCGACCTTCCCCGTGACGGAGTTGTAGGCGGTGATGTTCCCCAGGACCTTGTCGGCGAGCCAGGACACGACGAACCCGAAGACCAGCCCGAGCAGCACGCCGATCCGGCCGAGGAAGCCGCGGAACAGCACGATGAACACGAACGTCGCGATCATCGTGATCAGCGCGATCCACGGGTCCTGCGGCCAGTAGACGTCCGCCACCACATACGCGAGGCCGAAGCCGATCAGCATGACGACCGCGCCGGTCACGACGGGCGGGAAGACGCGGTGGATGATCTGCACGCCGAGCACGTGGATCGCCACGCCGCACAGGGCGAGCACCAGGCCGGCGACGAGGATGGCGCCGGTCACGGCCTTGTCGGCCGCCGGGACGTCGTCGCCGAACATCGCGCGCACCGCGACCACGCCGCCGACGAACGACGCCGACGTGCCCAGATAGCTGGGGATCCGGCCCTGCGTGAAGAGCAGGAACAGGATCGTCGCGACGCCCGACATCATCACGGCCGTGTTCGGGTCCAGCCCCATGACGACGGGGAACACGAAGGTCGCGCCGAACATCGCGATCACGTGCTGGGCACCGATGCCGACCATGCGCGGCCAGCTCAGCCGCTCGTCCGGTTTGACGACCTCCCCGGGGGCCAGGCCTCTCCCGTCGCCGTGCACTGTCCATCTGAAAGCCATTTACGCCCCTCTTGCTACTGGGCCGTGGGCCGGTCGGCCACCCCGCAGGCGTCCCTCCGCGGCGTTCTAGACCGTTTGGGGCACTTTAGGACTGGCGTGCGCGACAGACATGGGCATGATCTGCCAAACCGGCGAGCTCCGGGGCGTCATACCACACGGATCGTGTAGTCGTCGCCGGTGACGACCTGGCCCGCCCGGATTTTGCAGGCCTTGCGCAGCTCCACGCGTCCGTCGACACGCACCCGGCCCTCCGCGACGAGGTGCTTGGCCGCGCCGCCGCTGTCGGTGATCTGGCAGAACTTGAGGAGATCGCAGAGCGGGATGTAGTCACCGTCCAGCTCGAAGATGATGGCTGGGGCCTTCGCGTCGTTCACGCCGCCAGCTTAGGTAGTCAGATACCCCTCATGCGCAGCACGTGCAGGGCGAGGGTGAGGTTGAGCCGCAGGTGCGCGTCCTCGGTGAAGTTGCCCAGCATGCGCTCCAGCTTCCCGATCCGGTAGCGCAGGGTGTTGTAGTGGAAGTGCAGCCGGCGCGCGGTCTCGGCGACGTTGAGGTTGGTCTCGAGCAGCGCCTGCAGGGTGCGGCGCAGGTCGGCGTTCTCCGCGTCGTCGTCCCCCGCGAGCGGGCCCAGGGTCTCGCGGACGAAGGCGTGCAGCTCGTCGGTGTCGTTCACCAGCGACAGCAGCCGGTAGACACCCAGCTCGTCGAAGTGGGCGACCGCGCCCGCCCCGTGGAGCTGGCGGCCCACCCGGGCGGCCTTCAGCGCCTGGCCGTACGCGCCGGGCAGCGCGTCCACGCCGGAGGCGACCCGGCTGAGGCCGGTGGAGAACGTGCCGTCGGAGACGGCGGCGAGGGCGTCCCTGGCCACCCTGGCCGGGTCGGCCGCCGCCCCGACGACCGCCACGACCTCGTGGGAGAAGCCGGCGACCGCGCCGCGCGGGTCGTGCTTGCGCACCGACGCCTGCCACGCCGCCAGCATGCGGTCCTGGAGAGGTCGCTCCTCGGCGTCCGGGTCGATCTCGGCCACCAGCACGCTCACCGGGCGCTCCAGATCCCAGCCGAACGCCTGGGCACGCTCGGCCACCCGCAGCCCGCCCCGGCCGGTGAGCACGTCGCGCAGGAAGTCGGCGCGGTATTTGCTCTCGACGGCGGTGACCGCCTCCTGCTTCGTGATCACCAGTGCGGCGACGGTCGCGGCGCGCTCCAGGATGCCGATGTCGCTGGAGGTCAGCGTGCCGTGGGCGCTGTAGGCCGCGATCCTCCCGTGGTGGTGCCCGCCCGCGACGATCGGCACCGCCGCGTAGTGCCCGTCGCCGGCCGCGGGCGGGGCCGCCGGCGTCCGCGCGAGGGCCCCGTTGATCTCCCGCAGCCGCGCCACCTGCGCGGACTCCCCAGCGGCCGCGAGAAAGTGGCCGGCGGCGTCGGTCGCCCCCACGGCCACCTGCAGCAGCCCGGCCACCTCCGCCGTGACCTCCCGCATCCCGCCCCCGGCCAGCACGATCTGTACGAGCGCCCGGTGCGCCTCCTCCGTACGGGCGAGGATCGCCGCCTGCCGGTTGAGGATGTCGGTGAGCACCTGATTGAGGATGTCGTCGAAGCCCACGTCGTTGGGCAGCAGGATCAGCGGGAAGCCCAGCCGGTCGGCCTGCTCGACCATCTCCCCGGGAAGCTCGTCCAGGTAGCGGCCCAGCTTGATCGCCAGGGCGGCGAGGCCGCGCTCGTCCAGGTCGGCCACGAGCCGATCGAGCGACTGCGGCGTGTTGCGCAGCGGGTAGCCCGTGGTGAGCAGCAGCTCGTGCGGCTTCACCCAGGCGAGGATGTCGGGCACCTCCATCACGTTGAGGCGCTGCACGATGCGGTCGAGGCCGCCCCGCCCGGCGATGAGGCGGGCGTCCGCAAGCGTCGAGACCCCGAGCACCTCGCCCACCGACACGCCGTGGAGGATCGTTCCAGTGCTCGCCAGGCGCATGGCGGGCGGAGCCGGGTCGTTCTTCAATGCCGTCTCCGGTCCTGCTCTCCGAACGGGGGGCGACGTCCCCGGGTCATTGGTCGCTCACCACTCCTCGTTCGCTACGCGGCCCGCTCGTACCTCGCGGACCACTCCACTCACTGCGTCGGGTTCGCTCCGGGGACATCTCAGGCTGATTGTGCCCGACCACCGGTCCTGTCAGGAAGAGCCAAGCATTCGGCCGACTGTTGGCATCTTTCTCCGTACGGAGGGGGGAGACCGGGCCTTAGCGTCGGCAACGACTGGCTTCGGGAGGTCCGGTGAGTGTTGGCACGCGCCCGAGAGGGCGGCGGGCGGCGACGCCCGCGTCCCGCCCCCCGGCGGCCCCCGCCTATCTGAGCGGCGCCGCGAGCGTGGCCGTACGGCCCGCGCTGGAGGCGCCCCGCCGCCCGGCCAGGGTGCTCGCGGCCTTCCCCCTCGCGCTCTACCTGGAGATCAGGAGCGAGGCCGAGCCGCACGTCGTCGCCGTGGTGACGGGCGAGGCGACCCGCCTGCCCAACGCCGTGCTGCTCGCCGAGCGCCTCGACGGGGTGTCGGCGGGCGACGACGCCTGGGTGGGCGAGGGCTCCGTCGAGGTCGGCGGCGTGTCGATCCGCGTGCGCCGCTGGTGGGATCCCGCTCCCCCGCTCGGCCCCGCCGACCCCGTACGGCTCGCGCCCGCCCTCGGCCTGCTCGGCCGTGCCCGCGCGGCCTCGCCCCGGCGGCCGGGGCTGGACCCGGACGGCGCCCCGGCACTGCTGGAACGCGGCTGCCGGGCCGGTTCGCTGGTGGAGAGCATCACCGCGGCCGAGCGGCTGATCGGCCTCGGCCCCGGGCTGACGCCGAGCGGCGACGACATGCTCGCCGGCCTGCTGGTCGCGCTGCGGCACCTCGGCGCGGCGGCGGGGGTGCCGCGCGCCGTCTGGCTGGCCGACTGGCTCGCCGCGGCGGTCACCTACGACGCACGCACCCGGACCACTCCCATCTCGGCCACCCTGCTGCACTGCGCCGCGCGGGGCGAGGCGAGCCCGGAGGTCACCGGGGTCCTGCGCGGCGTGGCCGGGCACCAGCCGCTGGAGCCGGCCGTGCACCGCCTGCTCCGCCTCGGCCACACCTCGGGCGCCGACCTGGCGTGGGGGGTGCAGATCGGCCTGTCCGCCGTCCTCGCCCACCGGGAGGGCCAGTGAACGACCCTGTGAACGACCTGGTCGAGGTGCGCCCCGGGGTCTACCGCGACTCGGTGACGCTGATGCGGGTGAGCCGGTCGCTCACCGACCGCCCCGGAGTGACCGTCGCCGTCGTCGCGATGGCCACCGAGCTCAACCTGGGTCTCGCGCGCGATCTCGGCTTCGCGGTGCCGCCCGCGACGCCCGGCGACCTGCTGGTGGCGGTCCGGGCCGCCTCGCCCGAGGAACTGAAGGCCGCCGCCGCCGAACTGGAGCGACAGCTCGCCGCACGGGCGCCGGCGAGCGGGGCGCGGGGTGAGGCGGCCCCGCCGCGCACCACCCGGTCGGCGGCGCGGGCCTTCGAGGCGAGCCTGGCGCTGGTGAGCGTGCCGGGCGAGCACGCCTTCGCCGAGGCGCTCGACGCCGTGGAGGCCGGGCTCTCCGTGATGATCTTCAGCGACAACATGCCGGTGGAGCAGGAGATCCTGCTCAAGGACCGGGCACGGGACAAGGGCGTGCTCGTGATGGGGCCCGACTGCGGCACGGCGGTCGTGGGCGGGGCGGGTCTGGGCTTCGCCAACGTCCTGCGCCCCGGGCCTGTCGGCGTCGTGGCCGCCTCGGGGACCGGCGCCCAGCAGGTGACGAGCCTGCTCGACCTCGCCGGCGTCGGCGTGTCCCACGTGCTCGGCGTGGGCGGCAGGGACCTGTCGGCCGAGGTGGGCGGGCGTTCGGCCGTGCGGGCACTGCGGGCCCTCGACGAGGACCCGGCGACCGGGCTGATCGTGCTGGTCTCCAAGCCCCCCGCCCCCGAGGTGGCCCGTGCCGTACGGGACCTCGACCCGGCGACGCCGGTCGTCGCCGCGCTGCTCGGCCCGGGGCAGGACGACCTGACCACCGCCGCGGAGAAGGTGCTGCGGGCCCTCGGCCGCGACGTGCCCGAGTGGCCCTCCTGGCCCGCCCCGGCGAACCGGGCGGACGCGGCCGATGCTTCCGCGCCGCGGCACGCGAAGCCCTCCGGCGGCGAACGCGGCGGCACGGCGGCCCGTGGCGGAGCCGGCGGAGCCCTGCGGGGGCTGTACGCCGGCGGCACGCTGTGCGCGGAGGCGGCCCTCGTCGCAGGCGCCGGCGAGTTCACCGACTTCGGCGACGACTCCTACACCCGGGGCCGGGCCCATCCGATGATCGACCCGGCGCTGCGCCTGGAGGCGCTGCGCGGCGTCGCCTCCGGCGTCGTGCTGATGGACGTCGTCCTCGGGCACGGCGCCGACCCCGACCCGTCCTCCTGGCTCGCGCCCGCGATCCGCGAGGCCGTGGCCCGGGGCGTGGACGTGGTCGTGGCCGTCGTCGGCACCGACGGCGACCCGCAGGGGCTGCGCGCCCAGGCCGCCCGGCTGAACGAGGCCGGGGCGGCGGTCTTCACCTCCAACGCCGCGGCCGCCCGGCACGCCCGCCTCCTGGCGGGCCCGTGACGGGCGTGGCCGCGCCGACCCCGATCGGAGCCCGATGACCCTCTCCATGCTGTACGGCGAGCCGCGCGTCATCACCGTGGGCGCGCAGGTGCTGGGCGAGGCGCTGGACCGGCAGGCCGTGCCGCGGCGGGAGGTCGACTGGCGGCCGCCGATGGCGGGCAGCTCCGCGGCCCTGGCCCGGGTGCTCGCCGACCCCCGGCGCGAGAGCGCCAACGCCACCGCCGTGGGGAGGATGCTGTCGGCCCGGCCCATGCTGACCGCCGTACGTCCGGCGCGCGAGGTCCTCGGCCTGCGGGCCGGGGAGTTCTTCCACGCCGGTCCGCCGATCACCTGGGAGCGCGCCTCCGGGCCGATGCGGGGGGCGCTCGTGGGGGCGTCGCTGTTCGAGGGCCTGGCGGCCACCCCCGAGGAGGCGGAGGAGCGCCTGGCCTCCGGCGCGGGGATCACCCTCGACTCCTGCCACCACCACCGCACGGTCGGCCCCATGGCGGGGGTGGTCAGCCCGTCGATGTGGATGCTGGAGGTCGCCGACGCCGAGCGCGGGGGCACGGCCTACTGCTCCCTGAACGAGGGACTGGGCAAGGTCCTGCGCTACGGCGCGTACGGGCCCGAGGTGATCGAGCGGCTGCGCTGGATGGGAGAGGTGCTCGGGCCGGTGCTGGCGGCGGCGCTGGAACGGTGCGGACCCCTCGACCTGCGCGCGCTCGTCGCCCAGGCGCTGCAGATGGGCGACGAACTGCACAACCGCAACCGCGCGGCGACGTCCCTACTCGTGCGCGAGATCGCGCCCGCGGTCGTGGAGGCGGCCCCGGACCGCGCGGCCGAGGTGCTGCGATTCATCAATGGAAATGATCATTTCTTCCTGAACGCGGGAATGGCGGCGGCGAAAGTCAGCGCCGACGCGGCGCGCGGGGTGCCGGGGTCGAGCCTGGTCGTGGCGATGGCGCGCAACGGAACCGATTTCGGAATACAGGTGTCGGGCCTCGGCGACCGCTGGTTCACCGGCCCCGCCGGTGTGCCCGACGGTCTGTACCTCGGCGGGTACGGCCCGGACGACGCCAACCCCGACATCGGCGACTCCACGATCACCGAGACGACGGGCCTGGGCGGCTTCGCCATGGCGGCGGCCCCGGCGATCGTCCGGTTCGTCGGCGGCGAGGTGTCCGACGCGGTGGCGGCCACGACCTCGATGTACGAGATCACGATGGCCGAGCACCCGGCGTACCAGATCCCGGGGCTGGGCTTCCGCGGCACGCCGGCCGGCATCGACGTCGCGCTCGTGGCCAGGACCGGTCTGCTGCCCGTCGTGAACACCGGAATCGCGGGCAGGATCGCCGGAACCGGGCAGGTGGGAGCGGGTTTGGTCAGCCCGCCGGCCGAGGCGTTCACGGCCGCCCTCGACGCGCTGGCCGACGGATGAATTCCCTTTGACCGTCATCAGACCGTAATATCGTCGTCAACCTCAGATATCCGATGCAATTCGCACGGTCCGTTCGGGGGATCTTGCGGAGCGAGCGTGAATTGGGGACCTTATCTATGACGACCGATCGCCTGCTCGGTATGGTCCCCCCTATGCCAGAGGGTCAGGGACCTGTGGGCCGCGTCCCCACGGGGGGCGCCCCCGAAGGGCAGGGACGTCTCGTCGGCCGGCGCTACCGGCTGCTGTCCCCGGTGGGCCGCGGCGGCATGGGGATGGTCTGGCACGCCCACGACGTGCTGCTGGACCGGGACGTCGCGGTCAAGGAGCTGCTCCTTCCGTTCGGGCTCGACAACGCCGGCGCGCAGACCGCCCACCGGCGCATGCTGCGCGAGGCGCGCTCGGCCGCCCGGCTCAGCCACCCCGGCATCGTCACCGTCCACGACGTCGTCGAGGAGGACGGGCGGCCGTGGATCGTCATGGAGCTCGTCCGCGCCTGGTCCCTGGAGCAGGCCGTACGGCAGAGCGGCCCGCTGCCGGTCGTGCAGGCCGCCGAGATCGGCATCCGGGTGCTCGACGCGCTGCGTCACGCCCACGCCGCGGGCATCCTCCACCGGGACGTGAAGCCCGGCAACGTGCTGCTCACCGCCGACCGCGTGGTGCTCACCGACTTCGGCATCGCCGCCATCGAGGGTGACGTCACGATCACCCAGACCGGGCTGCTCATGGGCTCGCCCGCCTACATCCCGCCGGAGCGCCTGCAGGGCCGCCCGATCACCCACGCCGCCGACCTGTGGTCCTTCGGCGCGACGCTGTACGCCGCCGTGGAGGGCCGCCCGCCGTACGAGGGACCGGACGCGGTCGCCGTGCTCGGCGCGGTGCTGACGCAGGAGCCCAACCGGCCGCGCCGGGCGGGCGCGCTGCTGCCGGTCATCGAGGGCCTGCTCCGCAAGAACCCGGCCGACCGCCTTCCGGCCGCGCAGGTCGCGGAGATGCTGGAGCGGGTGCTGCACAACCACGGCGCGGGGCTGCCGGGACGGGCCGGAACGCCGTCCTCGGTGCCGACGCCGCAGGACTCCACGCCCGCGGGGCTGCTGCCGCCGCTCGACATCCCCTCGGGGCCGCTGCCCTCGCGCATCATCGAGACGCCTTCGGGCCCGGTCCGCGTGCCGCTCACGGCGGAGAACCTGCCCGGCGGCGCCGCGGCGTCGCGCTCCATGGACCCTCACCCCATGGAACCCCGCCCCGGGGAGCCCCGTGCCGGGGAGCCGCGGCCCGCAGAGCCCGCGTACGAGCCTCCGGGCGCGTTCGGGCCCGTGGCCGCCTTCGGGCAGACCCCTGCCTTCGACACGGGCTTCGACCCGCTGTCGTCCCCGTCGGGCTCGACACACGCGCCGGAGCGGCCGAAGGAGGCCATGTGGCCGACGCCCGCGCCGGGCGACATGCCCGGCGACCTGGGCGGGACGCCGCAGCAGCCGCACCGGCCCGGGCAGCACGCGGCACCGCAGCACGCGGCGCACCAGGAGCAGGCCGCCACCGCGCGCGCCGTCTCCGCGCAGGCGGCCGGATCCGGGCCGGTCGCCGACGCCACGGGCCCGCACCGGCCCCGGGTGGGGCGCAGGCGCAAGGAGCGGGCCGACGAGGTCCCCGACCGCGAGGGCCGGTCGAAGGTCCTGCCGATCGTGGCCGGCGTGGCCGTCGTCGCGGTGATCGTCGCGATCGTGCTCGTGCTGCTGCCGAGCGGCCCGGACGACGACGAGGCCGCGGTCACGCGGGAGGAGACCACGGCTGCCGCGGCGGACCCCTCCGCCGGAACGGGCGGCTCCAACGCGCCGACCGGGCGCCCGTCGGCGGCCGTACGCGTGCCCCAGGGCTACCGCATGGTGACCGAGGGCGGCGTGTCGTTGGCGGTGCCGAAGGACTGGAGCGCCGCGGCCGACGACGGGGCCGTCAGGCTCACGGGCCCGAAGGACAGCGGGCAGAGCATCACGATCAAGAGGATCCCGGACGGCAGCCTCGCGGCCCTGCGGTCCGCCGAGCAGAACCTCGACATCAAGGACTTCACCGACTACACCCAGGTCCAGCTGCGTCAGGTCGACTACCGCTACCCCGCCGCCGACTGGGAGTACACCTACACCAACACCAGCGAGGTCACCGTTCACGCGGTCATCCGCTACCTGGAGACCGGCGGGCGCGCCTATGCGATCATGTTCGCCTCGCCCGACTTCGACTGGAACGAGTCCGCCGCACCGGTACGGCAGGCCCTCTGGAGCACCTTCCGTCCCGCCTGACGGCCGCGGCCTGTCCCCACACATTCGGTCGCTCGTCGGAGCGCTGCCGGTGGTCGTGCCGGAGGCGCGCCAGGAACATCGCCCCGGCCCGCGCCGGACACGGACCGGACACGGACCGGGCGGCGGGGTCACTTGGCGTCGGCGTAGCAGGTGACGGCCACCGCCTCCATCGGGAAGCGGACCGTGGTGTCGCCGAACAGCAGCCGGGTCGCCTCGTCCGCCGCGTGGCCCACGGCCTCGCGGACCTCGCCCGCCAGGTCGAGCGGGCAGTGCACCATCACCTCGTCGTGCTGGAAGAACACCAGCCGCGCGGGATCGGGCAGCAGCCCCCGCAGCACCGCGAGGAGCGTCAGCGCCCATTCGGCCGCGGTGGCCTGCACGACGAAGTTGCGGGTGAACCTCCCCCGGTCCCTGGCCGCCCGACCGCCCTCCGGCCCCGCCACCAGGCGCCGCCACCGCTCGGACGGGGGCGGGCAGGTGCGGCCCAGCCACGAGCGGACGAGCCGCCCCTCCTCCCCCGCGCGGGCCGCGTCCTCCACGAACGCGTACGCCTTGGGGAACCGCTGCCGCATCACGGCCAGCAGTTTGGAGGCGTCGCCGCTGGTCCCGCCGTACATCGCGGACAGCATGGCGATCTTGGCCGACTCGCGGACCCCGCCGAACGCCTGGGCCAGCGCGGCGTACAGGTCGATCTCCCCGGCCGCCCGCGCGAGCCCCCGGTCGCCGGACAGCGCGGCCAGCACCCGGGGTTCGAGCTGCGCGGCGTCGGCGACCACGAGTGTCCAGCCGTCGTCGGCCACCACGACCCTGCGCATGACCTTGGGGATCTGCAGCGCGCCGCCGCCGCTGGTGGCCCACCGGCCGCTCACCACCCCGCCCGCGACGTACTCGGGACGGAAGCGGTCGCCGCTGACCCACTGCGCGGCCCAGGTCCAGCCGTGGAAGCTGTGCAGACGGGCCAGTTCCTTGTACGCCAGCAGCGGCGCGACGGCCGGATGATCGACGGTCTTCAGCACGTGGGAGCGGGTGGACGGGATCTCGATCCCCGCGGTCTTGAACGCCCGGACGATCTGCTGCGGGGAGTCGGGGTTGACGAGGTGGCCGAAGGCGGCCGACACCTCGTCGGCCAGGGCCTGGAGCTTCGCGGGCCGCATGCCGTGGGCGGGACGGGGCCCGAGCAGGTCGGTCAGCAGCGCGTCGTGGACGTCCTCGCGCCACGGCATGCCGTCGTGGCCCATCTCGGCGGCGATCAGCGCACCGGCCGACTCGGCGGCGACGAGCAGGCGGAACCGCCCGGGATCGGGAGTGCGCGCGACGCGGCGGCGCTGGTCCTCGAACACTTCGGCGACCATGTCGGCCTCGGGGACGCCCGGCCCGGGCGGCGCGGGGTCGAACAGACTCGCCTGCGTGCCGCCCGCCTGGTGCGCGTCAGACGCCTCGTGCGGGTCGTCGGGCACCGGGAGGCCGCGCAGGCGCGCGTAGGCCGCCTGGGCCTGTCTGGGCTCCCCGTAACGCCCGTCGGCCGCGAGCAGCAGGCCCTCGGTCAGCGCGACGTCGTGGCAGCGCGACAACCGTACGCCGGCGGACAGGAGAGCCGGGTAGACGCGGCGCGCGTCGGCCCACACCCAGCGCGGCCGCTCGGCGGCCTCCAGCGAGCGCACGGCCGTCGCGAGATCGGAGACCCGGCTCGCCGGCCCGCCGAGAGGCTTCACGGTGCCGCCCCCCTCGGCGTCGGCCGCCACCACAACGTGCACCCCACCAGCGTGCCAGGCCAGACCGACAATTCACCCGCCGGGCCGCTGAGCCGCCGGGCCGGGACGTTCGCGGCGCGACTCGCGGGCCGCCTGACGCGGTGCCCACGATCGAGCACCCCTCGGGCGACGGTCAGAGCGGGATCTCGACCTCGTCCTCCAGCGGCGGCTCCTCCTCCTGGGGCAGGCAGCCCGTGGCGGCGAAGCAGCGCAGCCGGAGCGTGTCCCCGGTGACCGACAGGTGGAGGAAGCTCTTGAAGAAGGGCGGGGTGTCCCAGTCGGACAGTTCGGAGATGTACCGGTGGAAGACCCGTCCCACCGGCAGGCGGAACGGCATGGGCCAGCCGCCGAGCAGCCGGGCGGCCCACTTCACCCGGGCGCCGATCGGCGCCCCGGGCGTGGGCCGGGGAGGGGTGTTGCCGATCCGCCGGGACATCAGGGCCAGCCCCTCCTCGGGGGTGATGTAGAGCCCGCGCAGCCGCAGTCTCCTGCTGTAGAGCAGGCTGTAAAACGACAGCGAGTCCCCGCGCAGCGGGTAGCACTTGAAGTCGTCCTCGTGGACGCCGCCCGCGTCCACCCGGGGGATCGTGTGGGTGGCGTGCATGAACGCCCCGCCGCCCCCGGACACGACGTACTGGATGAGCCGCCCCTCCACCCTGACCGGGTAGCGCTGGTAGTTGTGCACGTCGCCGCCGATGGCCGCGACGTAGTTGTGCGCCGGGTCGCGGACCACGTCGTCCACCGTGCCGCCGCCCTCGATGTCGCACGGATGGTAGGCGTTGTTGACGTAGATCGGCTTGCCGGTGATCAGAATCTTGGGCCGGGGATCGGCGGAGACCCGGCGCAGCCAGTCGCCCTGCTCGCGGTCGAGGGTGCCCTTGATCCCGGTGTCGATGCCGACGAGCAGCAGGCGGCCGGTGTCGATCACCCAGTACGGTCCCGGCAGCGCCGGGCCCGGGTTGGGCCGCATCCTCCTGGCCTCGGCGAGGGCGTCCTCGTCGATCGTCTCCGGCCTCTTCCACAGGAGCCCGCGCAGCCCGTCCGGCGAGAGCCGGAAACCCCGTTGTTCCGCGGACAGGGGGTGGGCGTCGCAGAAGACCCGCATGAAGCCGCCGAGCCCGTCGTACCAGTCGTGGTTGCCGGGCACGGCGAAGATCGGGGCCGGGTAGTCCTTGTACGGCCGGAAGAACTTGTCGCCGTACTCGTTGCCCGAGCCGGTCGGGTAGATCACGTCGCTCGCGATGACGGCGAACGAGGTGTCCGCGCCGAGCTTGAGCAGCCCGGGCACCACCGCGTACTGCGAGGCGTCGCCCTCGCCGGTGTCGCCGAGCACCAGGAACGAGAACTCCTCGCCCAGGTCGAGCCTGATCCGGAAGTCCGGGTCGGCGCCGCGCTCGCGCTGGGCCGCCACCCAGCGGCGGCGCACCTGCGGCGAGGGGTCGCCGAGCAACTGGGCGAGGACCTCGTTGCGGGACCGCCACAGCGTCGCGGGGTTCAGCCAGGTGAAGGAGTTCCGGTTGGGCCGCAGCGCGTCGAACGTGCCGATCTGCGAGCAGTCCCAGCCCGCTCCGGACTGCGACACCCGTGACGAGACCTGCTTCCCCCGCGCGGCGGCCGCGCCCACATCGACCATGGGAACAATCTTGGCGTTTCTACGGGATCAGCACACCCGGGTTGAGGATCCCGGCGGGATCGAGGCGTTCCTTGATCCCCCGCAGGATCTCGCCGCCCAGGTCGCCGATCTCCGCGGCGTACGCCTCGCGGTGGTCGCGGCCGACGCCGTGGTGGTGCGAGATCGTCCCGCCCGCCTGCACGATCGCCTCGTTCGCCGCGCGCTTGGCCGCCGCCCACTGCCCGAGCGGGTCGCCGGTCTGCGCGGTGACCACGGTGAAGTACAGCGAGGCCCCCGTGGCGTAGACGTGGGAGATGTGGCACATGACCAGCGGTGACCCGAGCGCGCCGAGCAGGGCCAGCCGTACGGCGTCGTACAGGCGCGGCAGGTTGGACCAGAAGCAGGCGGTCTCCAGCGTCTCCACCGTCGCCCCGGCGGCCAGCAGGGAGTCGCGCAGGTAGGGGGCGGAGAACCGGCCCTGCGCCCACTTGTCCCCCGGCTCCGGCCCGAGGTGCACGCCGCCCGCCTCGACCAGCACGGCGGCGGCCCGGTCCCGCCGGTACGCCACGTCGCCCGGGGAGCCCTCGAAGCCCGCCACCAGCAGGCAGCCGGAGTCGCGCCCCGCCGCGCCGAGGTCGGTGGGCTTCGCGAGCCCGACCATGGTCTCGGTCTCGTCCGACAGCCGCAGCACGGTGGGCGGCGGGCCCTCCTGCTGCGCGAGCCGCCGCATCGCGGCCGTGCCCTCGGCGAAGGTGGCGAACCGCCAGCCCTCGTACGTCCGGACGGCGGGGGCCCGGCGGACGCGCAGCCGCAGCGAGGTGATCACCCCGAAGGCGCCCTCGGAGCCCAGGAACACCTGGCGCAGGTCCGGCCCGGCGGCCGACCTGGGCGCTCGGCCGATCTCCAGCGTGCCCCGGGGCGTCGCCACGGTCATGCCGGCGACCATGTCGTCGAACCTGCCGTACCCGGCCGAGGCCTGCCCGCTGGACCTCGCCGCCGCGAACCCGCCCAGCGTCGCGTACTCGTACGACTGGGGGAAGTGCCCGAGCGTCAGCCCGTGCGCGGCGAGGAGCTGCTCGGCCTGCGGCGCGCGCAGGCCCGGCTCCAGCTCGGCGACCATGGACACGGAATCGACGGAGACGAGCCGGTTGAGCCGGGCCAGGTCGAGCGCGACCACGCCCGCGAAGCCCGGCCGGGCCGCCACGAGCCCGCCGACGACCGAGGTGCCCCCGCCGAACGGCACCACGGCCACCCGGTGCTCCGCGCACAGGCGCAGCGCGGCGGCCACCTCGTCGTGAGAGCCGGGGAGCACGACGGCGTCGGGCGCGTCCGAGGCGTCCCCCGCGCGCATGAGCAGCAGGTCGGGGGTGGACTTGCCCCGGGTGTGGCGGATGCGGGCGTCGTCGTCGGCCCGCACGTGCTCGTCCCCGACGATCGCGGCCAGCGCGGCCAGGACGGGCGGCGGCAGCGCCGCGGGCGGCAGCCGCACCTCGCCGAACGTCGCCGCCGGGGCGGCGGGCGCCCGGACGCCGAGGAGCTCCGCCAGCAGGTCGCGCACCGGCGCGGGCAGCTCGGCGGCCTTGGCGGGATCGCCCCAGCCCGACCAGAGCATGGGTTCCGCCGGAGTGAGAGGGGTTTCCATAGCCGTCGCGCCTCCAGGTAGGTTACTCAAGAGTAATGCGCAAGTAGTGGAGGGGACATGAACTCCTCACTGAACGCGGCCAGGCGCCGATGGGAGCTCGACGAGGCGCGTACGGACGTCGTCGACGTGCTCGTGGTCGGCCTGGGCGCGACGGGGGCCGGAGCCGCGCTCGACGCCGCCTCACGCGGGCTGTCGGTGGCCGCCGTGGACGCCCACGACCTGGCGTTCGGCACCTCCCGGTGGAGCTCCAAGCTGATCCACGGCGGGCTGCGCTACCTCGCGAGCGGACAGGTCGGCGTGGCGTGGGAGAGCGCGGTGGAGCGCGACGCCCTGCTGCGCTTCACGGCGCCCCATCTGGTCGCCGCCCACCCGTACCTGCTGCCGCTGACGCCGGACGTCGCCCGGGGTCAGGCCGCGACCCTCATGGCCGGCTACCGCCTGGGCGACGCGCTGCGGGCCGCCGCGGGCACGCCGCGGCGCCTGTTGCCCGGCCCCTCCCGGCTCGCGGCCGGCCGGGCGCTCACGCTCGCCCCGTCGCTGCGCGCGGACGGCCTGCGCGGGGCGCTGCTGTCGTGGGACGGCCGGGTGGTGGACGACGCCCGCCTGGTCGTGGCGCTGGCGCGTACGGCCGCCGCCCACGGCGCGCGGATCCTCACCCGGTGCCGGGCGCTGGCGCTCACGAGGGACGGCGCCCGGGTGCGCGACGAGCTGACCGGCGACGAGTTCGACATCCGGGCCCGTGCGGTGATCAACGCGACCGGCGTGTGGGCCGGAGAGCTGACGCCGTCGGTGGCGCTGCGTCCCTCGCGGGGCACGCACCTCGTCCTGCGCCCCGGCGCCCTCGGCGCGCTGCGCGCGGGGCTGCACGTGCCGATCCCCGGCGAGCGCGCCCGCTTCGCGCTGGTGCTCCCCCAGGCCGACGGGCGGGTCTACGCCGGGCTGACCGACGAGCCGCTCGGCGGCCCGATCCCGGACGTCCCCGAGGCTCCCGAGAGCGACGTGACGTTCCTGCTGGAGGTCGTCGGGACGGCACTGGACCGGCCGCTGTCCCGCGCGGACGTCGCCGGCGCCTTCGCCGGGTTGCGGCCCCTGGTCGGCACGGCAGACGCGGTCGACGCGCCGGCCTCCCCTGACGGCCGGACGGCCGACCTGTCCCGCCGCCACGCCGTGCTGCGCTCGCCGGACGGCGTCGTGACGGTCGTGGGCGGGAAGCTCACCACGTATCGGCGGATGGCCGAGGACGCCGTCGACGCCGCCTGCCCCCACGCCCGCCCGAGCCGTACGGCGCGGCTGCCCCTCGTCGGGGCCGGGCCGGTGCGGCCGGGCACGCCCGGGCGGCTGGCCCGCAGGTACGGCTCGGAGGCCTGGGCGGTGCGCGACCTGATGCGCGCGGATCCGGCGCTGGCCGAGCCGGTGGCGCTGGGGATCACCCGGGCCGAACTGGTGTGGGCCGTGCGCCACGAGGGCGCCCTGGACGCCGGCGACCTGCTGGACCGGCGGACCAGGATCGGCCTGGTGCCCGAGGACCGGGCGGCGGCCCTTCCCGCCGCCGAGGCCGCCCTCGCCTACTCCTGACCGGCGCCCGCCTTCGCCGTCAACGCCGGCCCGCCTGCCCCGATCGGGCGCCCGCCTTCGCCGCCGGGCCGGCCCGGTCTGGTTCTGATCGGCGCTCACCCTCGGCGTCGCCTGTGCCTGAGCGCGCTCGGCCCCTCGTCGCGGCGGCGCGATGCACATACTGCGAGTATCCGGACATTTACGGATTTAATGTGGATTTACGGCCCCACTCCCGCGACCTCCGGCTCAATTGGATAAGGTTAGTCTTACCTAAGAAACACGAGAGAAGGACGGGACCGGATGGCCAACGGGTGCGAGCACCCCGCCGCCTGCCACGCGGGGGAGGCGCCGATCCTGGCGAGCGCGACCAAGAAGGGCCGGTTCTGGCTGCTCATCGAGCACGCGGGGCCCTGGGCCGCGGAACTGGAGGAGTGCCGGCTGCCGGACGACGTCCACCGGCTGATCTCCCGTGCCCGGGCACTTGACATCCGGCCGCAGCTGATCCGCCGCCCCGGCCGCCGCGAGGCCCTCACGGGCCCCCTGCACGTCTACGTGGCCGCGTCCGCGGTGGACGATCCGTGGCTCGCGGAGGGCCTCGTGGAGCGTCCCGACGATCTTGACCTGGGCGCACTCGTGCACGGAGTGGTTCCGGAGTCCTGCATACTGGTGAACGAGCCGATGTACCTGGTCTGCACGCACGGCCGGCACAACGCGTGCTGTGCGCGTCTGGGGCTCCCGCTGGCGCGGTTCCTGGACGAGAACCTGCCCGGCGAAGTGTGGGAAACCACACATGTCGGCGGCGATCGATACGCCGCCAACCTCGTATGCTTGCCACACGGGCTTTACTACGGCAGCATGTCTCAGGCTGCTGCGATCGCGGCGGCAAACGCGTACCGGCACGGCGAGGTCGTCCTCGACCGTTTCCGGGGACGCGCGGGTATCCCTGAGCCACTGCAGGCCGCCGAGCACTTCGTCCGGGCGCATACCGGCGAGATCTCGGTCGGCGGGGTGGCCGTGGAATCCTCCCGGTCGGTGGACGACACCACGATCTGCGTCGTGCGGCGCACGACGGAGCGTGGGACGTCGCGGTTTCGGGTCGTGGTCGAACCCACGGTGTTCACGGCACCGTGCGGGATGACCTGCGCCGACGGAATCCCGACCTACAGGTTGGCCGAGCTGAGCGAGCTCACGCCGGCATTGACCTGAGGGCTCCGCCCCGGAGCCGGGAACACCACGGCCTGTCCCGGCGTTGGCACAAGGGACGCCACAAGCGTCCAATGCGGCACAAACACTGAAATACCTCTCACCAAAGGTGGTTTCTCATGTCTCAGGTACGTCGGCAGCTCGCCCGCCCGCGCCCCAGCTGGGGTTGGCAGGATGATGCCGCGTGCCGGGGAGAGGACCTGGTGCTGTTCTTCGGTCCTGACGGTGAGCGTCAGCCCGAGCGCGACATCCGGGAGCGCAAGGCCAAGGCCATCTGCGCTCAGTGTCCTGTGCGAGCGGAGTGCCTCGACTACGCGCTCTCCCGGCCGGAGAAGTACGGCACGTGGGGCGGCCTCAACGAGGACGAGCGCGCGTCCGAGCGTCGCCGCCGTATGCGCCGCGCCGCCAGTGCCGGCATCAGCGCCGTCGCCTGAGCGATTCCCCCTTCCCCGACACGCGTCACCGCTGGGCGCTCCGCGTCCCGTCCCCCTTGGGCGACGGCGCACGCGGGGCGCCCTTCAGGTCTCATCCGCCCCTCCACACCCCGCCGCGGCCAGCAGGCCCAGCACGTCGTCATCGGTGAGCTGGTCGAACCGCAGGTACCACTGGCCCACCGCGCGGAAGTTCTCCGGTGTCGCCGGCACGACGACCTCGTCCGCCTCGCCCCGCATCGCCTCCACCGTCTCCGGAGCGGCGACCGGCACCGCCAGCGTCACCCGGCCCCGCCCCGCCTGGATCGTCCGTACAGCCCGCAGCGCCGCGCGCGCCGTGCCTCCGGTCGCCAGGCCGTCGTCCACCACGATCACGTCACGGCCGCGCAGGTCCGGTAGCGGCCGCTCTCCCCGGTAGACCCGCACCCGCCTGGCCAGCTCGCGCCGCTCCCGCCCGGTCACCTCCGCGACGTCCTCCGGCTCAAGGCCGAGCCGGTCGAGCATCTCGGCGTCGAACACGGGCCGCCCGCCCTCCGCGATGGCGCCGACCCCGAGCTCGGGCCGCGCCGGATGCCCGATCTTCCGGGTCACCAGCACGTCGAGCGGGGCGCGCAGCCGCTCCGCGATCGGCGCGGCCACCGCCACGCCGCCGCGCGGCAGCGCGAGCACCACCGGGTCCCGCGGGTCCGTGTCCCGCAGGACCTCGGCGAGCAGCGCCCCCGCCTCCGCGCGGTCGGCGTACGGCAGCCGCACCCGCGTCGTCCTCATGCCCCGGTCATACCCAGCCCCGGCGCGGGAGGCACCCCGGGCGGCCCGGCGAACAGGGACCGGCCACGGCGGACGAGGACACGCGTGAGCTCCCTCGTCCGCCGGGCTCGTCACGGGCGGCTCATGCCCCGCATCTGCTTGTGGATGGTCTTCCACTTGCGGGTCTCCTCGGCGCGCAGCCGCGCGTCGGTGCGGCGGGCCATCCAGGCGGCCTCGCGCTGGAGCCTGTTCCAGCTCTCCAGCCGCCGCTCGGGCAGCTCGCCCGACTCGACCGCCGCGAGCACCGCGCAGCCCGGCTCCTCCCGGTGCCGGCAGTCGGAGAACCGGCAGCCCTCGGCCAGCTCCTCGATGTCGGAGAAGACCAGGTCGACGCCCTCGCTCATCTCGTACAGCCCGACCCGGCGGATGCCGGGGGTGTCGATGACGAGCCCGCCGCCGGGCAGCGGGATGAGCTGCCGGTGGACGGTCGTGTGCCTGCCCCGCCCGTCGGCGGCCCTGACCTGCTGGGTCTCCATGACCTCCGCGGCGGCGAGGGCGTTGACGAGCGTCGACTTGCCCGCGCCCGATGGGCCGAGGACCACCGCGGTCCCGGAGGCGCCGAGGTGGGCGCGCACCAGGTCCACCCCGTCTCCGGTGAGCGAGCAGACCGGGTGGACGTCGACGCCCGGCGCCGCCGCCTCCACGTCGGCGAGGAGATCGCCGAGCCCCTGTTCGAAGAGATCGGCCTTGGTGACGAGCACGACCGGCCGGGCGCCGCTCTCCCAGGCCAGCGCCACGAGGCGCTCGATCCTGCCGAGATCCGCGAAGTCCGTAGCGTGCATGGACGGCTCGGCCACGAAGACCACGTCGACGTTCGCGGCCAGGACCTGGCCCTGGCCGTCGCCGGACAGACCTCCGCGCGAGTCGCGGCTCACGCCGCCCCGGACGAAGGCCGTGCGGCGGGGCAGCACCTCGGCCAGCTCGTAGCGGCCCCCATGGGAGGAGGACATGTCGAGCCGGGTGAGCGCGACCCAGTCCCCCACGCACGGAAGCGCGAGCGGGTCGGCCGCCGCGGCCCTGCGTACGCGGGCGCCGAACCGCGCCTGGTGGGTTCCGTCGGCGGCGATGACCTCGGCGGCGCCCCGGTCGACCCGCGCCACTCGCGCGGGAACGGCGCCGCCGGGCAGGTCGGGGAGCTGCTCCGCGAGCCCGTCGTGCCAGCCGAGAAGAGAAAGATCGTTGAACACTGCTGGTGAACACCCTTCGGAGACCGGGTGTCCCAGCGAGAAGAGACTAGGCGGACACCCGGGAGTTGACGGACGGCATGGTCGTCAGAAAGACCCGCATAGTCCTCACCTCCCTGGTCCTGGCCGCACCCTGTGGCGGCGATGGGGGGAACACTAGCAGCACCCCCACGGCGCCGTGCAACCCATTAAAACCGCGCAACCCACTAAAACCGCGCAACCGATCAAGCCGCGCAACCGATCAAGCCGCGCAGCCGAATAGATCCGTCCTGAGCCGCGCGCACCGGCCGTACGGAACCGCCCACGGCCCGCACGAAAACGGCTCCCCACGGCCTCAGGAGGCCGCGGGGAGCCGTCGCTCGTCGAGTTGGGGCGATCAGGACAGGCCGGGCGCGGGGAACCGGCTCGTCAGCTCGGTGACCTCGCCGTGCACCCGTGCGATCACGTCCTCCGCGTCGCCCTTGGCCACGGCGGTGACGACCTCGTCCATCCACGCGGCGATCTGACGCATCTCGGCCTCGCCCATGCCGCGTGAGGTGACGGACGGCGTGCCGATGCGGATGCCGGACGGATCGAACGGCTTGCGCGGGTCGAAGGGCACGGTGTTGTAGTTGGTCTCCAGGCCCGCCCGGTCGAGGGCCTGCGCGGCCGGCTTGCCCCCGACGCCCTTGGACGTGAGGTCCATCAGGATCAGGTGGTTGTCCGTGCCGCCGGAGACCAGGTCGAACCCGCGGGCGAGCAGTTCGTCGGCGAGCGCCTGGGCGTTCTTGACGATCTGCGCGGCGTACGCCTTGAACTCCGGCTGGGCCGCCTCGTGCAGGGCGACGGCGATGGCGGCGGTGGTGTGGTTGTGCGGGCCGCCCTGCAGGCCGGGGAACACGGCCTTGTCGAGCGCCTTGGCGACCTCGTCGGAGTTCGCCATGAGCATCGCGCCGCGCGGGCCGCGCAGGGTCTTGTGGGTGGTCGTGGAGATCACGTCCGCGTGCCCGACCGGCGAGGGGTGGGCGCCGCCGGCGACGAGGCCCGCGATGTGGGCGATGTCGGCCGCCAGCACCGCGCCGACCTCCCTGGCGACCTCGGCGAAGGCCGGGAAGTCGATCGTGCGCGGGATCGCGGTGCCGCCACAGAAGATCAGCTTGGGCCGGTGCTCCAGCGCCAGCGCGCGCACCTCGTCCATGTCGATGCGGCCGGTGTCGCGGCGCACGCCGTACCTGACCGAGTTGAACCACTTGCCGGTGGCGGACACCGACCAGCCGTGGGTGAGGTGGCCGCCGAACGGCAGGCCCATGCCGAGCACGGTGTCGCCCGGGTTCAGGAACGCCAGGTAGACGGCGAGGTTGGCGGGCGAGCCCGAGTAGGGCTGGACGTTGGCGTGGCTCACGCCGAAGACCGACCTGGCCCGCTCGATCGCCAGCGTCTCGATCTTGTCGATGACCTGCTGGCCCTCGTAGTAGCGCTTGCCCGGGTATCCCTCGGAGTATTTGTTGGTGAGGACGGTCCCGGTCGCCTCCAGGACGGCCCTGGACACGTAGTTCTCGGACGCGATCAGTTTGACGGTGTCGGCCTGCCGGCGCTCCTCCGCCCTGATCAGTTCGGCGATCTCGGGATCGACGACGTTCAGCGAGTTCTCAGCCATGGCGCCTTCCTTCTCCACGTCGACGGCGGCGGCGACCCAGGCGCACGGCCTCCGCGAATTCGCTCCCCGGTGGTGCCCCACCTAGCGACGCGCCACAGGAGCACGTCAGCGCCAGTCGCGACCTCCCCACTTTATCGGAGCGGGACGACCCCCTCAGTCCGACGAGACGGGCAGGTCGGCGAAGAGCCCTAACCCGGGAGCATCCACGCCGACCGTCTCCAGATCCTCCGGCACTCCGGTGTACGTCGCGTAGAGAGGGAGCACGTCACCCTGATGAAAGATCTGCGCCGGTAGCTTGCTGCACAGGCAGGCGCCGTCCTTGCGAGCGGGCATGATCTTCGACCCGCTGGGCGGGTCCACGAGGGCGGCCCCGGAGAACTCCTGGCCGAACAGGCCTATCGGCCACCACTGGTCTCCGCCGGTCACCTTGATCGTCCACTGCACGCTCACGGACGTGCCACGCCGCCGCACGGAGTCGACCGTCACGTGCAGCGACTCACCGCCTATCTTCACGTCCCGGGCCGCCAGCGGGCCCTTCGGCGTCGATCCGCCGCCGAAGGGGCGAAGCACCAGGAGCAGGACCGCGGCGGCCACCGCGAGCGCCCCGCCGGCCGCCGCGACCGGCACCCAGCGGCGGGCGCGCCGCCCGCCCTCCGCGCCGTCCAACCCCGCGCCGTCCCGTGCCGCGCCGTCCCGTGCCGCGCCGTCCCGTGCCGCGCTGGCCGGCGTCGCACCCGCGTGGAGGGTCGTCTCGGTGGGGGTCGCCCAGATGTCGCCGACGATCCTCGTGGCGGCCTCGACCGCCACCTCCTCGCGGCCGAGCAGCCGGTCGAGGAGCCGCTGGGCGCTCGGCCGCCGGGCCGGGTCCTTGTCCAGCGCCTGCTCGACCAGCGGACGCAGGCGCTCGTCCATCCCTGTCAGGTACGGCACGTGGTGCGCGACCCGGTAGAGGACCTCCGGCGCCGCGCCGCCGCCGAACGGCGGCCTTCCGGTGGCGGCGTACGCGACCACGCAGCCCCACGCGAAGACGTCGGCCGCGGAGGTCACCGGCTCCCCGCGCGCCTGCTCGGGCGACATGTAACTGGGCGTCCCGATCACGGTCCCGGTCCGCTCGGCCAGCGTGTCGGCGAGGTGGGCCACGCCGAAGTCGATCACTCGCGGTCCGAGGGGCGAGAGCAGGATGTTGGACGGCTTGAGGTCGCGGTGCACGATCCCCGCCTCGTGGATGGCGGCGAGGGCGGTCGCGACGCCGACGGCGAGCGCGTCGAGGTTCGAGCCGGAGAGCGGGCCCTGCGCGTCGATCACCGACGACAGGTCGGGACCGTCGACGTACTCGGTGACGAGATAGTGCCGGTCGCCGTCCCGCCCGGCGTCGATGAGCGGCGCGGTGCAGAACCTGGCGACCCGCTTGGCGGCCTCCGCCTCCTTGCGGAACCGGGCCCGGAACTCCTCCTGGGCGGCCAGCTCCGGCCGCATGACCTTGAGCGCCACCTGGCGGCCCCGCGGGTCGCGGGCGAGATAGACGATGCCCATGCCGCCCTCCCCCAGGCGGCGTACGGGGACGTAGGGGCCGATCGTGCGCCGGTGGGTCGTGGTGGGGTCGCCGGCGGAAGGCTGTGCGTCCATCGACGCCATCCTTCCACCGCTATCGGGATGGATCAGCCTTTACCGGACTTGCGGTGGTGGTGCTCGTGCCGGGTGGCGCCGCCCAGCGGCCA
The DNA here is from genome assembly GCF_040644635.1 of Microbispora sp. NPDC046933. NCBI lineage: Bacteria > Bacillati > Actinomycetota > Actinomycetes > Streptosporangiales > Streptosporangiaceae > Microbispora > Microbispora sp. NPDC046933. The sequence continues at coordinate 4,329 of NZ_JBEYWW010000049.1, read as the reverse complement.
CAGCCGGTCCACCTCCGCGTTCAGCGTCGCCCCGATGAGCACGGCCAGCGCGGTGATGTAGAGCCACAGCAGCACGGCGATCGGCGCCGCGAGCGAGCCGTAGATCGACAGCGGGGTGAACCAGGCCGCCAGCACCTCGCGCAGGAACGCGGCGCACACGATCCAGATCACCAGCGCCAGCACGGCCCCCGGAACCTCGCGCCACCAGCGCGTCCGGTGCGGCACGCTCACGTGGTAGAGCAGCGTGAGCATCAGCACCGAGCCGATCACGACCACGGGCCAGTACAGGACGCCCACGAGCACGGCGTACCTGGGCAGGGCGTTGGACATCAGGGTAGGCCCGATGACCAGGATCGGCATGACGACCAGCCCGATCAGCAGCGCCGCGAGGTACAGGCCGAACGACAGGACCCGGGTGCGGATGATCCCCCTGCTCTCCCCCAGGCCGTACGCGATGGATATCAGGTCCACGTAGACGAACAGGGCCCGCGAGCCCGACCACAGCGAGAGCAGGAAGCCGACGGAGATCAGCGACACCTGGCCGCCGCTCAGCACGTCGGCGAGCAGCGGCTTGACGACCCGCTGGACGGTGTTGTCGGTGAACAGCAGCTCGGACTGGTTGACGACCCAGCGCCTGATCTCGCCGATGGCGGCCGGGCCGAGCAGCCCGCTCAGGTGGCCCATGACGCCGAGCAGCCCGAGCACGAACGGCGGCAGCGACAGCAGCGCGAAGAACGCCGCCTCGCCCGCGAGGCCCGTCACCCGGTAGTTGACGCCCGCCATCGTGGTCGCCTTGACCAGGGCCCAGACGTTCGTGTCGCGCAGCCAGGTGAGACGCGCGCGGGCGAGCGCCATGCCCTTGCGCGTGATGTGCCGCGGCCTGCGCGACGGCGCGTCCGTGGAGGTCATGGCACCCAACCGGTCATGAGAACTGGGCTCTACCCGCTGCCGCGGCGGTTAGTACGTGATCTGCGGGCGGATTGTCGCCGCCCAGAATAGGGGCCCCCGCCCCCTGCTCGCGAGGACCCCTCACGAACTTGTCGGCGGGTACCCCTGTCATCTGTCCGTGACACGGCGTGAACAATGGAGACATGATCTGCCCAGCGTGCAGGGAGCACCGGCACGAGGAGTGCCGCGGCGGGTCCTGGTGCGACTGCCAGCATCAGGAGCCGTCCGAGAGGGATCGCGAGGCCGAGCCGCCGGAGAACTGGATCCGCAAGGGCTGACGACCATCCGTCACATTGCCGTGACGATCCCGCATCCTGGACAGGAACTTGGACATCCAGGATCTCAGAGGTATCGTTTGGGACATGCCAGCGGACCCGTTGCTCGTCGTGCGACGCCACGTCGATCTCCTGCGTGTCCGTAGCGCGATCTGTATCGACGCCGGCTGACCGTCGCCCTCCGCTGATCCATCCGGGCGCTCGGCCAGGCGTCTTTTTCGTATGCCCTCACACTCGACGGCGAGGTGAGAGGCCGCCTGCGCCGACGTCCGCCGAATACCGATCTCAGACCGAGCCTCGGAGAAGGACGTGTGCCCATGAGCACCCCGGCCCGCCCGGCGAACCGCCACCACAAGCGCCCGCGCGGCGAAGGTCAGTGGGCTCTCGGTTACCGTGAGCCGCTGAACAAGAACGAGGAGAACAAGAAGAACGACGACGGGCTCAACGTCCGTCAGCGGATCATCGACATCTACTCGAAGGCGGGCTTCGACTCGATCGACCCCGCCGACCTGCGCGGCCGGTTCCGCTGGTTCGGCCTCTACACGCAGCGCAAGCCCGGGATCGACGGCGGCAAGACCGCGATCCTGCCGGACGAGGAGCTGGACGACCGCTACTTCATGCTGCGCGTCCGCATCGACGGCGGGCAGCTCAGCCTGGAGCAGCTCCGGGTGATCGCCGGCATCTCCAACGAGTTCGGCAGGGGCACCGCCGACGTCACCGACCGGCAGAACATCCAGCTCCACTGGATCGAGATCGAGTCGGTGCCGGAGATCTGGCGGCGGCTGGAGGCGGTCGGCCTGTCCACCACCGAGGCGTGCGGCGACACTCCCCGTGTCATCCTCGGCTGCCCGCTGGCGGGGATCGACGCCGACGAGGTGATCGACGGCACCCCGCAGATCCGTGAGATCTACGACCGGTACGTCGGGGACAAGGCGTTCTCCAACCTGCCGCGCAAGTTCAAGACGGCGATCAGCGGCTGCACGGCCCACTGCACCGTCCACGAGATCAACGACGTCGCGTTCGTCGGCGTGGTGAACGAGCAGGGCGAGCACGGCTTCGACGTCTGGGTGGGCGGCGGCCTGTCGACCAACCCGATGTTCGCCAAGCGGCTCGGCGCGTTCGTCCGGCCCGAGCAGGTCCACGAGGTGTGGGCCGGGGTCACCGGCATCTTCCGCGACTACGGCTACCGCCGCCTGCGCCACCGGGCGCGGATCAAGTTCCTCGTCAGCGACTGGGGCGCGGAGAAGTTCCGCCAGGTCCTGGAGACCGAGTACCTGAAGTACGCGCTGCCCGACGGCCCGGCTCCGCAGGCGCCGCGCGGCGGCCGGCGCGACCACGTCGGGGTCCACCCCCAGCGGGACGGCAACTTCTACGTCGGCTTCGCCCCGCGGGTGGGCCGGCTGGACGGCGACACGCTGCACCGCATCGCCGACATCGCCGAACGGCACGGGTCGACCCGGGTCCGTACGACGGTCGAGCAGAAGATGGTCATCCTCGACGTCGCCCCCGACCAGGTGGAGTCGATCGTCCGCGAGCTGGAGGCAGCCGACCTCCAGGTCAACCCGTCCACCTTCCGCCGCCACACCATGGCCTGCACCGGCATCGAGTACTGCAAGATCGCGATCGTCGAGACCAAGGCCACCGCGTCGGCCCTGATCGACGAGCTGGAGCGGCGTCTGCCGGACTTCGCCGAGCCGCTCACGATCAACGTCAACGGCTGCCCGAACTCCTGCGCCCGCATCCAGGTGGCCGACATCGGCCTCAAGGGCCAGCTCGTGTCCAACGACAAGGGTGAGCAGGTCGAGGGCTTCCAGGTGCACCTGGGCGGCTCCGTCGGCCTCAACCCGACCTTCGGCCGCAAGGTGCGCGGGCTCAAGGCCACCGCCGAGGAGCTGCCCGACTACATCGAGCGGGTCGTGCGCAACTTCGAGAAGCAGAAGAACGAGGGCGAGACCTTCGCCGAATGGGTCCAGCGCGCCGACGAGGCCGACCTCAAATGAGCGAGCGGAGCGAGCGAATCAGTAGGCACAGCGCGTTTCGCGAATGCGACCCCGAGCCGCCAGGCGAGGGGGTGGCATGAGTGAGCGAGCGGCGCCGTTCTACTGCCCGTACTGCGGCGAGGAGGACCTGGAGCCCTACGTGACCGAGGAGGAGAGCCACGGATGGTACTGCAGATCCTGCGCCCGTGCCTTCCGGGTGAAATTCCTCGGCCTCGGCGTGCGTTCGTGATACCCGAAGGCTTTTCGTCCCATCATCCGATGAATCAAAGAACGACGTGTGAGGAGTAACGATGTCGGTGGCGGAGATAGAGGCAGGGCTGGAGCGGCAGCGGGTGACGCTGGACCTCCAGGGCATCGTGGAGTCCGCGGCGCGCTTCCTTGAGGACGCGCCCGCCCGGGAGATCATCCGGTGGGCCGCGGCCACCTTCGGCGACCGCCTCTGTCTCACGTCGTCGATGAGCGACGCCCTGCTGATCGACCTGGTCAGCAGGGTCAAGCCCGGCGTCGACGTGCTGTTCATCGACACCGGCTACCACTTCGCCGAGACCATCGGCACGCGGGACGCGGTCGAGGCGGTCTACCAGGTCAACGTGATCAACGTGAAGCCGTCCAGGACCGTCGAGGAGCAGGACCGCGACCTGGGGCCGCGCCTGTACGGGCGCAACCCCGACCTGTGCTGCTACCTGCGCAAGGTCGAGCCGCTGAACCGGGCGCTGGAGCCGTACCTCGCCTGGGTGTCGGGCATCCGCCGTGACGAGTCGCCCACCAGGGCGAACACCAAGGTCGTGGAGTGGGACGCCAAGCGGCAGATGGTGAAGATCAACCCCATCGCCCGGTGGACCCAGGAGGACGTCGACAACTACATCGCCGACAACGGCGTGCTGATCAACCCGCTGCACTACGACGACTACCCCTCGATCGGCTGCGCCCCCTGCACCCGCCGGGTGGCGCCGGGCGAGGACCCGCGCAGCGGCCGCTGGGCCGGCCTCGGCAAGATCGAGTGCGGCATCCACTTGTGACGACCGTCCCGCACGGAGACGCGCCGCTGATCGCGGTGGGGGGGGGGGGGCGCGCGCCCCGCCGGGGCGGCGGGGGGGGGGGGGGGG
>NZ_JBEYWW010000048.1:0-60546 GCF_040644635.1 Microbispora sp. NPDC046933 | reverse complement strand
GGGCGCCGGGTTCCGGGCGGCGCCCGAGCGCGGGAGGTCCGTTCCGTTCAGAGGCCTCAGGGGCGTGTCCTGGCCCATTGGACGTTGTCCACGCGGGTGCCTCGCGGGCCGGGCAGCAGCCCCTCGACGAGGTGCTCCCGGGCGAATCCCGCCCGTTCGAGCACGCGGTGCGAGGCCGTGTTGCCCGGCGCGGTCCCGGCGACGATCCGCCTCAGTGGCGTGCTCGCGAACGCCCACTCGACCAGCAGGTTCACCGACCGCGTCACCAGGCCCCTGCCGCGGAACTCCGGACCGATGCTGTAGCCGAGCATCGCCTGGCCGAGATCCGGGACGACGCCGGTGAGCTGGATGTCCCCGGCGAACTCGCCGGTCGCGGCGTCCCTGATCGCCGCCTCGATCCGCTGGCCGGTCAGCCACCGGTGCCCGGCGTAGCGGCAGACGGCCTCGCTGCCCGCGTACTCCGGTCGTCCGGGCGGGACGTGGGAGTCCATCACGTCGGGCACGGACGCCAGCGCGAAATGGTCGGCGGCGTCGGCGGTGGTCAGCGGCGTGAGCCGGACGACTCCGTCGGTGAGCGAGCCGGCGGGGAACCCCCCGGGGAAGAACGGCAGGAAGGGCGTGACGGGGTCGCCGGGGTCGGTGCTCAGCCGCCCGAACGCGGCGATGTCGGCGGGGGTCTCGCCCCGGGGAGTCCCCGCCCCGCGCAGCACGCCCTCGTGGGCGAAGCCGCACCGGAGGGCGACCTGCTGGCTCGCGACGTTCTCCACGTCGGCGAGCAGCCCGATCCGGGGGACGCCCCGGGCGAAGGCATGCTCGGCCAGCGTCCGCACCGCGGCGGTGACGACGCCGCGGCCCCGGGCCCACGGCGCCAGCCAGTAGCCCACCTCCGTCGCGCCGAACCGGTCCGGCGGCTTGAGCCCGGCGGTCCCGAGGACCTCGTCCGTGCCCGGGTCGGCGACGACGAAGCCGGCGCCGCCGTTCTCCCACATCTCGGGCACGGTCTTGGTGATCCACGTCAGCGCGTCGTCCCGAGAGTACGGCGAGGGGAGGAAGGGGATGAACCGCGCGATGTCGGGGTCGGAGCAGGCGCGGGCGATCTGGTCGGCGTCCTCCTCGGCCGGCAGGCGCAGAACTGCCGGGCCGGCGTGGATCGCCTCTTGGGGCAACATGTCCCATTGTTAGCAGCAGTGACACCACACCGGCCAGGTGTTTTCCCGCCCGGCGGGGCTTTCGCCGGGGCAAACCTCGTCGGTCGCGGCACTAGCCTTTTCCGCATGGGTTTTCGCAGGCACGGCCCGTTCCGGGCCGGAGATCAGGTCCAGCTCACCGACCCCAAGAACAAGCGGCACACGGTGACGCTGAAAGAGGGCGGCGTATTCCACACGCACAAGGGGTCGATCCCGCACGACGACCTGATCGGACAGCCCGAGGGTTCGGTGGTGCGGTCCTCCGGCGGCACGGCGTACCTGGCGTTCCGGCACCTGCTCGCCGACTACGCGGTGTCGATGCCGCGCGGCGCCGCGGTGGTCTACCCGAAGGACGCGGCCCAGATCGTCGCCATGGCCGACATCTTCCCCGGCGCCCGGGTGGTCGAGGCCGGCGTGGGATCCGGCGCGCTCACCTGCTTCCTGCTGCGCGCGGTCGGCCCGGAGGGGAAGGTCACCTCCTACGAGCGGCGCGCGGACTTCGCCGAGGTGGCCACCAAGAACGTGGAGAAGTTCTTCGGCGGTCCGATGGGGCAGTGGCGGCTGGTGGTCGGAGACTTCGTCGACGCGCTGGACGAGGCGGACGTGGACCGCGTCGTCCTCGACATGCTCGCCCCTTGGGAGTGTGTCGACGCGGCGGCGAAGTCCCTTACCCCAGGGGGAGTTATTTGCTGCTATGTTGCGACAACGACCCAGATGTCCAGAACGGTGGAAACCCTGCGGGAGCACGGGAGTTTCACCGAGCCCCACGCGTGGGAGACCCTGGTTCGCGACTGGCATGTCGAGGGTCTCGCCGTACGGCCCGACCACCGGATGGTCGGCCACACGGGATTTCTCGTCACGGCCCGTCGCATGGCGGACGGCGTCACGCCCCCGCCGCGGCGCAGGCGTCCCGCCAAGGGGGCGTACGGAGAGGGGATCGAACAAGTGTGACGATTCGGCCACAACCCGGCAAAGCCGCGTGACACGGGAACATATGGGTGTGTTCCTAATGGTGACCCGAACAATCGGTCCATAAGGTATCAAACGCCGAACACCCAACGTAACTACACGAACACTGCCCGGCCAGGTTACGTACAGCGCCAAGATAGGTAGGGTCTTGAGTAGTCGTTCTCGACGGGGAAGGAGGTGACGGGGCGTGGCAGCTCGCGACGACGCTGAGGCTCGAGCCGCGCAGCGCGAACGGGAGGTCGCGGATCTCACAACACAGGTCTCCTTCCTGCAAGAGGAGATCACCGCGTTGCGCCGGAAGCTGGCCGAGTCTCCCCGGCAGGCCAGGGTCATCGAGGAGCGTCTCCACGAGGCGCAGGCACAGGTGGCCGCCCTCACAAGCCAGAACGAGCGTTTGGTCTCCACCCTCAAGGAGGCCAGGGACCAGATCGTCGCCCTCAAGGAGGAGGTCGACCGGCTGGCACAGCCGCCGTCCGGATTCGGCGTTTTCCTCGAGGCCAGGGATGACGGCACGATCGAGGTGTTCACGGGCGGGCGCAAGCTCCGTGTGAACGTCAGTCCGGCGGTCGACGTCGACTCGCTCAAGCGTGGCCAGGAGGTCATGCTGAACGAGGCGCTCAACGTCGTGGAGGCCCTCGGCTACGAGGACGTCGGCGAGATCGTGATGCTCAAGGAGTTGCTGGAGAGCGGCGACCGCGCGCTCGTCATCTCGCACGCCGACGAGGAACGGGTCGTCAAGCTCGCCCACTCGCTGCTGGACCAGCCGCTGCGGGCCGGCGACTCCCTCCTGCTCGAACCCCGTTCCAACTACGTCTACGAACGCATCCCCAAGTCCGAGGTGGAGGAGCTCGTCCTCGAGGAGGTCCCCGACATCTCCTACGAGGAGATCGGCGGCCTCGGCCGGCAGATCGAGCAGATCAGGGACGCCATCGAGCTGCCCTACCTGCACGCCGACCTGTTCCGCGAGCACAAGCTCCGGCCGCCGAAGGGCGTGCTGCTGTACGGCCCGCCCGGCTGCGGCAAGACGCTCATCGCCAAGGCGGTGGCCAACTCCCTGGCCAAGCAGGTCGCGGAGAAGACCGGCCAGTCCGGCAAGAGCTTCTTCCTCAACATCAAGGGCCCCGAGCTTCTCAACAAGTACGTCGGCGAGACCGAGCGGCACATCCGCCTGGTCTTCCAGCGGGCGCGTGAGAAGGCCTCCGAGGGCACCCCGGTGATCGTGTTCTTCGACGAGATGGACTCGATCTTCCGCACCCGCGGCTCCGGTGTGTCCTCCGACGTCGAGAACACCATCGTCCCCCAGCTCCTGTCGGAGATCGACGGTGTGGAGGGCCTGGAGAACGTCATCGTCATCGGCGCCTCCAACCGCGAGGACATGATCGACCCGGCGATCCTGCGGCCCGGCCGCCTGGACGTCAAGATCAAGATCGAGCGGCCCGACGCCGAGGCGGCGAAGGACATCTTCTCGAAGTACCTCGTCAGCGACCTGCCGCTGCACCCGGACGACCTGACCGAGCACGGCAGCAGCCGCGAGGGCACGATCGCCGCGATGATCCAGCGGGTCGTCGAGCGGATGTACGCCGAGAGCGAGGAGAACCGCTTCCTCGAGGTGACCTACGCCAACGGCGACAAGGAAGTCCTGTACTTCAAGGACTTCAACTCCGGCGCCATGATCCAGAACATCGTGGACCGGGGCAAGAAGATGGCCATCAAGGAGTTCCTCGACACCGGGCAGAAGGGCCTGCGGATCTCGCACCTGCTGGCCGCCTGCGTGGACGAGTTCTCCGAGAACGAGGACCTGCCCAACACCACCAACCCCGACGACTGGGCCCGCATCTCCGGCAAGAAGGGCGAGCGGATCGTCTACATCCGCACGCTCGTGCAGGGCAAGCAGGGCACCGAGGCCGGGCGGTCGATCGACACGGTCGCCAACACCGGCCAGTACCTGTAACACCCCGGCTCCGGCCGGACCGGTGCCACAGAGGAGCGGCGCGATCCGAATCGCGCCGCTCCTGCGGCTTTCCGGGCTCCTTCGCACGATCGGAGCCGGCGGACGGCCGGGCGGCGGGCGCGGCAGGAGCCACCTTCCGTGACGATCGTGATCCGAGGGAACCGAAGCCCGGAGTGATCACGTCAAAGATGGCGTGATCTTCCTTGGCTCGCGCGGGTGACTGCCGTGAGACAGCCCGTGACACAGCCCCCGCGCCGGTCCGATCCGGCCCCGGTTCCGGCCTCGGCCGCGCCGGGCGCGGTCCCGGCGCGGGGCGGCGCCGCGGCGGCCGGGAGTCGCCGCCTGGTCGAGCTCGACGTCCTGCGCTTCGTGGCCGCGTTCGCCGTCATGGCCTTCCACTTCATGGCGGCCAGCAAATCGCTGTGGGACGAGTACCCGACCAAGCTGTTCGAGCCGGTCGCCCGCCTGACCACGCTGGGCATCCTCGGCGTGGAGCTGTTCTTCCTCATCAGCGGGTTCGTCATCCTGATGAGCGTCTGGGGGCACACGATCGGCGAGTTCGCCGTCTCCCGGGTGTCGCGGCTGTATCCGGCGTACTGGTTCGCCGTGCTCGTGATCTTCATCATGTACCGCTTCAGCGGGGTCGCGAGCTTCGACCCCAAGCTGAGCGACGGCGAGTATCTGCTCAACCTGACCATGTTCCAGGGCGCGTTCGGCGTGGGCCACGCCGGCGGCGTCTTCTGGTCCCTGTGGGTGGAGCTGCGGTTCTACGTCCTCCTGGCGCTGTTCTCCCTCGTGGGGATCACGCTGCGGCGCTGCCTGGTGTTCCTGGCGGCCTGGTCCGGCCTGGCGCTGCTGGCCGAGTTCACCCAGAACGAGACGCTCGTCTTCGTCTTCATGCCGCGGCAGGCGCCGTACTTCATCGCGGGCATGGCCTTCTTCCTGATCCACCGCTTCGGGGCGCGTTCCGGGGCCTTCGTCCCGTGGCTGCTCGTCGCCGCCGGCTACGGGATGTCCCTGCACGCCGCCACGGAGCGCGTGGGGGAGCGGGTGCGCCTGGTCGGCATCGCCCACTACCCGGCGCCCCCGGAGGCCGTCGTCGTCGCGATCACGGTCGTCTACCTTCTGATGGCCGCGGTCGCCCTCGGCTGGCTGCGGTGGGTGCGCTGGCGTCGCCTGGTCGCCCTCGGGGCCCTCACGTATCCGCTCTATCTCCTGCACCAGACGGTCTCGGCCGTCCTGATCCCCGCGTACCGGGACGTGCTGGACCCGTGGCTGCTGGCGGGAATCACGATGGCGGTCTCGATCGGGCTCGCGTACCTGGTCTACCGTATGGTCGACAAGCCCGGTCAGCGCTGGCTTCGCGCCAGGCTGGGGGCCCTGCTCGACCGCTCCCGGCGGTCCCGGCCGCGTGGCCGCGGCGGTACCTCCCGGACTGCGACGGCGATTCCGGCGCAAAGTCCCGAGGCATCTGTGCCGTAACTGTTCGGTAGCAGGGCATAGAGAAAGGGCTAGGCTCGGATATGACGGCGACGGATTTGATCGACGGCCTGAAACAGGCGGGGTGCGAATGACGGTTCGGCGGGTGATGGGCATCGAGACCGAGTACGGCATCGCCGTACCCGGTCAACCGGGAGCGAACGCGATGGTGACCTCCTCACAGGTCGTCAACGCGTACCTGGCGGCGTCGGCCGCCCGGGCTCGCCGGGCCCGGTGGGACTTCGAGGAGGAGAACCCGCTCCGCGACGCCCGAGGGTTCGACCTCGCCCGTGAGGTGGCCGACCAGAGCCAGCTCACCGACGAGGACCTCGGGCTCGCCAACGTGATCCTCACCAACGGCGCGCGCCTGTACGTCGACCACGCGCACCCGGAATACTCCACGCCCGAGTGCACCAACCCCAGGGCCGCGGTGATCTGGGACAAGGCGGGCGAACGGGTGATGTACGACGCCGCCGTGCGAGCGTCCTCCATGCCCGGCAACGCCCCCATCCAGCTGTACAAGAACAACACCGACGCCAAGGGCGCGTCGTACGGCTGCCACGAGAACTACCTCATGCGCCGCGCGACGCCGTTCGCCGACATCGTCAGGCACCTGACGCCGTTCTTCGTGTCGCGGCAGGTCGTCTGCGGCGCGGGCAAGGTCGGCATCGGCCAGGACTCGCGCGGCGAGGGCTTCCAGATCAGCCAGCGGGCCGACTTCTTCGAGGTCGAGGTCGGGCTGGAGACCACGCTCAAGCGGCCGATCATCAACACCCGGGACGAGCCGCACGCCGACCCGGAGAAGTACCGGCGGCTGCACGTGATCATCGGCGACGCCAACATGTCGGAAATTTCGACATATTTGAAGCTGGGCACGACGGCGCTGGTCCTGGCGATGATCGAGGAGGGGTTCCTCACCATCGACCTGACCCCCGAGTCGCCGGTCGCGGCGCTGCGCGCGGTCTCCCACGACCCGACCTGCAAGTACGAGATCGCGCTGCGCAACGGGCGGAAGATGACCGCCGTGCAGTTGCAGATGGAATACCTGGAGCAGGCCCGCAAGTACGTCGAGGACCGCTTCGGCTCGGGCGTGGACGACCTCACCAAGGACGTGCTCAACCGCTGGGAGTCGGTGCTCACCCGGCTCGCGGAGGACCCGATGCAGCTGTCCCGGGAGCTCGACTGGGTCGCCAAGCTGGAGATCCTGGAGGGCTACCGCACCCGCGACAACCTGCCGTGGTCGCATCCGCGGCTGCAGCTGGTCGACCTGCAGTACTCCGACATCCGCCCCGACCGCGGCCTGTACAACCGGCTGGTCGCCAGGGGCCGCATGCAGCGCCTGGTGACCGACGAGGACATCGAGCGGGCGGTCGAGACGCCGCCGACCGACACCCGGGCCTACTTCCGCGGCCGGTGCCTTCGGCAGTACAGCGAGTCGGTCGCCGCCGCCTCCTGGGACTCGGTCATCTTCGACATCCCGGGTCGCGAGTCGCTCCAGCGCGTGCCGACCCTGGAGCCGCTGCGCGGCACCAAGGCGCATGTGGGCGACCTGCTCGACCGGTGCCGTACGGCCGCCGACCTCGTCGCCGCCCTCACCGGCGAGGGCTGAGGCCCAAGCGGGGGAGGGGCGCCAACGGACCGGGCGGCCCGGTCAGCCGTGCCGGGTGACGCGCGGCACCGGCACATCCCCGGCGCAGCGCACCTCGACCTCCAGCTTGCCCTCGTCCGACTCGAACTTCACGCGGGCGCGGTCGTCCGGTCCAGGGTCGACGTCGTCCACCTCGAAGCCCTGCGCCGGGGTCCACGACTGGAGCCGGACCAGCCCGCCGTCGCAGCGGGCGATCAGGCTGCCCCCTCCGGTGGAGATCAGCCTGCGTCCCGTCGCGGGCGCGGCGATCGGCGTCCCGTCGCCGGGGGACGTCGCCGCCGGTGCCGTACCGGCCGGCGTGGAACCGGTCGTGGGGTCGGCCGTGGGGGCCCGCACGGGCGGCTTCGGGGTGTCCCGGGCGAGCGCGAGGCGGATCTCCTCGGCCGTCATCGGCCGCTCCGCCGGTCCCGTGAGCGGGCGGCCGAGCAGGCCGAGCACCGCGACGCCCGTGCCGGTGGCGAGGGCGGCGGTCACAAGCCACCCGGCGACGGCGAATACGAGACGGCTGTTCACGCCGCCCACTCTCCCACCGCGAACGCTAAGGGATTGCTAAGGCTCGGATAACGGACTTATGCCGCTTTCGTCGTACGGCTACCGTAGCCCTCAAATGCCAAGAGTGCTGCTCATCGAAGACGACGCCCCCATCCGCACCTCCCTCACCCGGAGCCTGCGTGATCGCGGCCATGCCGTCTCCTCCGTCTCCACCGCCCTCGACGGCCTCCGGTCGGCCGTGGAGGACCGCCCGGACCTGATCGTGCTCGACCTCGGCCTGCCCGACATGGACGGCGCCGACCTGCTGCGCATGCTCCGCGCGGTGAGCCGCGTCCCGGTCATCGTCGCCACCGCCAGGGACGGGGAGGCCGACATGGTCCGCCTGCTCGACGCCGGCGCCGACGACTACGTGGTCAAGCCCTACAGCGCCGCGCAACTCGACGCACGCGTCCGCGCCGTGCTCCGCCGGGTCGACACCGGGCGTACGGACACCTCCCTGACGGTGGGGACGCTGCGCGTGGACCCGGGCGCGAGGGAGGCGACGCTCGACGGCGCGGTGCTGGACCTGACGCCGCGAGAGTTCGACCTGCTGCACTATCTGGCGGCGCGGGCCGGGCAGGTCGTCACCAAGCGCGAGTTGCTCACCGAGGTCTGGCGCATCCCCTACGGGGGCACCGACAAGACGGTCGACGTCCATCTCTCCTGGCTGCGCCGCAAACTCGGCGAGACCGCCCAGCGACCCCGCTACCTCCAGACGGTCCGCGGGGTGGGCGTGCGCCTGACCGCGCCGTCGTGAACGGCTCCCTGAGCGCCCCGGATCGACCGGACGAGGGGCGCGTGACCGGTTCCGGGAGCGACGCCCCGCACTTTCCCGTGAGCCCCGGGGTGAGCCGATGAGGCGCTGGCTCGCGGCCCTCGTCGCGGCGACCACGTCGCTCGTCCTGGTGTCGCTGCTGGTGCCGCTGGCGTTGCTGGTGCGGTCGGTGGCGCACAGCGAGGCGATCGCCTCCGCGACCAGGGCCGCCGAGTCCGTCGCGGTGGCCGTCGGCGCGGTCGACGAGGAGACGCTGCGGCTGACCGCGGAGCAGGCGGGCGCGTCGAGCGGCCACCCCGTCACGGTCTTCCTCGCGGACGGCCGTGTGCTCGGGGCCGCGGCGACCCGCACCCGCGCCGTCGATCTCGCCGCACGCGGCCGGAGCCTGACCGCGGCGGCGCCGGGGGGCCGGGAGATCCTGGTGGCGGTGCAGGGGGCGCCGGGCGGCACCGCCGTCGTCCGCGCCTTCCTCGGCGACGAGGACCTCGACCGCGGCGTCCACCGGACGTGGCTCGCGCTGCTGATCCTCGGGGTCGCCCTGGTCGGGCTCGGCATCCTGGTCGCCGACCGCCTCGCCCGGGCGGTCGTGCGTCCCACCACGGCGCTCGCGCAGGTCTCCCATCGCCTCGCCAAGGGCGACCTGACCGCGCGGGCGACCCCGCAGGGCCCGCCCGAGGTCCGTACGGCGGGCCTGGCCCTCAACCACCTCGCGGGACGCATCTCCGGCCTGCTCGCCGAGGAGCGCGAGATGGTGGCCGACGTCTCCCATCGGCTCCGCACCCCTCTGACCGGCCTGCGGCTCGAAGCGGAGTCGCTGACGGACCCCGGCGAGGCGGCCAGGATGGAGGCCCGCGTCGACGCGCTGGAGCGGGCGGTCACGGCCGTCATCAACGACGTGCGGCGGCGGTCGCGGGAGCGGGCCTCCTGTGACGCCGTCGCGGTGGTGCGCGGCAGAGTGGAGTTCTGGTCGGTGCTGGCGGAGGACCAGTCCAGGACCTTCGCGCTCGACCTCGTGCCCGGCCCGCTGCCGGTGGCGGCCCCGGCCGAGGACCTGGCCGACTGCGTCGACGCTCTCCTCGGCAACGTCTTCGCGCACACCCCCGACGGGACGTCCTTCCGCGTGCGCCTGGCCTCCGGGCCGGGTCACGCGGTGGCCCTGACGGTCTCGGACGCCGGGCCCGGCTTCGGCCCGGGCGATCCGCCGCGGCGCGGGCAGAGCGGCGCGGGCTCGACGGGACTCGGGCTGGACATCGCCCGCCGCGTGGCCGAGGAGTCGGGCGGCTCCCTGGCGGTCGGACGATCGGACCTCGGCGGCGCCGAGGTGCGCCTGCTCTTGGGCCCGGGCCCTGTTCCCGGGTGAGACCGGCCTCGGACCGGTGCCGGGCACGGCTGGGCCGGGGCTGGCACGGGGACCGATGTCCGTGCTGACACGGATCACTCTCAGCCGGTCGCGAGCCTAACTTGGGAGCCGTGGCCACGACCGCGATGCCAGTGGGGCGCCCGGGCCCGATCCTCGCGATGGCGAGAGACCATGCGTACTCCACTGAAGATCACGGTAGCCGCCGCAGCGGTCCTGGCCGCTCTTCCGGCGGTCGCACCGCCGGCGTCGGCGTACACCGGTGCCGGCGCCCGAGGCAAAGCCGGCCGGCAGCGGGCCGGCCGCCACGTTCGCCGCCATCTTCGAGAAGAAGGAGGGCGCGTTCATCGCCCGCCACGGCATCAGCGCCGGCGAGTTCGAGACGATCAGCTTCGACATGCTGAACGACAAGGGTTTCATCCCCGTCTCGCTCAACCTGTACGGTGCGCCGTCCGACCCGCGCTATGCGGCGGTCTGGGTGCCCAACCCGGCGGGCGTCGCCTGGACCTACACCCTCTCCGTTCCGGCATCCGCCTATCAGTCCCGGTTCGACGACAGGGTCAAGGCCGGATACCGGCCGTCCGTCATAGCGGTCGGTCCTGACGGCAAGACGTACTCGACCATCTGGGTCAAGGACAGGATCCGCACCTGGTACGCCTTCCACGGAATGAGCGCCGCCCAGTATCAGAAGCGGTTCGACGAGATGGCGGCCAAGGGGCTGTACCCGGTCAGCGTCGACATGGAGAACGGCGTCTACGCCGCTGTCTTCACCCCCAGGTGACAGGCGTTCGCAGCGCTGATCTTCGGCTCGAAGCTGGCGTGACCAGGGGACGGGGCCCGGCGACCTGCGGCTGCGCGTGTGGGCGCGCGTGACCGGAAGCGATGCCGCAGGCAGGCGGCGGCGGGGCCCGAGGGCCCCCGGCCGGGTGCCCGCCGGTGGTGTGTCAGACCATGGCGAGCCGGTCCACCAGCAGCTCCACCCTCGGCTCGGTGTCCTCCGGCGGAAGCCGTCCCGCTCGGGTCAGGGTGGCCAGCCCGTGCAGGGCCGCCCAGAACACCTCGGTGAACAGCGCCGGGTGGACGCCGTCCCCGGCGACCTCGCCGAGGCCTTCCAGCAGGGCGGCGAAGGCGTCCTTCAGAGGTTGTGGGGTGTCCTCGTGCGCGAAGGCCAGGCCGCCGTCGAGCTCGAACATCGCGTCGTAGACCGCCGGGTTGCGTGCGGCGAATTCGAGGTAGGCGCGGGCGAGGGCGGTGACCCGGGTGCGAGGTCCGTCCGCGGCGGAGGTCGCGGCCCGCAGCGCCGCGGCCATCTCGGTGGCACCCTCGATGGCGACGGCGCCGATGATCTCGCGCTTGCCGCGGAAATGGCTGTAGAGGACGGGCTGGCTGTATTCGATGCGCTCGGCGAGCCGGCGGGTGGTGACCGCGTCCCAGCCCTGCTGCTCGGCGAGTTCGCGGGCTGTCGCCACGATGAGGCGCTCGCGCTCCGCCCGTTCGCGCTGCTTGCGTTCCTGTACCGACATGGTCCGATCCTAGCATCGCTAGACAATCAAGCGGCAGCAGTACTAGCGTTGACCCATTGGCTAGCAACACTAGATGCCAGGAGGGTCGTCATGCTTGCACAGTCCCCCGGGCGGCAGCGGGCTGTCGATCTTCTTCGTGACCTCTCGCCTGAGCTTGCTCGTCTCGCCCGCCGGATGTGGCTGCACGCGGACGAACAGGGTCTCCTACAACAGCTGCGCGACCATCTCGGCGAACTCCTGCGGGGAAACGATCCGCACACCGAGGGATTCGGCCTTCGCCCGCTTGGACCCCGCGTTCTCTCCCGCGACGACCAACGAGGTCTTCGCCGACACGCTGGACGACGCCCGGCCTCCGGCCTGTTCGACGAGCTCGTTCATCTGGTTGCGGGACAATGCCGCCAGCTGCCCGCTCATCGCGCCCGTGACCACCACCGTCATCCCGGTCAGTGGCAGAGCACCCGGCTCGTCGCCGGCCGGCGTCGGGGTGGTCGTGCCGCCCTCGTCGGCGGCCACCCCCGCCACACCGGGTTCGATCGTGTTCACCCCGGCGCGGACGAGCTTGTCGATGAGGTCGCTCAGCTCGGCCAGCTCAGCGACGATCACGGGCGCCTTCTCCGGGCCGATGCCGTCCACCTTCTGGAACGCCTCGGCGTCGGCCGCACGGATGGCCTCCAGGGTGCCGAAGTGCCGGGCGATGCGGCGGCTCATCGAGCGCCCCGTCCCCCTGACCCCGAGCGCGCAGAACACCCGGCTCAGCGGTCTGGTCTTGGCCCTGCCGATGGCGGTCAGGAGGTTGTCGGTGGACACCTCCCCCATCCGCTCCAGGCCCAGTAGCTGCTCGCGGGTGAGGAAGAACAGGTCGCCGAAGTCGGCGATCAAGTCGGCGTCCAGCATCTGCTGGACGCGGTTGTCGGCCAGCCCTTCCACGTCCAGTTGGTCACGGCCGACCGCGTACCGGATCGAGGCGATCGCGCGGCAGTTCCGGCCTCGCACGCACCTCCACCGCTCCTGCGACGTGTCGATCTCACCGCCGCAGGTCGGGCACACCTCCGGGAACACGATGGGCTGCTCGTCGCCGGTGCGCAGGTGCACCACCGGGGACTCCACCCGAGGGATCACGTCGCCGGCCTTGTAGACGACGACGCTGTCCCTGAGCATCAGCCCACGGCGCCTGATGTCGGAGGGGTTGTGCAGCGTCGCGTACGTCACGACGGAACCGTCCAGCTCCACGGGCTCCAGAACCGCCCGCGGGGCGATCACACCGGTCCGGCCGGTGTTCCACTCCACGTCGAGCAGCTTCGTGATCTTCTGCACGGCGGGCAGCTTGTACGCGATCGCCCACCGCGGCGCCCGCGAGCCGAACCCGGCCTGCGCCTGATCCGCCGCGTCATCCGCCTTGATCACGATGCCGTCGATCCCGAACGGCAGCTCCGGCCGCGCGGCCGCGATCTCCTCGATCCGCTGCTGCACCTGCTCCACACTCGTCGCGACGATCCCGGCGACCGCGGTGGCGGCCGTGGTCTGCACACCCTGCCCGGCGACCCAGTCCATCACCTGGCTGTGCGGCAACTCCCGGAGCCGCGTCGCGAGGTCGGAGGTGTCATCGGGCAGCGGCAGCGCGCCGTACCCGAAGAACGTCAGCTCGCACACGTACGGCCGGTCCTGCGCCCTCAGCGTGCCCGCGGCGGCACTGCGCGGGTTCGCGAACGTGGTCCCGTCATGCGCCTGCCGTTTCGCACACGCCTCCTCGAACTGCCGGGCGGTCATCATCACCTCGCCACGCAGCTCCACGGTGACCGGGTCGGCCAGCCGTCCGGGGAGACCGGCGATCGTGCCGATCGCGTGTGAGACGTCCTCGCCCGCGCTCCCGTCGCCACGGGTGACCAACCGGACGAGGCGGCCGTCACGGTAGCGGGCGGCGATCGCCAGCCCGTCCAGCTTCGGCTCCACGGACCACGCACTCACCGGGCGGCCGAGCCGGCGTTCCAGCGAGGCGGTCCAGCCGGCCAGCTCCTCAGGCCCGAACACGTTGTCCAAGCTGAGCATGGGCACGGTGTGCGGGACGTCACCCACGACTCCGGCGACCTTGCCCGTCGGCGAGGCCTCCAGCACCTGATCGGGGTGGGCCTTCTCGTAGGCGGCGATGCCACGGACGAGCCTGTCGTAGGCGTCATCGTCCAGCGGGGAGGTGCCGTCACCGTAGTAGGCCGCGGCTGCGTCGGCCGCCAGCTGGACCGCCTCGGCGTAGGCGGTCTCATCGGGGATCGCGTCGATCGGGGGCGCTTCAGTCATGCGGCAATCGTGCCGGGCGGGTCCGACAAAAGCGTCCGTCGCCTCTGCCGCGCATCCCACGACCAGTCCGCGCGCCGCATCCGGCAGCGCCGCGGTCAGGTGCCCGGTGTGCCGGTTCCACACCGGCCCGTACGGCCTGTGCGGGGCGAGCAGCGCTCCGACGAGTGAAGTCCCGCGACGAGCGGGCGGAAACCACGCCTTAGGGACCGCTTAGCGCGGCCATAGCGTGATCGCTGCGAGCCTCGGGGCATGAGACAGACAACGAAGATCGCTCTGGCCGCCGCCGTCACCGTCGCCGCCCTGGCCGCCGGGGGAACCGCCGTCGCCGCCGCCGTGCCCGCCCCTCTCTCCTCGACCGCCTCCGCTGCCGTCTCCCAGACCTCGGTCAGCCGGAGCCAGGCGATCGCGATCGCGATGAGGAGGGTGCCCGGCGCGCGGGTGACCGAGGTCGAACGCGAGTGGGAGCACGGCCACCGCACCTGGAAGGTCGAGTTGCGCAACGGACACCGGGAGTACCGGGTCTACGTCGCGATCGCGACCGGACGCATCGTCAAGTTCCGCGCACACCACGACGACTGACCACAGGAAGGCGGGCACGGGCGTCTCCTCCGGCCGCGTTCCGGAGGAGACCCCGGCGACCCCCGTCTCCGCGCGCCGGAGGCCGGGCGGCGTGAGAGCCTACGGGAGGCGCGGAGGGCCGTGCCGGCGGGGCCGGGTCGTGGGGGAGGGCCAGTAGGGATTGTCCCGGCGTGGCGGATCTACGCCGTAAAGGCCCCCACTCGTGAGTTCCCCGGGCGCCACGGGCCAGCCGTGACCGGGGGAGTGGGCGGAGGGGTGCGCCCCGGTGGCCCCGGTACGGCTGGGCAGCTCGCCGGCCGTCCGGCCCGGTGCCGCCGCCGGGATGCCCTGCCGCCGCAACACGTCCACGAGCATGTGCATCGCCTGGTCGGTGGTGAGCCGTTCCTCCGGGTCGTGCCGCAGCAGGCCCTCGATCAGCGGTCGCAGGAGGCCCGCCCGGCGCGGCGGCTCGGGCTCACGGCCGAGCAGCGCCGCGGCCGGCAGCGGGCCCATGGTCGGGTACGGCGGCCGCCCCTCGACCCCGCAGTACAGCGTGGCGCCGAACGACCACAGGTCCGCGGAGGGGGCCAGGCCCTTCCCGCGCAGCCGCTCGGGGGCGAGATAGGCGCCGGACCGCGCCACGGGCACCGTCGTCGACCCGGCCGGATCCCGATCGAAGGCGGCGATGCCGAAGTCGGTCAGCACCACCCGGTCCTCGGTCAGCATCACGTTGGTGGGCCGGATGTCCCCGTGGACGACGCCCATCGTGTGCGCGTGCCGTACGCCCGACAGGAGCTGGAAACCCACCCAGGCGGCCCAGTGGACCGGCAGCCGCCCGAGGTGGCGCACGGTGTCGCCCAGCGTGAGGCCCTGCAGGAGCTCTGTCACGATCCAGAGCCGGCCCTTGTCCTCCAGCAGGTCGTGCACGGTGATGACGGCCGGGTGGCTGAGCCGGGCCGCGGAACGGGCCTCCCGCAGCGCCTGCCGGCGGGCGGCGGGCAGGTCGGCCACGTCCACACGGTACGGCGGCTGCACTTCCTTGATCGCGACGTCGCGTTTGAGGCGGAGATCGTGTGCCTGCCACATGATCCCTCCGCCGTCGCGCCGGAAGGGCGTCAGCAGCTTGTACCGATCCGCCAGCAGTTGCCGTGCGTGCGATGCCATCGACCACCCGTGCGCTAGGTCCGTGATCCATCAATTGTCGTCCCGGACGCGGTCGCTCTGCGCCGAAAGGCGGCCACGGGGCGTGTGACGTCCATAACGATCCGGTCTAAAGAAGGCGGTTCCGGTGGGCGGGCGTGCCCGCCGCCGGGCCGGATCCCGCGCGTTTGCCTTCCCGGCGCTCACCGGGTTGTCTGGCCACAGTGGCCGGCCGAAGATCGCGCGCTCTTTCGCGCGCATTGTCGGTCGGTTCGGGGAAGATATGGGGAGAGGCGTCCCCCCGAGCAGCGGAGGTGTCAGGGATGGCGACCAAGGAGACCGGCGGCCAGAAGCAGACCGGGCGCCAGGAGCACGAAGTCGAAGAGGTCGAGGCGCAGGCGTCCCCGGACGTCCAGGAGCGCCACGAGAAGCTCACCGACGACGTGGACGCGATCCTGGACGAGATCGACGAGGTCCTCGAGGAGAACGCGGAGGAGTTCGTCCGTTCCTACGTGCAGAAGGGCGGGCAGTAGCCCCGGAGGGAGGCGTCCGGGCCGGTGGCGGCCGTGCCGGGGGGACCACCCGCCGGCAGGGCCGCCGCCCGGCCCGGAAAGCTCCCGTCGAACGCATCGCGGTGACCGGCGCATCGGGCGGGTCTGCATCGGGCGGGTCTGAATCGGGCGGGTCTGAATCGGGCCGGCCGGCGCCGGCGGCCTCGGCGCCGATGCCATCCGTTCCGCGGGTGTGCCCGTGACGCCCGTCATGCCGGGACGTGGGTGGCAACGCCACAAGCTCGGTCAGGCTGTGCCGAGATGAATGGTCGCGATCTCGAAGGGCCTCAGCGGGACGCGCACCGTCCGCCGTGACGCCGCGGGCCCAAGCCCGTCCGCACCATCGTTGGGGACCACCTCGTCGCGGGACACCTCCAGAGGGCTCAGGGGAGAGCCCGGCACGCCGGCCGTCCAGGCCGCGGTGAAATCTCCCCGGACGACCGCCTCGGTGGCCGTGGGATGCTCGGCCACCAGGCGGACCTCCAGCCGTCCGTCCCGCTCGCGCAGAGCGGTCATCATGACGCCGTCCCCGCCGATCGCGAGGCGGCCCTCTCCGCCCGGGCCGTCCGTCCCGGCGGCGCCGGTGCCCGGCACGGCGAGCAGGTCGTGGCGGAACTCCTCCGCCAGCCGGGGCAGCCCGGCCTCGTGCCACTCGCCCGCGTACGGCAGGACGGCGAAGCGCACGGTCAGCGGCCCCTGGCACTGGGCGGCCGGGGTGGGCACCTCGGGCCCGGCGGGCTCGTCGCGGTAGGGGTTGCGGTTCCTGGACAGGTAGCCGACGGACCGCACCAGCGTCAGCGCCATCTCGGTCCCGTCCCCGCCGATCTCGTATTCGGTGACGTGGTCGAGCAGCACGGCCAGGCCGCCGGCGGCGGCGAAGGACTCGGCGGGAAAGGTCGGGATCGGCCGCTCGCCGCCCCCGCCCTCGGCGGTGAGACCGCGCCGCACCACGGCGAACTGCCCTTCGGCGTACGACTCCGCCGCCGGGCGGGGCAGCGGCGCGTGCCAGCGGACGCGGTGGTCGCGGCAGCGCACGTCCATGGTGATCTCGCACCGCGCGAACGGCTCGCCCGCCCTGAGCTCCACCCGGGTCGTGACGGCCGTCGGCACGGTCTCGCCGTCGCCGTCGCCGAGGCCGGTTGGCCAGTCGTACACCCGCGTGATCTCGTACGCGCCGGTCAGCGGGCCCGAGCAGATCTCCTCGACGAGGACCCGGGAGGGCCGGTCGAGGAGCCGGTCGTCCGGCGGGGGCGCGTGGTTGTAGGTGTCCCCGGCGTCCCCGCCGTGGACGATCCGCCCGACACCGTGGACCTCGACGCCGTCCGCGCCGCGCAGCGAGAGCGTCCCGTCGCCGGCCACGCGCACCCGCAGCAGCCCGTTGTCCAGCACCGGCTCGAACCCGTACGGGTCGCTTCTCAGAGCGCCCGTGACGGGGGCGGGCCGGCCGGGCGCGGGCGGACGGGGGGTGAGGACGGCACGGCCGAGCGGCGGCACGGTGACCAGCGCGGCCACGGTGACCACGGGCTCGGCCAGCGTGCGGACCACCCACGGCCCGGGACCGGCCTCCAGGACGGCCCGGCGCAGGTCCTCGTAGGCGTACGCGCCGGAGGCGTGCCGGCTGACGGTGATGGTGAACACGCCGTCCCCGGCGTGCCAGGAGACGATCTCGTGGCCGTACAGTTCCCGCTCGTGGACGCGCCCGAGGAGCCGGGTGAGGTCGTCCATGACGGTCTCGTCGAGCAGCGTGGGAGCGTGTTCGAGCCGCTGCACGGGGACAGGCCGGCCCGAGGCGTCCGCCAGGGACGCGCGGTCCTCCGGCAGGTCGGCGAGCACCAGGCCGGTCCGCTCGAACGGGGACGGGTTGACGACCGCGAGCGCGCCCCTCGGCGCGGCCTCGGCGAGGGACGCCGCGACCAGGTCCACGACCGCCTGGGCCGTCTGCCCGGCCTCGGCGATCCTGGCGGCCACCTGCTGGGCGGTCTCGTCGGAGCCGCACCCTGTGACGGAGTCGTGCCCGCTGCAGGCGATGACCGACCGCCAGGCCATGTCGATCAGGCGTTCGCAGGCGGAACGGTCGGCGAGCCACAGCGCCGACAGCGGTTCCGCGTAGCGGATGAGGACCCGCTCGGCCCGCGCCATGGCCTGCTTCAGCGGCACCCGGGCCGAGATCACACCGGGCAGGATGTTGGCCCGCGCGTGCGAGCGCAGCTCGCCCGCCACCCGCGCCACCTCTCCATCCGCCGGATCGCCGGTCAGGGCCTCGGCGAGGGTGGCGACGCGGAGCCCCGACGCGGTGATCTCGCGGGTCGGCGCCGAGTGGTCCGCGCCGTACATCGCCAGTAGCGTCTCGCCCGCCGCCCAGCCCTCCGCCGTGGAGACGAAGGCCGTCACCCGGTCGGGCATCCCCTCGGCCGGGCCGGTGAACAGGCCGAAGGCGTTGCCGTACCCTCCGGGCAGATATCTGGTCCTGATGGTGGTGCCGTCGGCGCCGGTCCAGTCGAAGGCGTCGCGGTCCACGTGCGCCGGCACGCCGCGCCACAGGCACGCCAGGCGCAGCCCGGCCAGCGCCAGCATCTGCGGCATCTGGGCGCAGTGGCCGAACTGGTCGGGCAGGTAGCCGACGGGCATGGCGCCGCCCAGCGCGGCGGCGCCCCGCATGCCGTACTCCAGGTTGCGCAGCAGGGTCTCGCCCGAGCACAGGAACTCGTCGGCGAGGATCAGCCAGGGCCCGACGGCCAGCCGTCCCTCGGCGACGAAGCGGGCGACGTCGCCGCGCCGCGCGGGCCGGATCTCCAGGTAGTCCTCGATCGCCGCGAGCTGGCCGTCCATCGTGAACCGGTAGGCGGGGTCGGCGGCCATGGCGTCCAGGACCTCGTCGAGCACCCGCACCAGCCCGACCCGGAACCGCTGGAAGGGCAGGTACCACTCGCGGTCCCAGTGCGTGTGCGGGACCACCACGATCCTGTCGCTATCTGCTGAGGCTCTCCTCGGCGTGACCGCTGGCTCCACTCCCGCCCTCCTCGGCGTAGCTGCTGTCGGCCCCGGCGGTTGCCTCCCGCGGGGCGCCGGTGACCTCCTGGGCGCACTCCCCGCCGATGGGGATGCCCGCCCACCGCGCGTACCGGTGCACGATCCGCTGCGCCGTGACGATATCCTCCAGGGCCCCGCCGAGTCCGGTGAGCGGCGGTTCCTCCTGCGTGACGAAGCGGTGGAAGGCGCGCAGCTGGCGCTCGAACGCCTCGGCGACGTCCTCGTTGACGACCGTCCGCTCGGTGGTGCCGACCCGGCAGGTGACCGTCAGCCGGGTGGGCGCGTTCAGCAGATAAGGGGAGGGGAAGCGCAGCTCCAGCGTGCCGTGCTCGTGGTGCAGCGTCATGACCTGGTGGTAGGCCGGGTAGCTCGGGAGGTAGTGCCAGCGGATGCCGTACCTGCCGGAGCACTCGCCTCCGAGCGTCCCGCTGACCTCCAGGGACGGGGGGAACGCCTCCACCGGCCACACGGCCACGTGGTCCACCGTGTCGGGAGACCCGGTGAACAGCCGCATCAGCGACAGCTCGTGGCAGAGGCTGCTCAGCAGGACCTCCGCGTACAGCCGCCGCAGCCGCTCCGACGACGTGCCGAGCGCGGCGGTGAGCGCCCGCTCGTCGGCCTCCGCGTACGGGGCCAGCCGCTCGGGCGCGGGATGTCCGGTGCGCGCCCGGGCGAACAGCAGCTGCGACTCCTCCGACGGGTGGAGCACGGTGGCGTCCAGGTGGCGGACGACCTCCGGCCCGCCGGCCTCGTGCAGCGCCTCCAGCAGCCGCTGGGAGGCCGGGTCGTACTGCTTCATGTAGCCGGCCATCAGCCGTTCGCCGGAAAAGCCGCTCAGCTCGGCCCGGCTGTAGGCGAGGGGCTTCTCGCACAGCACCCACAGGCCGCGTTCGAGGGCGGCCCGCACCAGCGGCCCGTGGGACCCCGGCGTGAGCACGATCAGCGCGTCGAACCCGCCCCTGTCCAGCATCGCCAGCGGGTCGTCGTACGCCGGGACGCCCGCCTCCCGGCCGACCGTCTCCGCGTGCCCGCGGTCGAGGTCGCACACGGCCGCGACCCGGAACAGGTCGCGCCGCCGCGCCAGCAGGGGCAGGTAGACGACCTGCGCGACCACGCCCAGCCCGGCGATCCCCACCTTCACCGTCTCCACGTCCTCACCCTCCTCCGCTCGGCGACCTGCCCTGCACCTCCCCATCGGTGGTGGAGCGCAACCCCGTCAGGTGCAGACGGCCATCACCT
Organism: Microbispora sp. NPDC046933; assembly: GCF_040644635.1. Classification (NCBI taxonomy): domain Bacteria; kingdom Bacillati; phylum Actinomycetota; class Actinomycetes; order Streptosporangiales; family Streptosporangiaceae; genus Microbispora; species Microbispora sp. NPDC046933. The sequence goes on along the minus strand of NZ_JBEYWW010000048.1, from coordinate 40,316 downwards.
CGTTGGCCGGCGTCTCCAGCCGGTGCACCCCGGGCCGGGCCGGCAGGAGGGCGAGGTCCCCACGGATCACCCGCCGGGTCTGCGGGCCCCACAGCACCAGCCCGTCGGCGTCCACGGCGAGGAACTCGTCCTCCAGCCGCAGCAGCAGCGGGGCGCCGGGGGAGGCCGACACCGCCGTCCGCCCCTCCGCCACGGCCCGTATGATCGCCCCGGCCGCCTCGGGGCCGCGGCCGTCGCCCTCGGCGAGCACCCACGTCGTCGGCGCGCCGGGCGGGTGGCCCTCCTCGGGCCGGTGGTAGTCGCCGCCGCCCACGACCACGAGGTCGCCGGTTGGGTCGCCGATCAAACCGTGCGTCCACGCCTGCGACCAGGCCAGCGGCGCGCCCCAGCTGCGGTCCTGCCAGCTCCAGTGCCACAGCTCGACGACCCGCGGCCGGTCGGTCATCGGGTGCCGCCAGGCGCAGTCGGCCGCCACCGGGTGGTTGACCGACAGCACCCCGCCCCGGTCCCGTACGGCCTTCGCCCACTCGTCGGGGGGCCGCCGGAAGTCGATCCAGCCGACGTCCCCGAGCGCGCCGGCGTGCCCGAGGTCGGTGGTCACCTCCTGCCCCGGCACGAGCACGAGACCGGCCAGCGCCGCGGCCGCCGCGAGCTCCGCGTGGTGGCTGACGGTGTTGTGGTCGGTCACCGCGAGGAAGTCCAGCCCGGCCGCGGCCGCCACGCAGGCCAGTTCGTAGACGCTCAGCGTGCCGTCCGAGTGGTCGGTGTGCGCGTGCAGGTCCCCGGCGAGCCAGCGGTATCCGGGCGGCGACGGCAGGCGGCGCCGTACGGCGGCGGGCTCGGGCGGGACGGGTCCCGGCACGCGGGAGAAGCGGGTGCGGCGCCGGCGCGGCCGGGCGGGCGGCCGCACGTGCCTGATCACCCGGATCTCGTACGGCAGGCCGCCGAGGGGCACCCGGTGCAGTCCCACCAGCACCCGCCACACCCCCGGCTCGATCTCACCGGGCAGGTAGCCGGGCGTGGCCCAGGAGGGGGCGATGGTGTACTCGGAGCGCGCGCCGCCCGACCAGCCGCGAAACCCGGAAGGCCCGGCGCAGCCGAGGTCGAGCACGCCGGCCGACCGGTCGTAGGACAGGCGCACCGTGAGGGCGGCCGTGCCGGGCCGCACCTCCACCGGCACCTCCGCCACCGGCCCGGCCAGCCGGTCGTCAAGCGTCCACGTCCCGCTGATCGCGGCCCTGGTCGTCACGCGCCACCCACCAGGGCGTCGTCGCGGTAGAGCAGCGCCCGGCCGGGACGGGGCACCGCCCAGGCGGCCGTCCCCGGCGGGGGATCGGCGCCCTCGGGGACCACCACCTGCAACAGGTGGTCCGCGCACTCCAGCGTGACGAGATGGGCCGTGCCGAGGTTCTCCACCACCGCCACCTTCCCCCGGAACGCCCCCTTCTCCCCGGGCGCCCGGGTGGTCAGGTCGGCGTACTCGGGACGCAGGCCGTACAGGACCTCGCCGTCGCGGAAGCCGTTCAGCAGGCGCGCGCCGTCCGGCAGGGGGAACTCGGCCCCGGCCACCCGCAGCACGCCGCCCTCGGCGACGCCCGGCAGCAGGTTCATCGGCGTGGACCCGATGAAGGAGGCCACGAACGGCGTGGCCGGGCGGCGGAATACCTCGGACGGCGTGCCGAGCTGCGTGATCCGCCCGGCCGACATGACCGCGATGCGGTCGGCCAGCGCGAGCGCCTCGCTCTGGTCGTGCGTGACGAACACCGTGGTCACCGCCAGCTCGCGTTGCAGGCGTTTGAGGAACGTGCGGGCCTCCAGGCGCAGCCGCGCGTCCAGGTTCGACAGCGGCTCGTCGAACAGGAACGCCTTCGGGTGGCAGGCGACCGCCCGGGCGAGCGCCACCCGCTGCTGCTGCCCGCCGGACAGCTGTCCGGGCCTGCGGTCCAGCAGCTCCGACAGGCTGAGCCGGGACGCCGTCTCGGCGGCCTTCGCCTCGCGTTCGGCCCGCGGGATCTTCCTGATCCGCAGCGGGTAGGCGATGTTGGCGGTCACGTCCATGTGCGGGAAGAGTGCGTAGTCCTGGAAGACCATCGCGACGTCCCGCCGTCCCGGAGGCGTCCCGGTCACGTCCACGCCGCCGATCTCGATCCGCCCCGAGGTGGGGGTCTCCAGGCCGGCGATCGTCCGCAGCAGCGTCGTCTTGCCGCAGCCCGACGGGCCGAGCAGCGCGAAGAACTCGCCGTCGCCGATCTCCAGGTCGAGCGAGTCGACCGCCCGCACCCCGCCGGGGAACTCCTTGGTCAGGCCGCGCAACGCGATCACCGCTTGATCCCCCCGTGGAAGCGGAAGCCGTACCTCCGGCTGACGAACACGTACATCACCACCACCGGCAGCGAGTAGAGCAGCGAGAACGCCGAGATCACGTCGAGGCGCGGCGCGCCCCCCTCGGTGTAGAGCGTGTAGAGGATGACCGCGCCCGGGGCCTTGTCCGGGTCGCGCAGCAGGATGAACGGCTGCAGGAAGCCGCCCCATACGTTGGCGACCGCCCACACCGCGATCGTCGCCAGGCCGGGCCGCACCAGCGGGATCACGACGTGCCGCAGCACCTGCCCCGATGACGCGCCGAACACCCGCGCCGACTCTTCATAGGACGTGGGCGTGGCGTCCATGAAGTCCTTCAGGATGAAGATCGCGGCGGGCAGCAGGCCGCCCGACAGCGTGAGCACGACGCCGAGGTGGGTGTCGATCAGGTTCAGCCGGGTCGCCAGCTCGAACAGCGGCACCATCGCCGCCGTCCCCGTCACCACCGACGACAGGAGCAGCAGCACGTAGAGCAGCGCGTCGCGGCCGGGCACCCGCGCCCGCGACAGCGCGTACGCCGCCAGCGCGGCCAGCGTCACGACCAGGGCCGCGCTGCCGCACGCCTGGATCAGCGAGTTGCGCAGCGAGCCCAGCGCGTACGGGTTGTCCAGCAGCGCCCGGAAGTTCGCCAGCGTGAACTCCGGCACCGAGGCCGTGATCGACGGGTGGGCGTCGAACGGCGCCGAGGCCAGCCAGAGCAGCGGCAGCGCGAAGAACCCCAGCACCAGGGCCAGGAACGTGGCCCGCCCGATGGTGCCGAGCACGTGGCGCAGCGGCGTCATCACGGCCTCACCTCCCCCCTCGATCGCAGGAGGCGCAGGTAGGCGAACGCCAGGACCAGGTTCACCACGAGGACGAGGAACGAGACCGCCGCGCCGAAACCGAGCCTGCCACCGCTCATCGCGACGTTGTAGATGTAGACGGGCAGGATCTCCGACCGCCCCTCCGGGCCTCCCGCGGTGAGCTGGAAGGCCGTGAAGTCGTTGAACGTCCAGAGCGTGATCAGCAGCAGGTTCGTCAGGACGTGCCCCTTGATGTGCGGGAAGACCACGTCCCTGAGCTGCTGGAACGTCGACGCGCCGGCGAGCCGGGCGGTCTCCAGGTGCGACGGCGGCACGTTCTCCAGCGCGGCGCCGTACAGCATCATCGAGAACGCCGTGCCCCGCCAGACGTTGAACACGATGATCGACGCCATGGGGTGGTCGAGCAGCCAGGCGAAGCCGGGCGTGTGCAGGATCGCGTTCAGCGTCCCGCCGTCGCGGTCGAGCAGCGCGATCCACAGGAACGCGACGACCGACGACGGCAGGATCCACGCGAGCAGCACCAGCCCCTCGGTGACGCTCTTCAGCGGCCCCCGCCGGTCACGCAGCGCCCACGCGATCGCGAAGCCCAGCACCGCCTGCCCGAGCACGGCCGAGCCGAGCACGAACTGCACGGTGAGCCACAGCGACGTGCGGAACCGCTCGTCGCCCAGCGCCTCGGCGTAGTTGGCCGCTCCGACCACCTGAGGATCGGCCGCCGCCAGGCCCGTGAGCCGGTAGTCCGTGAGGCCCAGATAGACGGTCCACAGCGCCGGGAAGACCAGGAACACCCCGATCAGCACCAGCGCCGGCAGCACGAAGGCGACGGCGGGGCGGCGGCCCAGCGTGCCGGGCTCAGCTCGCGACATGGGCGGGGCCGCCGACGAGGGACTCGACCTCGCGCTGGTAGGCGGCGGCGGCCTCGTCCACGCTCGTGCCCGACACGACCGCGGCCGTGGCCTCCTGCAGGGCGACCGACACCTGCGGGTAGACGGCCAGCGGCGGCCGGTACGCCGTGAGGGGCAGCACCTGGTCGGAGACGAACTTCAGCATCGGGTCGGCCCCCAGAACCTTGTCGTTCACGTCCTTGCGCGCCGTGATCCTGGCGGCCCCGGCGAGCTGCGATGTGGTGGCCTCGGCCGAGTGCATGAACGACAGCAGCTCCCAGGCCAGCTTCGGGTTCTTGGAGTTGGGGTTGAGCACGCGTACGGCGCCGCCGGACATGCTGACGAAGTCCTGGCCGCGGATGCCCGCGCCGGGGCGCTGGGCGGGGATCAGGGCGTAGCCGACGACGGAGTCGCGGTCCTTCATCGGGGCGACCCCGGCCTTCGGCTCGATCACCGACCGCCAGAAGTAGTCGCCCTCCGCCAGGATCGCGATCTTGCCCTCGGCGAACTGGGCGAACGACTTGTCCCGCCCCCGCGCCTCCTGCTGGAGCCTGGGGTCGCCGAGGCCGCCGGAGTAGACCTGCCGGTAGAAGCCCAGCACGTCCCTGAGCGCCCGGGAGGCGCCGGTCCACTTGCCGTCCGCGTAGATCTGCGCCCCCGCGCCCGCCAGCAGCGGCAGCGCGCCCTGCATGGTCGTCGCCTCGCCCATGGCGGTGCCGGCGTCGATCTGGATCGGGACCGGGACGCCGGCCCTCTTGAGGGCCGCCGCGGCGTCGAGGATCTCCTGCCAGCTCCGCGGCTGCCAGCGGTCCGGCAGGCCGGCCTTGCGGAACAGGTCCCTGTTGTAGAACAGCACCCGCCCGTCGGTGCCCTGGGGCAGGCCGTACCTCCTGCCCTCGAACGTGCCGAGGCCCTGCACGGCCTGCGGGATCCGGCTCCAGCCCTCCCACGAGTCCGCCTCGGGACCGGCCACCTCGGCGAGCGGCTTGATGTACCCGGCCTGGGCGAACTCGCCCACCCAGATGCCGTCGAGGTCGATGACGTCGGCGCCCGCCCGAGACTTGAGGTCGAGGGCGACCTTCGTCTTGTACTGCTCGTCGTCCACGCCGCTCGGCTGGAACACCACGCGGACGTCGCGGCCCTTGGCCTTCTGGGCGGCCTCGAACCGGGGGATGACCCACTTTGCCGTCCAGTCGGCGGTCTCGGCGTTCTTGCCGCCCGAGATGGCGTTGGCCGTGATCGTGAGGGTGACGGCGCCGCCGCCGGATCCGCCGCCGGTGCCGCAGGCCCCCAGGGCCGGCAGGGCCAGCAGGGCCGCCGCCGTCATCGCGAGCGCAGGTCTCATGGCCGACCTCTCCGTAAGTCCTGACGTACGGACAAATCGACCCTCGCACGCGATTACCAACACGTAAAGAAACGGTTTGGTGAACGAGTAAGGGACGCGTGCCCGGCCTCTTGAGGGATGTCTGGTTCGCGCTGAGCTGATCGGGAAGAGTGCAACCAGCGCTGAGACCTGAGTATGGTCGGGCGTAACAACGCACGCTTGGAGGGAGTCGCGTGGCATCTCAGCCAGCCTGGATGAACAGCCTCTTCACATATACGGGATCGTCGTCGTTCTCGGAGTTCCTCGGCGTGCACGCGCCGAACCTGCTGCCCGCCCGCGGTGAGACGCTGGCGGCGCCGGTGGGCGACGAGATCCCGCACGCGACCACCATCGTCGCGGCGACCTGCGCCGGCGGCGTGGTGATGGCGGGCGACAGGCGTGCGACCTCCGGGAACATAATCTCGCAGCGCGACATCGAGAAGGTGTTCCGCACCGACGACTACTCCTGCATGGGCATCGCGGGCACCGCGAGCACCGGCCTGGAGTTGGCCCGGCTCTACCGGGTCGAGCTGGAGCACTACGAGAAGACCGAAGGCCGCTCGCTGTCGACCGAGGGCAAGGCGCACCGCCTCGCCACCATGATCCGCGGCAACCTGCCCATGGCCATGCAGGGCCTCGTGGTCGTGCCGCTGTTCGCGGCCTACGACCCGGCCCGCGACGTCGGGCGCATCTTCAGCTACGACGTGGGCGGCGGGCCGTACGAGCAGAAGGAGTTCCACTCGATCGGCTCGGGCTCGATCTTCGCCCGGGGCTCGCTCAAGAAGCTCTACCGGGAGAACTCGAGCCCGCAGGACACCGTCCTGACCTGCCTGCACGCCCTGTACGACGCCGCCGACGACGACTCGGCGACCGGCGGCCCCGACGTGATGCGGAAGATCTGGCCGGTCGTGGCCGTCATCACCGCGGACGGCTTCCGCCGCCTTCCGGACGAGGAGGTCGCCGAGTTCGTGGAGTCAATGCTGGAGAGGCGGATGACCGCCCCCGAAGGCCCGACCGCGCCGCTGCGCTAACCCAAGAGAGGATCACCCCCGGTGTCCATCCCCTTCGGAGGATATGCCTCGCCCGAGCAGATCATGCGGGACAGGGCGGAGTATGCCCGCAAGGGCATCGCTCGCGGTCGCAGCGTGGTCGTGATGCAGTACGCCGACGGCATCCTGTTCGTGGCGCCCAACCCGTCCAAGGCGCTGCACAAGATCAGCGAGATCTACGACCGCATCGGTTTCGCCGCGGTGGGGCGGTACAACGAGTTCGAGTCGCTCCGCCTGGCGGGCATCCGCTACGCGGACATCAACGGCTACACGTTCAACCGCAACGACGTCACCGGCCGCGGCCTGGCGAACCTGTACGCCCAGCACCTCGGCATGATCTTCACCGAGTCGATCAAGTCGTTCGAGGTGGAGATCGTCGTCGCGGAGGTCGGCGACGCCCCTGAGGACGACCAGATCTACCGGATCACCTTCGACGGCTCCGTCTTCGACGAGCAGGGCATGGCCGTGATCGGCGGCCAGGCCGAGGCGGTCGGAGGACGCCTGAAGGAGCGCTACAGCGACGGGCTTCCGCTGCCGCAGGCCCTCGACGCCGCGTTGACCGCCCTGACCGAGCCGGGAGGGGAGCGTCCCCCGGCGACCCAGATCGAGGTCGCCGTCCTCGACCGGGGCAGGGAGCACCGCAAGTTCCTGCGCCTGACCGGGCCCCGCCTGGAGAAGCTCCTGGAGGCCGCCAAGGAGGGCCGGGAGGGCGGGCAGCAGCCCGCCGCCGAACAGGCCCCCACTGAGCAGACCGGGGCCGAGCAGACCGGGGCCGAGCAGGCTCCCGACACCGCCCCGCCGATCGCCCCCGACGGCGACATCGACACGGGCTCCGGCGAGTAGCCCGTCGTCCCGTTCGTACGGCCGCCGCGCCGCGCCCCTCGGAAGGGGGCGCGGCGCCGCCGTGTCCGCCGTGTCCGCCGTGTCCACCGTGTCCACCGCGTCCGCTGTGTCCGCCCTGTCGCGGCGCGGTGCCCGTCACCGCATCCGGAGGGGTGGTCGTGCCATGACCGGCAGCCATGACCGGCAGCCATGACCGGCTCAGGCGTTTCGGCTCAACCTAACTCCGATTTCGCTAGTCTCATCCGGTTATGACGACTTTTGATCTCTTTCGGCGAGCGGGCGTTCCGGCCGTCGCCGTCGCCCTCCTGTCGCTGACCGCCTGTTCCGGATCCTCCGGCACCTCGGCCTCGCCCACGGTGACGGTGACCGTGACGGCGTCGCCGTCGCCGTCGCCCGCGGAGCCGTCCGCCGACCCGGCGGCATCCGGCACGCCGGCGGCGGAGACGCCCACCGACTCGGGCACGACCGCGCCGACGCGGAAGCCGGGCAAGGCCGGGCCGCCGATCACGGACAAGACGCCGGCCCCCTTCGGCGGGACCCTCCAGTCGGACCCCGGGCACGACTTCACCAAGGGGCTCAGCCCCAGCAGCGACGGTGTCGTACGCGGTCAGCTGGTCGCCATGCACGACGAGAACGTGGCGGAATACCGGCCCGTGAAGTTCGTCAGGGAGTACGGCGGCAGCACCAGCGGCCACTTCGAGGGGCCGCCCGAGGGCGACGTGACGGCCTTCGCCGCGCCCATCGCGAAGAACGTGGTGTTCTTCAGCGCGCTCGGCTGCGACGGCAAGGACCAGACCATCGACGGCCAGTACCTCGGCACCCAGCGCTGCTCCCGGGACAAGCTGGTCCTGCGGGCCGACGCGGGCGACCTGCGGGCGCTCATCACCGTCCGGGGCGGGCAGATCGTCAAGGTGACGGAGATTTACGTCGCCTGACCGCTCCTTCTCCGCATTCCACCGCCCGATCACTGTTCGGCCGCCGGTTTATGGGAATAGTGTGAGGTGATGGATCGACGCATATTCGGGCTGGAGAACGAGTACGGCGTCACCTGCACGTTCCGCGGGCAGCGGAGGCTGTCGCCGGACGAGGTGGCGCGGTACCTGTTCCGGCGAGTGGTGTCCTGGGGCCGATCGAGCAACGTCTTCCTGCGCAACGGCGCACGTCTCTACCTGGACGTGGGCAGCCATCCCGAGTACGCCACCCCTGAGTGCGACAACGTCGTGGAGCTGGTCACCCACGACAAGGCGGGGGAGCGGATCCTGGAGGGCCTCCTCGTGGACGCCGAGAAGCGGCTCCGCGAGGAGGGCATCGCGGGAGACATCTACCTGTTCAAGAACAACACCGACTCGGCCGGCAACTCCTACGGCTGCCACGAGAACTACCTCGTGGGCCGGCACGGGGAGTTCGGGCGGCTGGCCGACGTCCTGATCCCTTACCTGGTGACGCGGCAGATCATCTGCGGCGCGGGCAAGGTGCTGCAGACCCCGCGCGGAGCCGTCTACTGCGTCTCCCAGCGGGCCGAGCACATCTGGGAGGGCGTCTCCTCGGCGACCACCCGGTCCCGGCCGATCATCAACACCCGTGACGAGCCGCACGCGGACGCCGAGCGGTTCCGCCGGCTGCACGTCATCGTGGGCGACTCGAACATGAGCGAGACCACGATGCTGCTCAAGGTCGGCGCGACCGACCTGGTGCTGCGCATGATCGAGGCCGGTGTGGTGATGCGTGACCTGTCCCTGGAGAACCCCATCAGGGCGATCCGGGAGGTGTCCCACGACATGACGGGCCGGCGCAGGGTGCGCCTGGCCAACGGCCGCGAGGCCTCGTCCCTGGAGATCCAGCAGGAGTACCTGACCAAGGCGCAGGACTTCGTCGACCGGCGCGGCGGGGACGCCACCGCCAAGCGGGTGCTGGAGCTGTGGGAGCGCACGCTCCGGGCGGTCGAGACGGGCGACCTCGACCTCGTCTCGCGGGAGATCGACTGGGTCACCAAGTACCAGATGATTGAACGTTACAGACAGAAGTACGACCTGCCGCTGTCGTCGCCGCGCGTCGCGCAGCTCGATCTGGCCTACCACGACGTCCACCGCAAGCGCGGTCTGTTCTACCTTCTGCAGAAGCGGGGGGCCGTCGAAAGGGTGGCCGACGACGTCCGCATCTTCGAGGCCAAGTCGGTTCCGCCGCAGACCACGCGGGCGAAGCTGCGCGGGGAGTTCATCCGCAAGGCCCAGGAGAAGCGGCGCGACTTCACCGTCGACTGGGTCCACCTGAAGCTCAACGATCAGGCCCAGCGGACGGTGCTGTGCAAGGATCCGTTCCGCAGCGTGGACGAGAGGGTCGACAAGCTCATCGCGGGCATGTGATCTCTTACACCGCTCTGACGGCGGGTTCGGGTAGCCTGGCCCGGACCCGCTGTCTGTTTGAGGATTCCCATATGCGCCGTCGTACGGCACTTGTCGCCGCCCTACCCCTGTTGCTCGCCGCCGCCTGCGGAACCGCGCAGAAGAGCGCGTCCAGCGCGAGCCCCACCTCCAGTGGCCAGGCCGCCGCCTCGGCCATCAAGGTGACGGGAGAGGCCGGCAAGAAGCCCACCCTGACCTTCCCGGCGGGCAAGCCCTCGCTCACGTCCGCCTCCGTCAAGGTCATCGAGGGCCAGGGCACCCCGGCCAAGGACGGCGACGTCCTCACCGCCAACGTCACCGTCTACAACTGGGACGGCAAGGAGAACAAGGCGGCCGGCTCCGACTACGACCAGGGCAAGTCGGAGTTCGTCTCGGTCAGCCCGCAGCTGCCCAAGGCGCTGCACGAGGCACTGGTCGGCGCCAAGCCGGGCGGACGGGTGATGGCGGTGGTCGCCAAGGACAGCCTGAGCGCGGAGCAGCTCGACCAGGCCAAGCAGCAGGGCCAGGACTTCAACACCACGTCCCAGGTGCTGGTCATCGACGTGGTGTCGGCCACGCTGAAGTCCGTCGAGGGCACCGCCGTCGACCCCGGCGTGAACGGCGTGAAGGTCGAGAACCCCGGCGGTGAGAAGGCCCCGGCGCTGACCACCAAGACCAGCGAGAAGGCGCCCAAGAAGCTGGTCGTCAAGACCGTGATCAAGGGTGGCGGCCCGGAGGTGAAGGCCGGTCAGACGGTCCTCGCCCACTACGTCGGCAAGATCTGGGGCACCGACAAGCAGTTCGACTCCAGCTGGGAGCGCGGCCAGCCCGCGACGTTCGCCCTCGACCAGGTCGTCAAGGGCTGGGCGCAGGGCCTGACCGGCGTTCCGGTCGGCAGCCGCGTCCTGCTGACGATCCCGCCGGACCTCGGCTACGGCAAGGAGGGCAACGCGCAGGGCGGCATCAAGGGCACCGACACGCTCGTCTTCGTCGTGGACGTCCTCGGCGCGGCCTGACAGCCGCCTACGACCACAGGCCCCTCTCGCCGGACGGCGGGGAGGGGCCTGTGTCGCATGGGGCGTCAGCCGAGGATCTGATAGCTGTCGCCGTAGACCTTCCAGCGCAGCGGCGGGTCGAGGTCGAGGTTGCCGTTCCTGAGGAACACCCGCTGGGCGGTGTCGACCCGGCTGGTGTCGCTGTGTGCCTCCTCGGTCTTCATCGCCGCCTTGCGGGCGTCGAGGAACGCGTTGAGGTAGGCGACCTCGTCGCCGCCCTGCGCCGGGGTCTTCGCCTTCTTCATCGCCGTCTTTCGGATGCCGCCGAAGCTGACCGGGTCGGTGCCGGGGCCGTGCATCACCATGGCGTCGTAGTAGACGAACTGCCCGAGGGCGCGCAGCCCGTCGGCCTTGGCCTGGGCCACGGAGGGGTTGAAGTAGACCCGGTCGCGCTCGTCGTTCTGCGCCTGCTGGAACGCGGGATCGGCGGCGGCGGCGCGCCAGTCCCTGGGGAAGTCCGGGTCGAGCCCCTTGTGGGAGTCGGTGCCGTTCACCTTCCGCAGCGCGGGCAGATACCTGGCCAGCACGTTGCCGGGCTTGCGCTTGGTGTAGAGCTCGACCAGGTCGAGCATGTCGCCGGTGCCCGAGCAGAAGCCGATGATCCCGGCGGTGTAGCCGCGCCCGTCGTCGATGTCCTCGATGTACTTGTACTGGGCCTTCCAGTCGAGCGAGGAGTTCTCCGCGCTGGAGACGAGCTCCATCGCGATCTCCTTCTTCTTCGGGTCCGTGAGGTCGGCCGGTGCGGCCCTGGCCGTGACCTGCAGGATCTCCACGGCGGGGGCGGCAGGGGAGGGCGGGCCGCCGGCGGCTCCCGCCGCGCCCGCGGGGAGTACGGCCGCGGCGGCGGCCACGAGCAGCAGAGCCGCGCGCCGGGGAGCGTGCCTGATCAGCGGGTCTTTCACGTGTGTCGCTCCGTTCTCCGCCCGCGGCCTGCTGGTTCGGGGGAGGCGGCGGGGCGGGGGGTGAGCCCTCCGTGAGGGGGATTTAGTTAGGAAGGTTTCCTAATGAAAGCAGGGCCTCGCGACGGTGTCAACGGCGCCCTTGACCGGCCGTCCGATGGTCCAGGCCGGGCGGCCTAGACTCCGGCTGTGACGAGCGACGACCTGGAGTCGATCAGCGTGCTCGGCGATCCCGTACGGCGGGCGCTGTACCGGTTCGTGGCCGAGCAGGGGCGGGACGTGGGCCGCAACGAGGCGGCCGAGGCGACCGGCGTCCAGCGCACGCTGGCGGCCCACCACCTGGACAAACTGGTGGAGGCGGGCCTGCTGGAGGCGGGCTTCCGGCGGCTCAGCGGCAGGACCGGCCCCGGCGGCGGCCGCCCGGCCAAGGTCTACCGGCGGGTGCGCGAGGAACGGACCGTGAGCCTGCCGCCCCGCGACTACCAAACGCTCGCGCTCGTGCTGGCGGAGACCGTCGACCTGCTGGGCGGCGAGGAGAAGGCCGAGGAGGCCGCCCGTCGGGCGGGGGAGCGCCTTGCCGCGTCCGATGCCGGTTCCGCCGATCTCCTGGAGGTGCTGCGTGCGCGCGGTTACGAGCCGTACGAGGAGGACGGACGGGTGCGGCTGCGCAACTGCCCCTTCCATGCGCTGGCCGGCAGTCATCCGTTGCTCGTGTGCTCGATGAACCTCGCGCTGTGCGAGGGGCTGCTGGCCGGCCTCGGGGAGAACGGTGTCACCGCGGCGCTCGACCCGAGACCGGAGGAGTGCTGTGTGTCCTTCGGGCCTTCTAAAAACAACGTAGATTGACATAGAATCGGGGCATGCATCTCGCCCAGCTCAACGTCGCCCATCTCAGGGAACCCCTCGACTCCCCCGCGCTGGCGGACTTCCTCGCCGCTCTGGGACCGATCTACCAGGTGTCGGACGCCGCGCCCGGCTTCGTCTGGCGCATGAAGGAGGGCGATGAGCCCACGGACCTGATCCAGCACGACTACGGGCCGATGCTGGTCGTGAACCTCTCGGTCTGGGAGTCCCGCGACACGTTGTGGAACTTCATCTACCGCAGCGCCCATCTGGAGGTGATGCGGCGCCGCCGGGAGTGGTTCCACCGGATCGCCGAGCCGTACACGGTGATGTGGTGGGTGCCCGAGGGCCACCTGCCGCCACTCGACGAGGCCATGGCGCGCCTGGACCTCCTCCGGACCCAGGGGCCGGGGCCGGAGGCGTTCACGTTCAAGGATTTCTACGACAGCAGTGACGCCGCGTGCCTCCCGGCGGCGGCGGAGGTCACGAAGTAGGCCAGATCCTCATCCAGGCCGCGGCCCATGGTGGACAGCCGCACCGGTGACGCCTTGAGCGCCTCGTGCAGGCCGTCCACCGGCACCGTGACGATCTCGTGCCGGTCGGCGAGGGCCGCGGCCTGCTCACGCACGGCCGCCCCGAACGCGCCGGGCAGGTCCGGCACGACGACCTGGGCCGGGGCCAGCGCGACCCGGCCGTACGCGGTGAGCGAGTGGTGCGACACCCCGACGTGCCGCTCGCGGCGGTCGCCCTCGCTGACCCGCAGCGCGGCCACCGGCCGCCCCGCCAGCACGGCGGCGGCGTTCACGGCCTCGCCCGCGGCGACGCCGGAGAAGCCCCAGCGGGTGCCGGTGCCGAGGTTGCCCGGCCCCTGCGCGACCACGGCGACGTCGGCGCCGAGCACGTGGCGGGCGGCGAGCAGGCCGGTGTGGAGCGTGACCGCCTCGACGTCCCCGCCGAAGGACTGGCCGGTCGTCACCACCCCGCACAGCCAGTCGCGCTCGCGCAGCGCCGCGCAGGACATCGAGAACCAGGCCGGCAGCGCACCGCCGTCCTGCATCACGTACGCCACCCTGATCCCCGGGGAGTCCGCGATCCCCGGGGAGTCCGCGTACAGACCGCACAGGATCGCGGGCAGGGCGGAGTGCAGGTCGGCGACCACCACGGGCATCCCGCCGACCGAGTCGGCCTCCCGCAGCGCCTCGTGGTGCGGGGACCCCTGCTCGTCCGCGCCGAGCACGGTGGCCTGCAACGGGGTGTAGCGTGCTTTCACCAGGTGACCGGGGCCGGAAGGATCTTGCGGTAAACGGTCCGGGACGGCCACCACCATGGCGTACCCTCCCGTACCGAGACCCATGGCGAGGGCGGTCGTGTTGAGCAGCACGGTGTCGCCCACTTCAGGGCGTCCCACCAGCGGGGGATAGGCGAGCGCCCGGCACTCGCCCTCGGCGACGGCGACGTCGAGTTCCACCGCCCCCGGCCACTCGCGCCGGACCCGCACCACCTCGCCCTTGCGCCATCTGATCACGCCGAAAAGGGTAGCGTTCTCCACGGGAAGGGAGGCCCGGATGTCGCGGCGGAAGACCGAGCGGCTGCTCAACCTGGTTATCTGCCTGCTCGCGACGCGGCGGCCGTTGAGCGCGGAGCAGATCCGGCAGGCCGTCCCCGGGTACGACCCGGACAACGACGAGGCCTTCCAGCGCATGTTCGAGCGCGACAAGAACGAGCTGCGCGAGATCGGCATCCCCATCGAGGTCCACAAGGACCCCTGGGAGGACGACCCCGGCTACCGGATCGTGCGCGAGGCGTACGAGCTGCCCGAGATCACGCTGGAGCCCGACGAGGCCGCCGTCATCGGCCTGGCGGCACAGGTGTGGCAGCGGGCGAGTCTCGCGGAGGCGGCCAGCGGGGCGCTGCTGAAGCTCACGGCCGGCGGCGTGTACGCCGACCTCGCGGAAAGCCCCCTGGAACTGCGGGTCGACACCCGCGACCCGGCGTTCCCCGCCCTGTGGGAGGCCGTGCGGGACCGGCGCGCGGTCGCCTTCGGCTACCGGTCGGCCGGCAGCGAGTCGGTGCTGCGGCGGACGGTCGAGCCGTGGGGGGTCGTCAGCAGGCGCGGCCGGTGGTATCTGGTCGGGCACGACCGCGACCGCGGCGCCGCCCGCGTCTTCCGGCTGAGCCGGATCACCGGTGCCGTGTCCACGCTCGGGCGGCCGGGGGCGTTCACCGTGCCCGAGGGGCTGGACCTGCGGGCCATGGTGGGCTACCAGGAGCTGCCGAACGAGCGGGTCGCGCTGGTGCGCGTGCGCAAGGGCACCTGCCTCGGCCTCCGGCACGCCGCCCAGGCCGTGCGTACCGGGCCGGGAGAGTGGGACGAGGCCGAGGTGACCTTCGCCGACCCGGAACGGCTGGCCGGGTGGCTGGCCAGCCTCGGCCCTGACGCCGTCGTGCTGGACCCGCCGGACGCGCGCGAGGCCGTGATCCGCCGTCTGAAGGGGGCGTTGCAGTGAGCTCGGACCGGCTGCCGCGGCTGCTGGCGCTCGTGCCGTACCTGATGTCGCATCCGGGCGCGCAGGTGCCCGAGGTGGCGCGGCTGTTCGGCCTGTCGGAAAAGCAGCTCATCGACGATCTCCAGCTCGTCTGGATGTGCGGCCTGCCCGGGCACACGCCCGGCGACCTGATCGACGTCTCGTGGGACGGCGGCGAGATCCTCATCGACAACGCCGAGGCGATCGCCCGGCCGCTCAAGCTCGGCGTGGACGAGGCGAGCGCGCTGCTCGTCGCGCTGCGCATGCTCGACGAGCTGCCCGAGTTCCAGGGCCGCGACGTGCTCGGCCGCGTCATCGCCAAGCTGGAGCAGGCGGCGGGCGAGGGCGCGGCCACGGTGAGCAGCCAGGTCCAGGTGGAGATCGGCGCGGCCCCGGACGCCCACGCCGTCATCACCGACGCCGCCCGCAGGGGCCGCAGGCTGTCGCTGCGCTACTACGTTCCGGGGCGCGACGAGATCACCCCCAGGGAGGTCGACCCGCTGCGGGTGGTGCTCGTGGACGGGCGGCACTACCTGGAGGGCTGGTGCTACCGCGCCGAGGCGATGCGGATGTTCCGCCTCGACCGGATCATCGAGGTCGAGGTCCTCGACGTGCCGGCCGATCCGCCGGCCGAGGCCGAGCCGATGGACGTCGCCAAGGGCGTGTTCCGGCCGTCGGACAGCGACGAGCTGGTGGAGCTGGAGCTGACCCCGGCGGGCCGCTGGGTGGCGGAGTACTACCCCTGCGAGGAGGTCGCCGAGCTGGGCGAGGGCCGTCTGCGCGTCTCGCTGCGGGCCCGCGACCAGTCCTGGCTGGTACGGCTCGCGCTCCGGCTGGGTGACAGCGGCCGGGTGCTGTCCCCGGCGTCCCTGGCCGAGCGGGTCACGGCCACCGCCAAGCAGGCTCTGGCCAACTACGAGACCGTCTGACCTGAAGAAGGACCGGCATGACATGGATCTTCGCCCTGTCCGCGGTGGCCGTGGCCGGGCTCGCCGTCCTCGCGTGGCCCGCCGCCCGGGTGCTCGCCGCGGCGCGGGACCTGCATGCCGAGGTCAAGCGGGCCAAGGGGCGGCTCGGAGTGCCCGAATAGGGGACTTTGCGCACGATTGATGTGATTTTGAAGCCCGAGGACAGGTGAACTTTGGCGTGCGGTGCGCGTACGATCGGGGGGTAGTACCCACGGCCCTCGCGGTAAGGACATGACATGCCCAACCTCGGACCCATGGAATGGATTCTGATCCTCCTGGTTCTGATCCTTCTTTTCGGCGCCAAGAAGCTCCCGGACACCGCGAAGGCCCTGGGGCAGTCGCTGCGCATGTTCAAGAAGGAAACCAGCAAGATGAGCGAGGAGGACGAGGCGCGGCAGACGGTCAAGGCGCAGGCCGAGCCCGTCGCTCCGCCGGCGGCGCAGATCCCGCCGGCCACCCCGTCCGTCGAGGAGCGGCTGCGTGCGCTGGAGGAGGAGAACCGGAAGCTGCGTGAGAGCCAGCAGCCGGTGAGCTCGCAGAACGAGCAGCGCTCCAGCTAGGCACCCGCCGCCTCTCACCCCCAATGAACCCAGGACGAGCTAGATGGCGCTGCTGAAACGGTCGACTCCCGTCACGCCGGAGGACGGGCGGATGACGCTCATGGAGCACATCCGCGAGCTGCGCAACCGGCTGATCAAGGCCATTCTGGCGGTGGTCGTCGGGACCGCCGTCGGGTTCATCTACTTCGAGCCCATCTGGAACTTCCTCAAGCAGCCGTACTGCCGGCTGCCGCAGGCCCACCAGATCAACAAGGACCAGTGCACGCTGGTGGTGAACGGGGTCTTCGACTCGTTCTTCGTCAACCTCAAGGTCGCCGTGATCTTCGGCGTGGTGGTCTCGGCCGTGTTCTGGATCTACCAGATCTGGGCGTTCGTGACCCCGGGCCTGTACCAGAACGAGCGCCGCTACACCATGGCGTTCCTCGGGCTCTCCGTACCGCTGTTCACCGCCGGCTCGGCCCTCGCCTACGTCACGATGGACAAGGGCCTGTCACTGCTGCTCGGCTTCGCCCCCGAGGGCACGCTGACACTGGTGAGCATCAACGAGTACCTTAGCTTCGCCCTCGCGATGCTGATCATCTTCGGCGTGTCCTTCCTGATGCCGTTGTTGCTCGTGTTCCTCAACGTCATCGGGGTGCTCCGGTTCAAGACGGTGTCCAAGCACACCCGCATGGTCGTGTTCCTGATGTTCGTCTTCGCGGCCGTCGCGACGCCGAGCCAGGACCCCGTCACCATGCTGGCGCTGGCACTCCCGATGGTCGCTCTGTTCTTCGTCGCGGAGGCGTTCATGTACTTCCACGACAAGAAGCGCGACGCCGCCGACGCGGCGCACGCGCGGGCCATCGAGGAGGAGCTCGACGGGCCGTCCGCCGCCGAGGGCACGGCGGGCTCGGTCGACGTGAGGGACTGAGACAACATCCCTCTGGTGCCGCCTGGTGGGCGGCGGTAGGTTCCGCGTATGGCCGATGAGATCGTCGTCCTGGTGAACCCCGCCGCCCGCGGCGGCCGTACGCTGCGCCTGCTCGACCCGGTGCTCCGGCGGCTGCGGGCGGGCGGCCGCCCGGTCTCGGTGATCGTGGGGATCTCGGCGGCGGACGCCCTCGGCCGGGCCCGCGCGGCCGTCGCCGCCGGGCCACGCGCGCTCGTCGCCTTCGGCGGCGACGGCCTGGTCCACCTGGCCGTGCAGGCCGTGGCCGGGACGGCCGTGCCGCTCGGAATCGTGCCCGCCGGGACCGGCAACGACATCGCCGACGCCCTCGGCATCCCGCGTAAGGATCCGCTCGCCGCGGCGGACATCGTGACCGCGGGCGACTGCCGGGTGGTCGACGCGGCCAGGCTGGGCACCGGGGAGTGGTTCGCCGGCGTCCTCGCCTGCGGGTTCGACTCCCGCGTCAACGAGCGGGCCAACGGCATGACCTGGCCGCCCGGAATGGCGAAGTACCTGGTCGCGCTCGTGCACGAGCTGCGGTCCTTCACGCCGATCCCGTTCCGGATCACCCTCGACGGGGAGGCCGCCGAGCGCGAGGCGATGCTGGTGGCGGTGGCCAACACCCGGTCGTACGGCGCCGGGATGCGGGTGTGCCCGGACGCCCGGCCCGACGACGGCCTGCTCGACGTGCTCGTGCTCGGGGCCGTGCCCAAGGGCGAGTTCCTGCGCACGTTCCCCCGCGTCTACCGGGGCAGCCACACCGGGCATCCGGCCGTGACGCTGCGGCGGGCCCGGCGGGTGGAGATCGAGGCCCTGGACGCAGACACTGTCGTCGCGTACGCCGACGGCGAGCGGGCCGGCCCGGCCCCGCTGACCTGCGCCGTCGAACCGGGAGCGCTGCGGGTCCTGGCCCCTGATCGACGAGGCTGATCTACGGCGTAAAGGCGGCCGCGTAAAATGATCACCGATGACGGACGCCCGGAATCCCGTTATCGGTAGGGTTGACGGTATGAGTACGCCAGCGGAACGCTATGCCGCCTTCCGTGAGGGGCAGTCCGGAGCCGGACCCGCTCTCGCCTCGTTCCGCGAACTTTACGACTTCGAGCTCGACGAGTTCCAGATCGACGCCTGTCAGGCGCTGGAGGCCGGGGACGGCGTGCTGGTGGCCGCGCCGACCGGGTCGGGCAAGACCGTGGTGGGGGAGTTCGCCGTCCACCTGGCGCTGGAGCAGGGCCGCAAGTGCTTCTACACGACGCCGATCAAGGCGTTGTCCAACCAGAAGTACAACGACCTGGTAAGGCGGTACGGCGCGCGTAAGGTCGGCCTGCTGACCGGCGACAACAGCGTCAACGGCGAGGC
Source organism: Microbispora sp. NPDC046933 (assembly GCF_040644635.1). Taxonomy (NCBI): domain Bacteria; kingdom Bacillati; phylum Actinomycetota; class Actinomycetes; order Streptosporangiales; family Streptosporangiaceae; genus Microbispora; species Microbispora sp. NPDC046933. The sequence goes on along the minus strand of NZ_JBEYWW010000048.1, from coordinate 21,495 downwards.
CCCGATCGTGGTCATGACCACCGAGGTCCTGCGCAACATGCTGTACGCGGGCTCGAACACGCTGACCGGCCTGGCGTACGTGGTGATGGACGAGGTCCACTACCTGGCCGACCGGTTCCGCGGCGCGGTCTGGGAAGAGGTCATCATCCACCTGCCCGAGTCGGTGCGGGTGGTGGCACTGTCGGCCACGGTCAGCAACGCCGAGGAGTTCGGCGAGTGGCTGGGCGAGGTACGCGGCGACACGACGGTCATCGTGGACGAGCACCGGCCGGTCCCGCTGTGGCAGCACATGCTGGTCGGCAACAGAATGTACGACCTGTTCGTCGACGAGGGCGACGGCACCCTGCGGGTCAACCCGTCCCTCATGCGGATCGCCCGCGACGAGATGCGGCTGGCCCAGGCCAGGGGCAGGCGGGGCTACTCGCGGCCCGGCCGGGGCACGACGCCGAGCCGGTCGGACGTGATCGAGAAGCTCGACGCCGAGGGCCTGCTGCCGGCGATCACCTTCATCTTCTCCAGGAACGGCTGCGACGCCGCCGTCATGCAGTGCCTCTACTCGGGGCTGCGCCTCACCACGGAGGCCGAGAGCCACGAGATCCGCCAGATCGTGGACGAGCGGACCGCGCACCTGCCCGACGAGGACCTCGCGGTGCTCGGCTACCTCGAATGGCGCGACTGCCTGGAGCGCGGCCTGGCCGCCCACCACGCGGGCATGCTCCCGGCGTTCAAGGAGGTCGTGGAGGAGCTGTTCACCAAGGGGCTGGTGAAGGCGGTCTTCGCGACCGAGACCCTGGCGCTCGGCATCAACATGCCGGCCAGGTCCGTGGTGATCGAGAAGCTCGACAAGTGGAACGGCGAGACCCACGCCGACCTGACCCCAGGGGAGTACACCCAGCTCACCGGCCGGGCCGGGCGGCGCGGCATCGACATCGAGGGCCACGCGGTGGTGGTCTGGCAGCCGGGGATGGATCCCCTCGCCGTCGCCGGTCTCGCCGGCACCCGCACCTATCCGCTGCGCTCCAGCTTCAAGCCGTCGTACAACATGGCGGTCAACCTCGTCGGCCAGGTCGGACGGGAGCGGGCGCGGACCCTGCTTGAGGACTCCTTCGCCCAGTTCCAGGCCGACCGCGCCGTGGTCGGGCTGGCCCGCCAGCTCCGCAAGGCGGAGCAGGCCCTGGAAGGCTACGCCGAGGCCATGACCTGCCACCTCGGCGACTTCGAGGAGTACGCCGCGATGCGCAGGCGGCTGTCGGACCGCGAGGCAGAGCTGTCGCGCCAGCGGGGGGCGGCCCGCCGCGCGCAGGCCGTGCAGTCCCTGGAGGTGCTCAAGCCCGGCGACGTCATCCGGGTGCCGGGCGGCCGCCGCGCGGGCATCGCGGTCGTGCTCGACCCCGGCGTCAACGGCCGCGGGCACGACGGCCCCGCGCCGCTCGTGCTGACCATCGGCAAGCAGGTCAAGCGCCTGTCGGCGGCCGACTTCCCGGTGCCGGTCGAACCGGTCGACAAGGTCAGGATCCCGAAGGGCTTCAACCCGCGCTCGCCGAAGGAACGGGCCAACCTCGTCTCCACCGTGCACGCGAAGCTGGGCGACCGCGACCTCGGCAAGCCGCCGCGGGCGCGCGACCACGCCGCGGAGGACGAGGAGGTCACGCGCCTGCGGCGGGAGCTGCGCCAGCACCCCTGCCACGGCTGCGACGAGCGCGAGAACCACGCCCGCTGGGCCGAGCGCTACCACAAGCTGCTCAGGGAGACCGAGGGGCTGCGCCGCCGGGTAGAGGGGCGCTCCCACGTCATCGCCCGGACCTTCGACCGGGTCTGCGGCGTGCTGGACCAGCTCGGCTACCTGGACGGCGAGACCGTCACGGAACAGGGCCGCAGGCTCGCCTCGCTCTACACGGAGCTGGATCTGCTCACGGCCGAGTGCCTGCGCGCGGGCGTGTGGAACCGCCTCGACCCCGCCGAGCTGGCCGCGTGCGTGTCGTCGCTGGTGTACGAGTCGCGGCAGGCCGACGACGTCCGCAGCCCCAAGATCCCGGCCGGGGCCACGCGCGAGGCGCTCGGGGAGATGGTGCGGCTGTGGGGCGAGCTGGAGGGGATCGAGGAGGACCACGGCCTGTCGTTCGTCCGCGAGCCCGACGTGGGCTTCGCCTGGGCTGCCTTCCGCTGGGCCAAGGGCCACAGCCTCGACGCCGTGCTGACCGACTGCGATCTCGCGGCGGGCGACTTCGTCCGTTGGGTCAAGCAGCTGCTCGACCTGCTCGGCCAGCTGAGGGACGCCGCGCCCAAGGGGAGCAAGGTCGCAGAGAACGCCGTCAAGGCCATCGACGCCATGCGCCGCGGGGTCGTCGCCTACTCCTCCGTCAGCTGATCCCCGGGAGCGTCGACGCTGTGAAGGGAACATCGTGAGCGACACTCTGGACGACCGCGACCGCCGTCTCGGCGGCTTCGTCGCGCATCCGAAGCTCGACGACTACGCGACCAGGTACCGCGAGCATTTCGTCATCCGGAGGGAAGCGGGGATCGCCGAGGTTCGGATGCACACGGGCGGTGGACCCGCGGTCTTCTCCCGCGGCCTGCTCAACGCCTGGGGACAGGTGCTGCGGGACGTCGGCGCCGACCGGGACAACGAGGTGCTGATCATTACCGGCACTGGCGGGCGATGGATCGGCGGATTCGACCCCCGGTCCTTCGCCGAGCCCGTCTCCGAATGGCCGGCCGACGTCCTGTACGAGCAGTACTCCGACGGCGTCAAGCCGCTGGAGCGGCTCGCCTTCGACGTCGACATCCCCGTGATCGGCGTGCTGAACGGGCCCGGGCCGCGCCAGGAGCTGGCCCTGATGTGCGACATCACCCTGTGCGCCGACGACACCGTGATCGGTGACGGCAACTTCGCCGCCGGGTCGGTTCCGGGCGACGGCATGCACCTCGTTCTGCGGGAACTGCTCGGCGCCAAGCGGGCCGCCTATCTGGCGTACACGGGAGAGCGGATCGACGCCGAGACCGCGCTGCGGTGGGGGCTGGTCAACGAGGTCCTGCCGCACGACCGGCTCATGGCCCGCGCCTGGGAGATCGCGGCGGCCGTCGCCGCCACGCCCAGGGCCGCCCGGCGGCTGACCCGGACGGTCGTCCGGCGATCGTGGCAGCGGCGGATCGTCGAGGACCTCCGGGAGGCGTACGCCCACCAGTTGCTGGCCGCGGCGGGCCGCTGAGAGGCTGCCGCGGCTTTCCTGCCGCTGCGGGGACCCCTCAGGCGGCGGTGAAGCGGACCTCGCGGGTGGCGGGGTCGGCGCGCGTGAGCCGTACGGGGACGCGCTCGCCGAGCGGCAGGCGGTCGCCGTCGCAGCGGGCGATGACGGCGGGCTCGGCGACCTGCACCTGCCCGCCCGGTTTGCCGTCGGTGACGTCGATGACGACCGCCTCGAAGACCTCGCCGATCCTGGGCCGCAGCACGGCCGCCTCGACCAGGTCCACGCAGGCCCGCTCCACCGCGCCGGCCCGCCTGCCGCCCGCGGCCATCTGCTCCGGCAGCTCGGGCAGCGCCCGCGCGACCTCCTCGGCGACCGTGCGGCCGGCGGCCACGGCCAGGCAGACCTCGGTGCCGTATCGGTCGACCAGCCGCCGCAGCGGCGCGGTGACGTGCGCGTACGGCGCCCCCAGGGCGGCGTGCAGCACCTGCGCGGGTGCCGAACCGTCGAGGGCGACGTAGGCCGCGCCGCGCAGCAGCACCGTGGACTCGTGCAGGAAGGCGGCGTGGCCGGGGATCTTCGGGTCGAGCCCGTGCACGACCTCGGCGTACGACGTGCCGTCGGGCCAGGGCACGCCGAGCGCGGCGGCGACTCTGCGGACCTTGCCGACGTCCTCCGGACCGGCCTGCGGCAGGACCCGGAGCACCCCGACGCCCGCGTCCAGCATCATCCGGGCCGCCGCCATGCCGGTGAGCAGCGAGATCTGGGCGTTCCACGCCTCACAGGGGTGGTTCGTGCGGAACTCCACCCGGTAGCCGCCGTTTCCGTCGGGGACCACCTGCTGCTCGGGGGTCGGCAGCGACAGCCCGCCCCTGGCCCGCTCACGTTCCAGCCGCAGCGGCCCCACCTCGGCGAGCAGCGCGATCGTCCCCTCCGCCCGGCCGGTGTCCACGGCGGCCTGGACCGTCTCGTAGTCGAGCCGCTCCCGGCTGCGCACGAGGGCCCGCCGCAGGTCCACCGCCTCGATCTCCCCGTCGGAGCCGAGGTCGAGCCGCCACAGCGCCGCGGGGCGGGTCTGCCCGGGCAGCAGGCTGGCCGCGCCCTCCGACAGGACCGGCGGGTGCAGCGGCACCCGCCCGTCGGCCATGTAGACGGTCTCGGCGCGGATCCTCGCCTCGCCGTCGATCGCCCCGCCGGGCCGGACGAACGTCCCGACGTCGGCGATCGCGTACCAGACGCGGTAGCCCGTCCCGCGCCGCTCGATGCACAGCGCCTGATCGAGGTCCATCGAGCCGGGCGGGTCGATGGTCACCAGCGGGAGATCGGTCCGGTCGTCCCGGGGTAAGGCGGGGGCGGCGGCGGCCCGCTCGGCCTCCTCTCGCACGGGGGCGGGGAAACCGTCCGGCAGGTCGAAGTCGCTGCGAATGCGGGCGAACCCGTCGCGAAGCCCGTTCGCGGTGTCGTTCAGGTGGATCATCGTGCGCGGCACGCGATCAACCTACCCGAGTGCGGACATTCCAGGCTGTAAACGGCCTCCCTAGGTCAATGCGGAGAGCAGGCGGTTGAGCGGGCTGTCCAGGCCGTACTTCTCCGACAGCGCCACCAGCCGCTCGGGGTCGCGCGGCGCGGCGGGCAGGGTGATGTCGACGTCCGGGACCGGGACGTCGTGGGCCACCCGGACCACGGCGGGGGCGACCTCCAGGTAGTCGCGGGCGGCGGCGAGCTTGTTCCGGGCGCCCGCGGGGAAGCCGTCCGCGCCGCCGTCGTCCAGCGCGGCCAGCAACGCGGACAGCGACCCGAAGCGCGTGATGAGGGCCGCCGCCGTCTTCTCCCCGATGCCGGCGACGCCGGGCAGGCCGTCGCTCGGGTCGCCGCGCAGCGTCGCGAAGTCGGCGTACGCCCGGCCCGGGATGCCGTACTTCTCCCGGACGAACGCCTCGTCGATGATCTGAAGGTTACGAATGCCCCGTACTGTGTAAAGGGCGCGGCAGGGCTTCTCGTCGTCGACCAGCTGGAACAGGTCGCGGTCGCCCGTGACGACGTCCACGGCCGCGGTCGCGGCGGTCGCGTAGGTGCCGATCACGTCGTCGGCCTCGTACCCGGCGACGCCGACGCGGGCGATGCCGAGCGCATCCAGGACCTCCTCGATGACCGGGACCTGCGGGGCCAGCGTGTCCGGCACCTCCTCCTCGTCGCCGCTCGCCACCCGGTGCGCCTTGTACGACGGGATCGCGGCCACCCGGAACGCCGGCCGCCAGTCGGCGTCCATGCAGGCCACGATCTGGGCGGGAGAGTGCTGCCGGACCAGGGTGGCGATCATGTCGAGGAGCCCGCGCACCGCGTTGACCGGCATGCCGTCCGGCGAGGTCACCGACTCCGGGACTCCGTAGAAGGCGCGGAAGTACAGCGACGGGGTGTCGAGAAGCATCAGCACCCTGCCATTGTCACGCCTGTCAGGGGTGCCGCGGACCCTCTCCGGTCACCGCGACGGCCAGCAGGCAGGTGTCGTCCTCGGGGTTGGGGCCGCCGATCGCCTCCAGCAGCCGGTCGAGGCCCGCGTCGAGGTCCGCCCCGGCCCCGCCGAGGCCGGTCGCCGCGGCCGCCTCCACAATGAGGGACACCCCCGCGCCGATGTCGCGGGAGCGGCGCTCGACCAGGCCGTCGGTGAACATCAGCAGCAGGTCGCCGGGCTCGAGGCGGACGTCGGCCACCCCGTACGGCAGGCTCGACGTCGCCCCGAGCACGACTCCCCGGGGCGCCCCGAGCTGGCGCGCGCCCCCGCGACGCACCAGGATCGGGGCGGGGTGACCCGCCTGTGCCCACGTGAAAAGGCGGGTCGCCGGATCGAAGTGGCCGCACACGGCGGTCGCGGTGGTGTCGTCCAGCCGCGTGAGGACCAGGGCGTTCAGCCACGTCAGCAGCATGCCGGGGCAGGCCCCGGTCATGCTCAGGCCGAGCAGCGCGTGCCGCAGCTGCGCCATCTCGGCGATCGCGGGCAGGCCGTGCCCCGACACGTCGCCGACCGCGAGGAACATGCGCCCGTCGGGCAGTGGCGCGGCGTCGTACCAGTCGCCCCCGAGGCTCGACGCCCGGCCCGCCGGGACGTACCGGACGGCGATCCGCGCGTAGGGCAGGTCGATCGACGCGCCGGGCTCGGGCAGGATCGCCTCCCGCAGCGCCAGGGTGACGCGGCGCTCCTCGGCGGCCCGCTCGCGAACCTCCGCCGGCTGCCGTCTGGACTCGGTCACGATCCGCTCCGCCCACCGCCGTCCGCCGATGTCCTGAACAGTGAGGGTGCCGACGGGGGCGGCGCCGGGCGTCGTGTCCGGGTCGCGGTCGTCCGCGGGGGGAAGGGCCGGCCTCGCGCCGCCCACTACGCCGACCATTTGTCTCGCTCTCGATGCCGCTCTTGCACTGCCGTGCGGGCGTTCTGTGATCGCCCTGACGCGGAGCGTAGCAGTCCTGCATTCCGCAGGGGTTGGTTTTCTTCTATGGCGTGGAATAAGCCAGAGCCCCGCGAAGCTCGCCCGCGTGGCTGCTGTGGTATGAGCACCTGAGTGGGTCGCTGGGGCCTGCGCTCGTTAGATTAGGTCGCGTGACGACGATGTCCCCGGAGATGTTCCCGGAGCCCTCCGACCTGTATCCGACGACCCGCCCGGCCGCAGTGAGCGAGGCCCTCGACCGCGCCGGCCTCGACGCGCTGCTGCTGACGCCGGGCCCCGACCTGCGCTATGTGACCGGCTACGACGCGATGCCGCTGGAACGCCTGACCTGCCTGGTCGTGCCGGCGTCCGGCGAGCCGTTCCTGATGGTGCCGCGCCTGGAGCTGCCGGCCGCCGAGCACTCGCCCGCATCCCGGCTCGGCATCGAGTTCGTCGCGTGGGACGAGACCGACGACCCGTTCGCCGAGGTGGCCCGACGTCTGGGCCCGGTCGCCCGGGTCGGGCTCGCCGACCGCATGTGGGCGCTGCAGTCGCTGCGGTTCCGCGCGGCCATGCCCGGTGCCGAGCAGGTGCTGGCCGGGAGCGTCCTGCGCGAGCTGCGCATGCGTAAGTCGCCCGCCGAGGCCGCGGCGCTCGCGGAGGCGGGGGCGGCCATCGACGCCGTGCACACCCTGGTGCCCCGGTTGCTCAAGGCCGGTCGCACCGAGCGCGAGGTCGGCAAGGACATCGCGGAGGCGATCATCGACGCGGGGCACGCCCGGGTCGACTTCGTGATCGTGGGCTCGGGGCCGAACGGCGCCAGCCCGCACGCGGAGCTGACCGACCGCGTCATCCGGCCCGGCGAGCCCGTCGTGGTGGACATCGGCGGCACGATGCCGAGCGGCTACTGCTCCGACTCCACCCGGGTCTACTGCGTGGGTGAGCCCCCGGCCGACTTCGCGGCGTACTACGAGGTGCTCAAGCGCGCCCAGGAGGCCGCCTGCGCCCACGTCAGGCCCGGCGTCAGCTGCGAGTCGGTGGACGCCGCCGCCCGTGAGGTGATCGCTGAGGCGGGGTACGGCGAGTACTTCGTCCACCGCACCGGGCACGGCATCGGTCTGGAGACGCACGAGGAGCCGTACATCGTCGCGGGCAACACCGAGGAGATGCGGCCCGGATTCGCCTTCTCCGTCGAGCCGGGCATCTACCTGCCCGGCCGTCACGGCGCCCGGATCGAGGACATCGTCGTCTGCGGCGAGACCGCCGGGGAGCGGGTGAACCACACCACCAGGGACCTGGTCGTCGTGGACTGATCGCGGAACTGTCGGCGGGGTCTGGTAGGACGGACCCGCCAGATCCCCCCGACGAGAAAGCCCGCCCATGATTCCGTACGACGCCCATGTCGACCCCTGTCATCGGTACGAGGACAGTTACGCCGGTCTGCCGGTGACCGAGGTGATCCCAGGACAGGACAAGGAGATCCCCGACCCGGGCGCGGCGGCGCTGCGGATCAGCTGCGGATGGAACGACTGGACCTTCGACGAGGCGTTCGCCGCGCTGCTGGACCGGGTGGACACGACGCTCGTCCCCGCGCTCGTGATCGGCGGCTGGGACGACTGCTCAAGCGACTCGTCGGAGCACGTCGTCGGCCTGCTCGCCGACAACGCCACCAGGTTTCCGGGGCTGCGCTCGATCTTCCTCGGCGCGATCAGCTTCGAGGAGTCGGAGATCTCCTGGATCAAGCAGTCGGACGTGACGCCGCTGCTGGAGGCGTTCCCGCTCCTGGAGCGTCTTGAGGTGCGCGGCGGCGACGGGCTCGCGCTGAGGCCGGTCCGGCACGAGCGCCTGCGGATGCTGCGCTTCGAGACCGGCGGGCTGCCCGGCGAGGTGGCGCGCGCGGTCGGCGCGTGCGATCTGCCGGCTCTGCAGCACCTGGAACTGTGGCTGGGCATCGAGGAGTACGGCGGAAACGCCACCGTCGCCGACCTGGCGCCGATCCTGTCCGGCGAGTCGCTGCCTGCGCTGCGCCACCTCGGTCTCCAGGACAGCGAGATCCAGGACGAGATCGCCACGGCCGTCGCCTCCGCGCCGGTCGTCGCCCGGCTGGAGTCCCTCGCCCTGTCGATGGGCGTGCTCACCGACGACGGGGCCGAGGCCCTGCTCGGCGGCCAGCCGCTGACCCACCTGCGCCGGCTCGATCTGCACCACCACTTCCTCGGCGACGAGATGATGAGCCGGGTCGCCGAGGCGCTGCCCGGGGTCGAGGTGAACCTGTCCGACCAGCAGACGCCCGAGAGCGACGAGTGGCTCGACGAGGACTCGCTTTACGTGGCGGTGAGCGAATGACGGCCGCGCCCGACCCCGGCGAGATTTTCGTCCACGAGGACCTCTATCTGTACGGCCTGGAGTGGGAGGAGCACGCGCAGTTCTTCGCCGGCAGGCCGCTGGCGGAGCCGGGAGAGACGGTCGCCGATCCCTCGGCGGTCGCGTGGGCTCTCACCAACGGGTTGTCCGACCGTGGGGGAGAGCCGGGACTCGAGCAGGAGCTTCGGCGCCTGCTCGACTCGGTGGGCGGCGACGCGATCGAGTCGATCGTGCTGGTGCACTACGGGCGCGACGTGCCCGCGTTCCTGGCCGCCAACGCGGCGCGGCTGCCTCGTCTCCGGTCGGTCTTCCTGGGGTTCGTCAGCGCGGAGCTGATGGAGATCTCCTGGATCGAGCAGGGGGACATCACCCCGCTGCTCGAGGCGTTCCCCCACCTGGAGCGGCTGGACGTCCGCGGCTCGGAGGGGCTGACCCTGCGGCCCGTACGGCACGAGCGGCTGCGGGTGCTGCGGTTCGAGTGCGGCGGGCTGCCCGCCGAGGTGGTGCGGGCGGTCGGGGCCAGTGACCTTCCGGCGCTGGAGCACCTGGAGATGTGGCTCGGTGTGGAGCAGTACGGCGGGAACGCCACCGTCGCCGACCTGGCGCCGATCCTGTCCGGTGAGCGGCTGCCCGCGCTGCGGCGGCTCGGCCTGTGCGACAGCCCGGCGCAGGACGAGATGGCGGCGGCCGTCGCCGCCGCCCCCGTGGTGGCCAGGCTGGAGGAGCTCAGCCTCTCGATGGGCGAGCTCACCGACGCCGGGGCTGAGGCGCTGCTCGGCGGGCAGCCGCTGACCCATCTGCGCCGGCTCGACCTGCACCACCACTACCTCAGCGGGCCGATGGCGGCCAGGATCGCCGCGTCCCTGCCCGATGTCGACGTGGACCTGTCCGAGCGGCAGCCGGATTACGAGCGCTACGTGGCGGTGAGCGAGTGACACCGAGCCTCGCCGTGGTCGGGGTGCCGGGCAACCGGCGGGTGACGATGTTCCGCGACGCCGTCGTGTCCCGGAGGCTGCCCGAGCCGCGGGTGGTCCCCTGGCGTGACGTGCTGACCGGACGCGAGGTCGGCCTCCCGCCGGGGACGCTCGTGCGGATCGACTCGCCGGGCGAGGACGCCGAGGCCGACGCGCTGCTGCGCGGACCCGGGGACCCCGCCCGGGTCGGCGGGGGCGCGGCCTGGTATGCCGCCTTCACGGCGGGGCTGCGGAGGATCGCGGCGATTCCCGGTGTCCGCCTGCTGGGGGACGTCGAGGAGATCGCGGTGATGTTCGACAAACGCCGCTGCCACGCCCGGCTGGCCGCGGCCGGGGTGCCGGTGCCGCCCGCCTTCGAGGCCGGCTCGTACGGCGAGCTGCGCGAGCGGATGGCCGAGCGGGGCTGGGCCCGCGTGTTCGTCAAGCCCGCCCACGGCTCGTCGGCGTCCGGGGTGATCGCCTTCCAGGCCCACGCGGGGCGGGTGAAGGCGGTCACGTCGGCGGCCTGGATCGGCGGCACGCTGTGCAACTCGCTGCGGGTGCGCTCCTACGAGGACGAGGCCGACGTGAAGGCGCTGGTCGAGGCGCTCGCCCCCGATGGGCTGCACGTGGAGCGGTGGTTCCCGAAGGCGTCGGCGGGCGGCAGGACGTTCGACCTGCGCGTCGTGACCGTGGCGGGGAACCCGACCCACGCGGTGATGCGCACGAGCAGGACGCCGATCACCAACCTGCACCTCGGCGGCGCCCGTGGCGACCTCGGGGTGGTCCGGGCGCGGCCCGGCCTGTGGGAACGGGTGCTCGACGTGGCCGCCCGGACCGCCGCGTGCTTCCCGGGGAGCCTGACCGCCGGTGTCGACCTCATGGTCGGCGCGGACCGGCGTTCGGTGGCCGTGGCGGAGGTCAACGCGTTCGGCGACCTCCTGCCCGGCCTGGGCGACCTGGCGGGCTTGGGCAGGGACACCTACGCCGAGCAGGCCGAGGCGATCCTGCGGGCACATCGGCGATGAACATGAACGAGATCGTGGGGACCCACGACATCCTCCTGGTCACGCTCGACACGCTCCGCTACGACGTCGCGGCCGAGCTGGCCGACGCCGGGCGGCTGCCCAACCTGCTGCCCGGCGGCCGGAGGTGGGAGCGGCGGCACAGCCCCGGCAGCTTCACCTACGCGGCGCACGCCGCGATCTTCGCGGGGTTCCTGCCCACGCCGGTCACGCCGGGGCCGCACCCGCGCCTGTTCGCCGCGACGTTCCCCGGCAGCGAGACGACCGGGGCGGGCACCTGGGTGTTCGACGCGCCCGACCTGCCCGCCGGGCTCGCCCGCGCCGGCTACCACACGGTCTGCGTCGGCGGGGTCGGGTTCTTCAACAAGCTGACTCCACTGGGCTCGGCCCTGCCCGAGCTGTTCGCCGAGAGCCACTGGGAGCCGGCGTTCGGGGTGACCAGCCCCCACTCGCTGGAGCGGCAGATCGACCGCGCCGAGGAGGCGCTGGCCCGGCGGGACCGGCCGGTCTTCCTGTTCGTCAACGTCTCGGCGCTGCACCAGCCCAACCACTTCTACCTCCCCGGCGCCACCCGGGACGGCCGGGACACCCACGCCGCCGCGCTCGAATACGTCGACCGGCACATCGCCAGGCTGTACGCGCTGATGCGCCGGCCCTGCCTCGTCATCGTCTGCTCCGACCACGGGACGGCGTACGGCGAGGACGGACACGTCGGGCACCGCGTCGGCCACGAGGTCGTCTGGACGGTGCCCTACGCCGAGTTCATCCTTGTTCATCCCGATGAGGAGCACGATGACCCCCTATGAGGGACCTTATGAGGGATACGTCTACGCCTACCCGCACAAGACGGCCTATCGGCCGCTCGATCCGCGCCCGGCCCTGGGCGAGGTCTGGGCGGGGGAACGGGCGGGCGCGCTGTACGTCCACATCCCGTTCTGCGAGATGCGGTGCGGGTTCTGCAACCTGTTCACCCGCACTGGCGCTCCCGAGGGCCTGACCGGGGCCTACCTGGACGCCCTGGAACGGCAGGCGCGAGCCGTACGGGCCGCCCTGGACGAGCCGCGCTTCACGACGGCGGCCTTCGGCGGCGGCACGCCCACCTACCTGGACCCCTGGGAACTGACCCGCCTGTTCGACCTCACCGAGCACGCGATGGGCGTCGACCTGCGGGACATCCCGCTGTCGGTCGAGACCTCCCCGGCCACCGCCACGCCCGATCGTCTCGCGGTGCTGGCCGAGCGGGGCGCGAGCCGGATCTCGATCGGCGTGCAGAGCTTCGTGGACGCCGAGGCCCGGGCGGCCGTACGGCCGCAGAAGCGCGCGGAGGTGGACGCCGCGCTCGACGCGATCCGCGCGTCGGGCATCGCGACCCTCAACATCGACCTGATCTACGGCATCGACGGGCAGACGCCGGACTCGTGGCGCGGCTCGCTGGACACCGCGCTGACGTGGAAACCGGAGGAGCTGTACCTCTACCCGCTGTACGTCCGGCCGCTCACGGGGCTGGGTCGGCAGTCGGGCGAGCAGGGCCGGGCCTGGGACGACCAGCGGATGGAGCTGTACCGCCTGGGCCGCGACCAGCTGCTCGACGCGGGGTACGAACAGGTGTCCATGCGGATGTTCCGGCTGCCCGATTCAGCGGCGTCCACGGACTACTGCTGCCAGACCGACGGCATGGTCGGCCTCGGCTGCGGCGCTCGCTCGTACACGAGCACCCTGCACCACTCCTTCGAGTACGCGGTCGGGGCCCGGCACGTGCGGGCGATCATCGACGACTACGTGCGGCGCGACGACTTCGGCATGGCCAACGTGGGATTCGCCCTGGACGAGGAGGAGCGCAGGAGGCGGCACCTCATCCAGTCGCTGCTGCGGACCGAGGGGCTGTCGCGCGACCTCTACCGGTCCAGGTTCGGCACCGACGTGCTCGGCGACTTCCCCCTGCTGGACCGCTTCCCGGGCTGGCTGACGGCGGACGCGTCCGCCGTGCGCCCGACCCCCGACGGGCTCGCCCACTCCGACGCCATCGGCCCCGCGCTGTTCTCACCGCGCGTGAGGGCGCTCATGGAGGGATACGCCGCATGCTGACCATCCTCTACCGGGGGCCGCTGGCGAGCTGCGACTACGACTGCGGCTACTGCCCGTTCGCCAAGCGCAGGGACACCCCGGAGCAACTGCGCGCCGACCGGGCCGCCCTGGAGCGGTTCACGGCATGGGTGGCGGCCCAGGACGTCGAGATCTCGGTGCTGTTCACCCCGTGGGGCGAGGGGCTGGTGCGGTCCTGGTATCGCGAGGCGCTGGTGCGGTTGTCCTGGCTCGGCAACGTGCGCCGGGTGGCCATCCAGACGAACCTGAGCTGCCGCACCGGCTGGCTCGCGGAGGCGTCGGACCGGGCGGCGCTGTGGGTGACCTACCACCCCACCCAGGTGCCCTACGAGCGGTTCCTGCCCAAGGTCCGCTCCCTGCCCGTGCGGCACAGCGTCGGCATCGTCGGCGACCCCGCGCACCTGGCGGACGCCCGCAGGCTCCGGGCGGACCTGCCGCCGGAGACCTATCTGTGGGTCAACGCGCAGGAGGGCCGGGTCTACAGCGACGCCGAGGCCGCGGACTGGACGGCCGTCGACCCGCTGTTCGGCTACAGCAGGCACGCGCACCGCAGCCTTGGTCTGCCGTGCCGGACCGGCGACAGCGTGATCTCGGTGGCCGGCGACGGGACGGTCAGGCGCTGCCACTTCGTGCCGGAGGTCCTGGGCAACCTCTACGACGGCTCGTACCGGCCCGCGCTGCGGTCCCGCGCCTGCCCGCTGCCCGTCTGCGACTGCCACATCGGGTACGTCCACCTGGAGCCCCTCGGCCTCTACGACGTCTTCGCCGGAGGCGTGCTGGAACGCGTCCCCGCCGCCTGGCCGCCTCAGGTCTCCCGCTCGGGGTGGTAGTCCTCCTCGCGTACGCCGAAGGTCCACGCCACCCCCTCGCGCGCCCTGGTCACCCACGGCGGAACCCGCAGGAAGTAGGTGCGCCGGGTGCCGTCCGGCTCGGGCGTCGAGTTGACCACCTCCACCATGACCACCGGCTCGTCGCCCGGCAGGTCGATCCGCCACAGGACGCCGGTCTCGTCGGAGTGCCGCGGACGGGCGCCCGACTCGGCGAGGTAGCGGTCGAGGCCGAAGTGCTCCAGCATCACCCGGCGCAGCTCCGCGTTCTCCTCCGCGCGGATGCGCTCGGGAGTGAGCGCGGTCATGGTCGCGCCGAACCCCGCAGGGACGGGCATGCCGTGCCAGGCGTGCAGCGCGAAGCCGTCGGCGTACGCCAGGGCCGGGCCCTCCGCCCGGTGTAGCCGCCCCACGTCGTCCAGGTGCAGCTCCACCGGGCGGTCGGTGACGATCGCGACCCGCTCGTACGGCCACCACCAGCCCGCGTGCCGCGCGACCCTCTTGAGCCCCTCCAGGCCCTCGTACGGGCCCTCGAAGGCCGACAGCCAGGGCGCGTCGTGCTGGCCGAGCACCGCGTCGAGCGTCGCCTGCCGCAGCACGTCACCGCCGAGGTCGCCGATGGCCCTGCGGATCTCGGTGACCAGCCGGTCGACCCGCGGCCACAGCCGGCCGCCCGTCTCCTCCCACAGCCGGGCCCAGCCGGCGGGCCCGGCGGCGGCGCTCACCTCCGCCCTGGCGCTCTCCCAGGGCACGGTGCGGACCTCGTACCGCACCGGGACCCCCGGATCGATGCCGTCGAGGGCCCGCAGCCGCCCGAAGCCGATCTCCTCCATCGCGGCCCGGACCTCCTCGGTGCCGAGCAGCCACACCGCCGCGATCGCCCCGGCGGCGGGGGAGGCCAGCCGTACGATCACCTCCGGCTCGGGCAGGCCCGCCTCGCGGTAGGCCAGCCGCACTCCCGCCGACGCCTCGTCGTGGTCTCCCGCATCGACCGCGAACGCCACCCGCTCCCAGCTCAGGGTCTCCATCAGCCGGCCCATCAGTCGGCAACCGTCCGGAACGAGCCGGGCACGTACTCCCGCTGGCGGATCACGCGGAACCACCCCTTTGGCAGCGCGATCGGGTCGTGCTCCTCGTGGACGAGGCGTCCGCCGGCGGGCAGGTGCAGGAAACCGGGGTACAGCGTTCCCGGGCCCGGGATCGCATGGCAGTGCCCGGTCGCCTCGCCCTCCGCCAGCACCAGCCTCCCGCGCGGGTCGCGCGGCACCGGGCGCAGCCCGCGCGGCACCGCCTCCTCCGCCACGGGCACGATCAGCACGTCTCCCTGTCGGTACATGAGTCGACCTCCGGTCTCGGCGATGATCGCAAGCTAGCCGTGCCCACTGACATTTCTAGGAAGACGGCAATTCGGTGGCTTCGGGACGAGACAGTCTCGGGCGGCGCTACCGTTGCTGGGGTGGAGGAGATCGATCGCCGAATCGTCACCCTGCTGGCGACTGACGGCCGGATGAGCTTCACTGATCTGGCCAAGGAGACCGGGTTGTCGGTCTCCGCCGTGCACCAGCGGGTACGCAGGCTGGAAAAGCGTGGTGTCATCCGCGGATACGCCGCTCTCGTGGACTACGACGAGATCGGTCTGCCGATGACCGCGTTCGTCTCGATCAAGCCGATCGACCCCTCCGCGCCGGACGACGCGCCGGAACGGCTGAGCCATCTGACCGCCATCGAGGCGTGCCACAGCGTCGCGGGCGATGAAAGTTACATTCTCAAGGTCCGCGTCGCCTCCCCTCTGGCACTGGAGGAGCTCCTCCAGCAGATCCGCGCCTCGGCCAACGTCAGCACGCGTACGACCGTCGTCCTCAGCACGCCGTACGACTACCGCTCCCCGGTGATCGAGAAGGAGCCGGAAGAGGACGCCGCCGAGGGCTGAGCGCCGCCTCCATTCCGGAGGAAGTGCGCACGCACCCGGGCGTACGCCTCGGGGGACGCGCCGAGGCGGTCGAGGCCGAGCAGGGCGGCGCCCACGATCGGCGGCACGTCGGCCACGACGAGCCGGGCGAGCGGCGCCCGTTCGGCGTAGTGCCGCTCGACCAGCGACGTCAGCAGGGGATGCCGGGCGGTCAGCACGCCGCCGCCCAGCACGACCTCGCAGGGCGCGGCGAGCAGGCCGAGCCGCCGCATGGCGACGACGCCGAGCAGCGCGATCTCCTCGGCCTGCCGCTCCACCAGCGACCCCGCGATCGCGTCGCCGTCCGCGGCGGCGGCCAGCAGGGGCGGCACGAGGGCGTGCAGCCGGTCGGCCGGCAGGTCGCCGAAGTGCAGCCCGACGACGGCCTCCTCGACCGTGGCGGTGCCGAAGCAGGCGCACACGACGTCGGTCAGCACGGTCGCGGGGCCGCGGCCGTCCTCGGCGCGCACGGCGTGCCAGAACGCCTCCTCGCCCAGGTGGTGCCCGCCGCCCCAGTCGCCGCTGAGGCGGCCGAGCGCCGGGAAGCGGGCGACCTGCCCGGCGGGGGAGACACCCACCGCGTTGATGCCCGCGCCGCAGACGACGGCCACGCCCCATCCCGTGCCCGACCCGGCCCGCAGCAGGGCGAAGGTGTCGTTGCCCACGGCGACGTCGGCGCCGTAGCCGCGGGCCAGCAGTTCGGCCCCCAGCAGCTCCTCCTCGACCGGCAGGTCCGCGCCCGCGACGTACGCCGCGACGTGGTCGGCGTACGGGGGTGAGGCGGTCTCGTCGGCGAGGGCGCGCCGTACGGTCCGGCCGATCACCTCGACGGCGGCGGCGGTTCCCGCGCTCTGCGGCAGGAACGCGGGCCCGCGCGCGGTGGCGAGCACCGTGCCGTCCTCGCGGACGAGGGCGACGTCGGTCTTGCTGTTACCGCCGTCCACGGCGAGCACCGTACGGGTCACCGGGCCACCGCCCAGGGCAGGAAGGCGCGGTTGGCCTCCACCAGGCGCGCGGCGAGGTCGTCGGCGAGGGAGGCCTGGCCGACCAGCGGATGGGCCAGCAGGGCGTCCCTGACGCGGTCCTCACCGCCGTGCAGGGCCGCCTCCAGGGCGAGCGACTCGTACGCCGACACGTGGGCGATCAGGCCGCGATACAGCGGCTCCACGGGATCGACGGGCAGCGGGACGGCCCCGGCGGCCCCGACGGCGGCGGGGACCTCGATCACCGCGTCGTCGTCGAGGAACGGCAGCGTGCCGTTGTTGCGGGTGTTGACCACCTGCACGTCGCCCCGGTCGCCCACGAGCGAGGCGACCAGGGCGACGGCGGCCTCGGAGTAGAAGGCGCCGCCGCGCCCGTTCAGCAGCTCGGGCTTGGTGTCCACGGCCGGGTCGGCGTACATCTCCAGCAGCGCCGACTCCATCGCCGCCACCTCGGCGGCCCGCGACGGCGAGGTCCGCTGCTCGGCCACCACGCGGTCGTGCTCGTAGAAGTACCGCAGGTAGTACGACGGCACGGCGCGCAGGTGGCGGACCAGGGCGGCCGGCAGGCCGACGGCGCCGGCGATGCCCTCGCCGTGCTCGTCCAGCAGGCGGGGCAGCACGTCCACGCCGTCGAGCACGACGGACCGCTCCCAGGTGAGGTGGTTGAGCCCGACGTGGCCGAGCGCGATCCGCTCGGGGGCCACGCCGAGGAGGGCGGCGAAGCGGCGCTGGAACCCGATGGCCACGTTGCACAGCCCGATGGCCCGGTGCCCGGCGTCGAGCAGCGCCCGGGTGACGATGCCGACGGGGTTGGTGAAGTCCACGATCCACGCGCCGGGCGCGTGCGCGCGCACCTTCTCGGCGATGTCGAGCACCACCGGCACGGTCCGCAGGGCCTTGGCGAGGCCCCCGGCGCCCGTGGTCTCCTGCCCGACGCAGCCGCACTCCAGCGGCAGGGTCTCGTCGACGTTCCTGGCGGCTTGGCCGCCGACGCGCAACTGCAGCAGCACCGCCGCGGCCCCGGCGACGCCGTCCTCCACGCGGGTGGCGGTGGTCAGCGCGGCCGGATGCCCGGCGCGGGCGAGCATCCGCCGGGCCATCCCGCCGACCGTCGCGAGCCGCCGCTCGTCGGGGTCGACGAGCGCGATCTCCGACAGCGGCAGCTCGCCCCGCAGGCGGGCGAAACCGTCGATCAGCTCCGGCGTGTACGTGGAACCGCCCCCGACAACGGCCAGCTTCATTTGACTCCCGTCAGCTTGACGCCCTCGATGAAGACCTTCTGGGCGAAGAAGAACACGATGATCACCGGGGCCATGGCCAGCAGCGTGGCGGCCATCGTGAGGTTCCACTGCACGCGGTGCACCGACCGGAACGCCGCCAGCCCCAGCGACAGCGTCCAGTTGTCCAGGTCGGTTCCCGCGTACAGCAGGGGTCCGTAGTAGTCGTTCCAGCAGTAGAAGAACTGGAAGAGCGCGACGGCGGCGATGGCCGGGCGGGCCATCGGCAGGATCACCCGCACGAGCGTGCGGAACTCGCCGCATCCGTCGACCCTCGCCGCGTCGGAGTACTCGCGCGGGATCGTCACGAGGAACTGGCGCAGCAAGAAGATCGAGAACGCGTCGCCGAGCAGCATAGGGAGGATCAGCGGCCACAGCGTGCCGGTCAGGTGGAAGCGCGCCCAGATCAGGTAGATCGGCACCGCCACGACCTGCGGCGGCAGCATCATCATGGTGATCACGAGCAGCAACGCCAGCCGGCGGCCGGGAAAGCGGAACCGCGCCAGCGCGTACGCCACGGGGATCGACGACACCAGCATGAACGCGGTGGCGAGCACCGAGTAGAGCAGCGTGTTGCCGATCCAGGTCAGCAGCGGCGCCTTCTCGAAGATCTCGGCGAAGTTGCCCCAGTTCCAGGTGTGCGGCCACAGGTCGGAGGTGAGCGCCTGCCGGTCGCTCATCAGGGCCGTGAGCGCGATGAACACCAGCGGGCCGAGGAACATCAGCGCGAGCGCGATCCCCAGCGCGTGCCGGGCGACCCACAGCAGCAAGGTGCCTCTCGTCATATGTCCTCCCCGTCGATGTCCTGGCCGAGGCCGCGGAACTGCCGCAGCAGGATGAGCGTGAACACCATCGAGACCGCGAACAGCACCAGCGCGAGCACGCAGGCGTAGCCCATCGCGTAGTCGCGGAAGCCCTGCTGGAACAGCCACTGGGGGAACGTCAGCGTGGACTGGTCGGGGTAGCCGGGGGTGAAGACCGACCCGGCCGAGTCGGTCGCCCCGGACGCGACCCGCGCGGCGACCTCGGCCTGGGTGAAGTACTGCAGCGTCTGGATCACCCCGGTGACGAGGGCGAACATCAGCACCGGCCGGATCACCGGCAGGGTGATCGACGTGAACTGCCGCCAGCCGTTCGCACCGTCGATGGCGGCGGCCTCGTAGAGCTGTTTCGGCACGTCGAGCAGGGCGGCCATGAAGATGACCATCAGGTCGCCGACCGACCACAGGCCCAGCAGAGTGAGGCCCCACTTCGACCATGCCGGGTCGCCGAACCAGTCCGGCGCGGGCAGCCCGACGGCCGACAGGATCGCCTGCACCGGCCCGGTGCCGGGGTTGAGCAGGAACACGAACCCCAGCGTCCCGGCCACCAGCGGCACCAGGGCAGGCAGGTAGAAGATCGTGCGGTAGACCCCGGCGCCAGCCTTCAGCCGGGTCACCAGCTGGGCGACGCCGAGGCCGAACAGCACCCGCAGCGGGACCATCACCACGACGAGCCACAGCGTGTTGCGGATCGCCGTCCAGGCCGCCTGGTCCTTGAGGAAGTACTCCCAGTTGAGCAGCCCGACGGGCTCCAGGGTGAACAGGTCGTACCGCTGGAAGGAGAAGTAGACCGTGGACACCAGCGGGTAGACGAAGAAGATCGCGAACCCGGCGAGCCAGGGGGACAGGTAGAGCAGGGCGCGCAGATTTCCCCGGCCGGGGTTCTTGTGGCGCAGCGCCGTTGTCGCCATCGGCTCAGCCGCCCGCCGTCAGCTTGAGCTTCTCGTCGATCTTCTTGTCCACCTCGGCGAGCAGCGCGTCCAGGTCGGACGCGCGGCCCGACTCCCACTTGATCTGCGCCTCCTGCAGCGTCTGCTGGTTGAAGACGGAGTTGACGTGGGCCGGCAGCGTCGTGCTGTTCGGGTTGGCGAAGACGTCGAGGAAGGTCTGGAAGTTCGAGTCCTTCTTGAGGTCCGGCGACTGGAGCGCGGGCAGCGTGCTCGGCACGTTCCTGATCGCGTTCGACAGCGTCACCAGCGAGCCGGTGTCGGTGGTGAGGTACTTCACCAGCTCCCAGGCGGCCTCCGCGTGCTTGGCGCCGCGCGGGATGCCGATGACGGTGCCGGTGATGAAGCCCGCGCCGTACCGCTGCGGCTGGTCGTCCGCCACCGGCAGCGGAGCGGTGCCGTAGTCGAGGTCGGGGGCGTCGGCGGCGAGCATGGCCGTGCGCCACTCGCCGTCGATGGCCATGGCGACCTTGCCCGTGTTGAACGGGTTCTCGGCCGACCACTCGTCGCCGAAGCTCTTGCGGAACTTCTCGAGCCTGTCGTAGCCGTACCAGTCGGTGAGGTCCTTCTGCCAGGTCATCAGCTTCTTCCACTGCGGGTCGGAGCCGATGGCCGAGGTGCCGTCGGGGTTGGTCCACTTCGCGCCGACCATCACGCCGGTGTGGATGGGGGCGTTCTCGTACATCTGGCTGATCGGGACGAACCCGGCGACCTTGATGTCGCCCTTGTCGTCCTTGACCGTCAGCTTCTTGGCGAGGTCGGCCAGCTCGCTCATCGTCTTCGGCGGCTGGTGGCCCTTCATGAGCGCCTTGTTGTAGTAGAGGCCGTACGCGTCGGCGAGCATGGGCATCACGCAGCGCTTGCCCTGATACTGCGTGTATTCGGCGATCACCTTGGGAAACAGCGACGCCGGGTCGATGCCGCTCGCCTTCAGGTACGGGTTGAGGTCCTGGAAGATCCCGGCCTTGCAGAACTCGGCGACGCTGTCGGTGGTGAACGACAGGGCCACGTCGGGCGGGTTGCCGCCGCGCACGGACTGGAGGATCTGGCCGTCCTGGACGGCCTTGGTCGGCTTGACCGTGATCCAGGGGAACTTCTTCTGGAACCCGGCGAGCGTCTCGTCGAAGGCCTTGAGCTCGTTGTCGGCGCTGAAGCCGTGCCAGAACTCGATGGTGACCGGCTCGTGGCTCGCCCCGCTCTGGGCCACCTTGGGCGGCCCGCTCTCGGTGCCGGCCGTACAGGCGGTGAGCGCGGCCAGCCCGGCCGTGGCGGACAGTGCGGCGGAGAAGAGGAGAAGGCGTTTCATGGGGGGTGCCTCCCTAGCGGATTGAAGGGGATTTGTTCACCGCGCCGAACAGCTCCTCGCGTACGGCGCCGAGCGCGAGGTCGAGGGCCCCGGTGAGGACCGGGTTGCCCTCCAGGGTGGACAGCAGCACGCGGGGCCGGGGGATGGTCAGCGCGTGCAGTTCCCGCTCGACCGTCTCCCGCAGGACCTCGCCGCCGGCGAGCAGCACCCCGCCGGACAGCACGACGATCTCGGGATCGACCACGGCCGTGATCGCGGCCAGCCCCAGCGCGAGGCGGCCGGCGAGGTCGCCGAGGGCTTCGCGCGCGCTCTCGCCGTCGGGGCCGCCGCGTCC
>NZ_JBEYWW010000047.1:0-60874 GCF_040644635.1 Microbispora sp. NPDC046933 | reverse complement strand
ATCCGGGTGACCGGTGTCCGGCGCCGCAGGCGCATCGAGAAGATGATCATCCTCAGCGGCCGAGGCACGCCTCTCGGAGCATGAGCACCGGAGCGTCGTCGACATCCGCCCCCAGGAGGTGGGGACCATCAACCGACCCAGGCAACCGACGCCGGCCCGGCGTCCGATTCGGGGCCTCGTGCTCGCCATCACGGCCGCGTTCGCGCTCGGCGCGATCGTCGCCGGCGGTGTCGTGTTCGAGGTGACCCGGCCGAGCTCGATCGAGCAGATGGCCGACCGGCTCCGCGCCGAGTCCGCCCTCCGGGACAAGACGCAGATCAAGACCCTGACCGAGCTGGCCCGCACCACGCGGGACCGGCTCGTCCCCGTGCTCGACGGGCTGGGCCGGGCCCTGCCCGCCGGCGGCACCGCGGGGCCGGCCGTGGTGACCGCCGCCGACGTCGAGAGCTGGCGGAAGGCGGCCGCCGCGGCCGTCGAAGGCTTCGCCGACCCGCCGTCCGGTGAGACCGCCACCAACGTGGCGAGGTCGAGTCTCGCCTCCGCCGTACGGCAGATCGCCACGACCGTCGACACCTACGCGGCCGCGCGGGATCTCGCCGGGCAGACCCGCACCGCCGCGATGGACCTGGTCGTGCGGCAACGCGCCGAGGCGCTCTTCACCTGGTCGGTCGGAGCCACCGCCCTCGACGCGGTGAACATCGACGCGGGCTACGGCCACCAGCACGTGTTCCTGCCGACATCACCCGGCGAAGGGGCGCTCACCCCCGACTCCGAGCCCGAAGGGCACCACGACGAACATGAAGGGCAGCACGACTCGTGAACAAGGCACTGACATACGTCCTCACCGCGTTGCTGGCCGGGCTCGTGCTGATGCTCGGCGCGCCGGCGGCCTCCGCGCACGGCGGACCGATCGAACTGGAGGTGACCGGGGACGGCGCCGACAACGTCAACGTGCTGGTGACGTACAAGAAGGACGGCCATCCCGTCACGGAGATCCTCGAGGCGACGCTGGTCGCCACCTCGGCCGACGGCAGGTCCTTCGGGCCGGTGCCGCTCAGGTCGGCCCCCGAGGGCCAGAACCTCTACCACTCCGCCGAGCCGCTGCCGAGTGGCGACTGGAAGGTCACCGTGACCGCGACCGAGCCCGCCAAGGCGCACGCGACGGCGAAGGTGAAGGCGGGAGACATCGCCGCATCGCCCGTGGCGGCGATCGGACCCGCACCGGGCCAGGCGACGGCGCCCGCCGCACAGGACAAGGCCGCGGCGATGGCGAGCGTGGCGGACGACGAAGACACGACGGGGATGCCACTCAAGATCGGCATCATCGTTCTCGTCGCGATCGTCGCCCTCGCGGCGTGGCTCGTCCTCGTCCGGCGCAAGGGCCTGTACGCCCGGCGCTGAAGGCGTCCGCGACACCCGGCAGAGGGTCGTCGAGCATGACGACGGCTACCGCGACCCGGGGCGCCCCGGGGGCCGCGGCAGACCCACCGGGTGCAGCGGTAGTCGCGCGACGACCTCCCAGCCGTCGCCGGCCGGCCCGGCGGTGGCGGTCCCGCCGACTTCCTCCGCACGGTCCGCCATGGACCGCAGTCCCACTCCGGGACGCCAGGAGGGCGGCGGATCGCCGTCGTCCCTGACGGTCAGGACGAGGTCGCCGCCGGCGGAAACGGTGACCAGGCAGCGGCGGGCGCCGGAATGCCGCACGACGTTGGCGAGAGCTTCGTTGGCGATGCGGTAGGCCGCGAGCTCGACGGCGGGAGACAGTTCGGGAAGCCGCTCGTGCGCCTCGACCTTCACGGCGACGCCGTGACCGGCCCCGCCGGACAGCGTGGCCGCCTTCCGCGCCAGTGCGCCGACGAGGCCCAAGTCGTCGAGTTCGATGGGGCGTAGCCCGTAGACGACGCGCCGTACGGAGTCGATCGCGTCGCGCAGGTCGCCGCGGACCTCTCCGAGCAGACGCTCCGCCTCGGCGGCGTCGGACCGCAGCACGTTGAACGCCGCGTCCGCGCGGAAGGCGATGCTGGTCAGGGTCGGACCGAGGCCGTCGTGAAGCTCGCGTTGCAGGCGCACCCGTTCGACCGCGCCGGCTTCGACGGTCGCGGTCCGGGCGCGCTGGACCTGCTCGCGTAGCGCGATGGCGTGCAACGCGACGGCGAGGGGCGTTCCGATGAGGTCGAGCGTGTGCCGGTCGTCGTCGTGCAGGTGCGATTCGCCGCGCCGCAACCCGACGACGAGGGTTCCGGCGAGGTCGCCGCGGTAGCTGAGCGGAATCTCGACGGCCGGGGAGTCCGTCGGCTCTCCGGCGGCGGCGAGGCCGGTGCCGTCGGGTTCACGGAGGGCGAGCCATGGCAGGCGCAGCGCCGCGCGTGTGCGTTCGAGCACACCGGTAAGGTCGTCGTGGCGCAGGCGCTCGCCGGCGCGCCGCGCGGTGCCGGCCGGATCGGACCGCGTGCCGTAGAACGCGCGCTCGATCACCCCCTGGAGCAGCAGCCGCAGCGGAGTGAATCCGATCGCCACCACGATCGCCGCCATGATCGACACACCACGTCGCGCGTCATCCGGAACGAGCAGGGAGAAGCCGGCGACGAGTCCGGCGTAGACCGCGATGATCACCGACAGGACCAGGCCGTACAGCAACGCCCTGGACAACACGAGCCGGATGTCGAACAACTCGTACCGCACGATCGCGATCCCAATCGCGACCGGCACGAGCACGAACGACAGCAGGAACAGGATCGGCCCGTCACCGGTGATCCAACGCTGGGCGTTGAGCACGAGCATGGCCATCAGGGCGAGGATCAGCCAGAGCAGCTGCCGCCGGGTGCGTTCGTCGCCGCGGCGATAACGGACGACGAGGGAAGAGACCACCAGCACCCAGAGCGCGGCGTTGGCCAGGGACGCCGCGGCGTCGATCGGGCCGGGGACGACCAGGTCGACGGACAGGATCGACGTGGCCCGCGGGGATGCGGCCAGCGGCGCGCCGGAGAGCAGCCCGGTCACCATCTGATAGGTGCCGCTGACGACGATGAGCCAGCCCAGTGGGCGCCAGCGCCTGGCCGGCAGCCTGCCGTCGGGGAAGACGAGCAGAGCCAACGGGAACAGCCCGACGATGCCGAGCTGCCACGCCCCCGTGAACACGGTCACCAGCGTGCGCAGGACCGGGTCAGGCCAGGGCACGCCGACGGCGTACCAGCAGGCCATCCCCGCCGCGGCCGTCGTCAGATGGCCGAGCCCGCACACGACGAACAGCACGCCGATGATGTTGCGGCCGCCGTGGAACCACGCGATGGTCGCGCCCGACGCGAGGAAGCCCGTCCCGATGACGAGATTGGTGAGCGTGTAGGAGTCGACGAAGGTCCGCCATCCGACACCGGCGGCGAGGCCGAACCCGGCGGCCGTGAAGACGAGCGCGATGCCGGACGCGACCGCGATGACCACCTTCAGCCGCGTACGGCGGGTGGGTCCCGCCGCTGCCGGTGAGAACCGGCTCCGGTCACTCACGGCGTCCCAGCCCGGCGTCTTTGGCGATCACTATCGCCTCTCCCCGGGTGGACACGCCCAGCTTGAGGAAGATCGCCGAAATGTGGTTGCCGACGGTCTTCGGCGACAGGTTCAGCCGCTGCGCGATCGCCCCGTTCGTCGCTCCCGTGGCCATGAGATCGAGCACCTCCCGCTCGCGGGGGGACAGATGCGGAAGCACGGAGACGTCGCGAGCCGCCGCGACCTGCTTGAGCACACGGCCCGCGACGGAACTGGAGAAGATCGCATCCCCCGCCGCCACGGCACGGATGGCGCGTTCCAGTTCCTCCTGCTCCGCCGTCTTCAGCAGATATCCGCGGGCGCCGGCGCGCAGCGCCTCAGCGATCAGGGTGTCCTCGTCGAACATGGTCAACACCAGCACGGCGGTGGCGGGGTGGTCGCGAACGATGCGGCGGGTCGCCTCCACGCCGTCCAGCACTGGCATGCGCAGATCCATCACGACGACATCGGGCCGGTGCAGGGCCACCTCGCGCAACGCCTCGTGGCCGGTGCCCGCCTGGCCGACGACCTCCACGCCTGTCAGGGTGCCCAGCAACTCGGCCAGGCCACGCCGTACGACGGGGTGGTCGTCGGCCAGCAGCACCCGGATCGCCGCGTGCTCGCGCGCCGTCGGAGACGTCATGACCTCGATTATGGGGCGGGCAGCGGCGATCGCAGTGGGGGCGTAGCCCTATCCCTCCCGGGAATCTTCCCGGGTCCGGAGCCGAGGCAGGGGCGGGCGCCTCATGTGCCGCGGTGCCCGCCGGGGCGACATTGGCAGGCGGATCGATCTCCCGTATTCCACGTCGTCAGAGGAGAAGCGGCATGTCCACCCCATCCCCCGGCACGGTCTCGCGCCGCGCTTCCGTTCTCACCCGCGTCGGTCTCGTCCTGGCGGGAGTGCTCGCCATCGGCGACATCGTCACGTCGATTCCGCAGTTCGCCGACGATCCCGTCGTTCCGCTCGCGGTCGTCGTGCTCGGGCTGCTGTCGCTGGCGGCCACTCCGTTCGCGTGGGCAGGCGCGACGTGGGCCCGCAACGTCGTCATCGTGGCACGCGTGCTCGCCGCGCTGACCGCGGTGCCCGCCTTCTTCCTCCCCGGCCTTCCCGCCGGGTGGGTCGTGGCCGCCGCGTCCGGGATCGTGCTGTCTCTGGTCGTGGCCGTGCTCCTGCTGGCCGGGACGAGGGCGGTGCGATGAGCGGCCCGGTGCTCGCGGGCGCGCCGCCGCGGACCCGGCGCGACCCGCGGACCCTCGGCCGTGTGGTCTCCGCGATCCTCATGCCGGTCGGACCGGCCTGCGTGGCCGTGATCCGGTTCGTCATCCCCGGAGGGTCCGGCGACATCGGTGCGGAGATCGCCGCAGATCCCGGCCCGCAGCGACTCGTGGTCCTCCTCGGTCTCCCGGCGCTTTTCACCCTGCTGCCCGGCGCGTACGCCGCGCTGCGCCTGGGCCGGCGGCACCGTCCCACGCTGGCCTCCTGGGCGGCGGCCTTCCTGATCCCCGGCTACCTCGGCATGACGGTGCTCGGCGCCGGCGACTTCGCGGTCCTCGCGGGACACGACATCGGCATGGAGCCGTCGGCCGTGACCCGGCTGAGCGACGAGATCCTCGTCCTGACCATGATTCCGGTCCTCGTCTTCGTGATCGGCCACATCGCCGGTACGGTGCTGCTCGGCGTCCTCGCCATCCGGGCCAGGCTCACCCCGCCGGTGGTGGCGGTCCTGCTGACGATCTCGCAGCCCCTGCACCTCGTGGCGATCGTCCTCACCAGCGCGTGGCTGGACCTCGTCGCCTGGGGGCTCACCGCGCTCGGTATGGCCTTTCTCGGCGTACGGCTCCTGCGTACCCCGAACGACGAGTGGGAGCCGCCTGCCGTCGTAGCCCCGCCGGCGGTCTGAGGGGGAGCGCGGCGGCTCGCCGATCCGGACGAGCCGGGCTGTGAGCGCGGTCGCGGGCTCTGTGAGCGAGCTGGTCGACGAGAGATGCCCGCTCCGTGCCTCGCATATCGTCACGGGCGGTGGGGAGAGACTGGTATGGCTGGAACCATGATCTTCGCAAGCCGTACTCTCCGAGCCGCCGTACTCTCCCTTGTGGTCCTCCCGATCACCACTGTCGCGATCGCCCCGCAGGCCGCGGCCGCCACCCGCGCGCAGGCCGATGCCGGGGCGTCGGCCCGCCGCATGCTGGCGCAGCTGAAGGTCGCCAAGCCGTTGTCGATTCGCGGCTACAGCCATCGGCGGTTCCAACCGCGATGGGCGCACCACAAGGGGGAGTGCGACGCGCGGGAGACGGTTCTCGCCCGCCAGGGGCGGGGCGTACGGAGGAACGCCGCGTGCCAGACCGTGAAGGGCGTCTGGCGCAGCCCGTACGACGGCAAGGTGCTGAAGAGCGTGAAGCAGGTCGACGTCGACCACGTCGTTCCCCTGGCGTACGCCTGGCGCTCCGGCGCCAAGAGATGGAGCCAGGCGAAGCGGCGCGCGTTCGCCAACGACCTCAGCCGCCCCGAGCTGGTCGTGGTGAGCCACTCCGTCAACATGGCCAAGGGAGGCCAGGGACCGCAGAGCTGGCGTCCGCCGCGTCGTGCCTACTGGTGCCGCTACGCGACCTCGTGGATCACGGTGAAGCACCACTACAGGCTCCTCGTGACCCGTGCGGAGAAGGTCGCCCTGCTCAACATGCTCCGCACCTGCGGCAGGTGAACGGACCTGGCGGCGCCGGCCGCGGGCCTGCCCCGAGGTCAGCCGCCGCTCGCGGCGCGGGCCTGCTGGATGACCTTGCGGAGGGCCGGCGCCGCCGGGCCGCCGCGTTCGGCCAGCAGGGCGATGCGCTGCTTGTGGGCCCGTCGTCTGGCTCGCGGGAGGATCGTCCCGAGCTCTCCCGCGGCGGCCAGGCCGACAAGGGCCGCCTCCCGATCCCCCACCCGGGAGACCGGGCCGTTGAGAGCGGCGGTGACCTGCGTCGTGAGCCGTTTCACCACACGCGTGTCGCGTACGCGTACGTGGCTCCTGTTGAAGATCAGGAACGGCTGGCGCAGCTCCACCCTGACCCAGCGTCCCGTCTCCAGTTCGTCGCGGACCGCCCGGACCGTCGCGCGGCCGTCCTTGCTGATCCAGTGCCGCCACGGCCAGGGCCTCGACTGGGCGATCTGGTGCAGCAGGCCGTCGAGGACCGGGTCGGCGAGCCGGTCCTCCGACACCACGCGCACCTTGCCCCCGTCGTCGGCGATCCGGCCGGCGAGTAGCAGATCGGTGAGCGCGGCCGCGCGCAGCAGGTAGGGGAAGCGGTAGTTCGTGACCACCCGCTCCTTGCGGGGGTCGTAGGCCAGCAGGTAGAGCTGGGCCGGCAGGGAGCCGGGGATCTCCACGGGACTGCCTTCCTCTCAGTCGTCGGGTGGGTCGGCGGTGGGAGCTTCCGGAGGCGGGGACTCCTTCTTGGCGGGCCGGCCGCGCCGGGGGATGCGGCCGGCGTTGCCCGGGAGCCGTCCCGCCTCCGACAGCGCCCGGCGCAGCAGGAACTCGATCTGGGCGTTGGTGCTGCGCAGCTCGTCACCGGCCCAGCGGGCCAGCGCGTCGTGCACCGCCGGGTCCAGCCGCAACAGGATGCTCTTTCTCTCGGTCGCCACAATCTGCTCGGTCGCCTACGGCCTAGTGGTACAGAGAGCCGGTGTTCACCACGGGCTGCACGTCGCGGTCGCCGCACAGGACGACGAGCAGGTTGCTGACCATGGTGGCCTTGCGCTCCTCGTCGAGCTCGATCACGTCGTGCTCGTCCAGGCGGGCCAGGGCGGCCTCGACCATGCCGACGGCGCCGTCCACGATCCGCTGGCGGGCCGCGACGACCGCTCCGGCCTGCTGGCGGCGCAGCATCGCCTGTGCGATCTCGGGAGCGTACGCCAGGCGGGTGATGCGCGACTCGATGACGCTGACTCCCGCCGACGCCACCCGGGCCTGGATCTCGGCCGTCAGGCGGCCGGTGATCTCGTCCGCGTTCTGACGCAGTGACAGCATGTCGTCGTGCCCGTCGTACGGGTAGCTGCCGGCGATGTGACGGACCGCGGTCTCGGTCTGGAAGGCGACGAACTCCACGAAGTCGTCGACTTCGAAGACGGCCTTCGCCGTGTCCTCGACCTGCCACACCACCACGGCGGCCATCTCGATCGGGTTGCCGTCGGCGTCGTTGACCTTGGCGACGTCGGTCTCGTGGTTGCGGATCCGGGTCGAGACCCGGCGCTTCTGCGTGAAGGGCACCACGAACCGGAGGCCGGGCGTGCGGACCGTGCCCACGTAGCGGCCGAGCAACTGGATCACCCGCGCCTCACCGGGGGCGACCGCGGTGAGCCCGGTCAGGACGACGAGGGCCGCCAGGAAGAGCAGCGCCCCGACGGCGATCAGGGCGGCTCCGGGGCCGCCGCTGCCGTCGGCCGCGAGGCCGGCTCCGATCGGGATCAGCGCGGCCGGGCTCAGCAGGCCCAGCAGGCCCAGGATCAGCATCGGCCACCCCGAGGCCGCTCGCGCCGCGCGCTCGTGGGTCTGGGGGGCCGGCATGTCGACGGCGATCTGCAGGTCAGTCATGTCTTCTCCTCGGTGTCTAGCACGAGACTAGCAAAGTGATATCACTTTTTGCCAGACCCCGAGGACCTGGGCCGCAACCGAGCCCTCAGTCGTTCCCAAGTGGGGATCGATAGCTTCCCGCCATGAGAAAGCGATCTGTCGCCGTGGCCGCGCTCGCGGGGCTGGCCGTCCTCGCCGCTCCCGCCGCTGCCTCCGCGGAAGCCCTGACCACCATCTCCGGCTCGTCGGCTTCGGGTTCCAAGACCTTCGCCTTCCGCGGGATGAACCTGAGGATCCCGGCAAGCTGGAAGGTGCACCGCAAGGGGGACGAGGTCGTGGTGACGACCGGCGCGTGCAAGCGGCCGGAAGCCTTCGCCACGAACTGCCGGTCGTTCTGGGTGCTCGGCCCCAAGGCGTTCACCGACGTGCCGGTCGGGGGTGGCTCCTTCACCTACACGGGCAAGTACCAGTGGTATCCCTTCAGTGGCCTGGTGCCCTGCCCGTTCGACGCCAAGACCGGCTGGAACACCGGGGACAAGGCCGGCGCGAGAGGTCTGTTCCAGATCGGGAAGGGTCACAAGGCGAAGTACGTCGCCTGGCCCAACGAGTGCGTGACGAACAACGGCGGCCGCCGGACGAAGAGCTTCACGGCACGGGAATGGTTCCTGCCCTCGTCCAAGATTCTGATCATCGACGTCTGGAACACGCCGGGGCTGTCGAAGGTGCTCAAGGGCGCGACCTGGAGCTGACCGCACGCCGCGTGCCGGACCTGGGCGTGCGGCACGCGGCGTTGCCCTCAGGCGTCGGTCTCCAGGCCGCCGCGCAGGAGCGCGGTGAGCCGCCGGGCGTGGGCCACGTCGGTTCCGGTGAGCGCCGCGCCGCCGACGAGGGCCAGCAGGTCGGTTACGGTGAGTCCGGGACGTACGGCACCGGCGGCCTGTGCTCGCTCAAGCAGGCGCGACGCGGTGGTGTGGATCGACGTGTGCCACTGGTCGAACAACGCGCTACGACGGCCGGTGGGGCCCTCCGTGGCCGTGAGGGCGAGCGGCCGCTTCGTCGCGACGTGCACGACGAACGCGTCGAGCCAGGAGAAGAGCGCGTCGGCCGGAGACGGATCCGCCAGCAGGTCGGCGCCCTGACGGCACAACTCCGCCACCTCGTCCGCATACACGGCGACGAGCAGCTCGGCCCGCGTGGGGAAGTGCCGATACAGGGTCGCGTTGCCGACGCCGGCGCGCCGCGCCACCTCGTCCAACGCGACGTCGGGCCCTGAACTGTCGATGAGCTCGCGCGCGGCGGCGAGCAGCAGCGCGGCGTTGCGTGAGGCGTCCGCTCTGCGCGTACGGCCGGGCGGTGCGGGCTCGGAACCACTCGACGTCATCCGCGCTCCCTTCCCTTGTCATCCGATCCCTTGCTATCTGGGGAGTTCCCCGTTTACGGTAACAGCTCGAAACGGGGAACTCCCCAGTTTGAGGAATGGTGGAAGACACATGCCCTTGACTCCCGATGACCGCACGGCCATCACGGACCTGATCAACCTGCACGGTCACCTGACAGACAGCGGCGACTTCGACGCACTGCACGAGGTGTTCGTGCCCGACGTGGTCTACGACGTCGGCGATCTCGGTGGTGGGGTGATCGTCGGGCTCGCGGCGCTGCGCGACGCCGCGCTCGCCCTGGGCGAGGCGAACCCCGTCGCGCATCACGTCACCAACATCGTCGTCACGGACGTGGCCGGCGGCCGGGCGAGGGCTGTGTCGAAGGGCATCGGGGTCAACGTGGACGGGACCACGGGCAGCGTGACCTACGAGGACGCGCTCGTGTGTGGCGACCAGGGCTGGCGGATCAGCCACCGCGTGGTCCGGGCCCGCCGGATCCCCCTGACTCGCTGAGGGGGTCACATCGTGACGACGACCTTGCCGGCGGGGTGTCCTTCGGTGAGGTGGCGGATAGCGTCGGGCGCTTCGCTCAGGGGATAGGCGCGGTCGATCAGGGGGGTGACGGCGCCCGACTCGATGAGCCGCGTGAGCTCCTCCAGGTGCTCGGCGCGCTCCCTGCTCATCACCGGGCGCAGCCGCTGACCGACGAACATCGACAGCAGTGGCGCCCGGAACGTGCGTCCCATGCCCCCGGTGAAGCGGTATGCCGTGTGCCCGCCGCCGACGATGACCAGCGTCCCGCGCGGGGTCAGGGCGCGGCGCAGCAGGGACAGCGGCCGGTTGCCGGCGGTGTCGACGACGACGTCGTAACGTGGCCCGTCCCGGTCGATCTCCTCGCGGGCGTAGTCGATGACGTCGTCGACGCCGAGCGATCGGACGAGCCCGGCCTTCGCCGCCGAGCACACGCCGGTGACGCGCGCGCCGTACGCCTTGGCGATCTGCACGGCGAACGACCCCACGCCCCCCGCCGCGCCGATGACCAGCGCCCGCTGTCCCGGCCGGACGCGGGCGACGTCGCGGACGGCCTGCAGCGCGGTCATGCCGGAGACCGGCACCGCGGCGGCCTGCTCGAATGTGAGACCGGCCGGCTTCGGCGCGAGGCGTCCCTGCCGCGCGCTCGCGTACTCCGCGAACGAGCCGCTCTCGCAGGTGCCGTACACCTCCTGGCCCTGCTGGAATCGGGTCACGCGGGCGCCGACGGCCGCCACCACCCCGGCCACGTCACGGCCCCGGACCGCGACCTTGGGCCGGCGCAGCCCGAAGCCCGCGAGGCGCATGAGGTACGGACGGCCGGTCATGAGGACCCACACGCCGGGATCCACCGCGGCGGCGCGGACCTCGACGAGCACCTCCTCGTCGCCGATCGAGGGGCGGTCGACGTCGCGCAGGCGGAGCACGTCGGCCGGGCCGTACGCGTCCTGGACGATGGCTTTCACGGCGTTCCTTCCGGAAGGTCGGGGTACTGGAACACGTCGTCGAGCGGAACACCGAACACCCGGGCGATCCTGAACGCCATCTCCAGAGACGGCGAGTATCGCCCCTGTTCGATGGCGATGAGGGTCTGCCTGGTCACGCCGATGCGTTCGGCGAGCTCGGCCTGGGTCATCTCGTCGTGGGCGAACCGCAGCGCGCGGATGCGGTTCGTCACGCGTGTGGGCTTCACCACTCCGGAAGGCTCCTGCGATAGACGATGATCTTGGTTATTCCGCCGAGGACCGCCGACAGCACGAAGCACAGGTAGACCACGTTCGCGATCCAGAACCGGTCCCACCCGGCCATGGCCATGAGCATCGCCGCGAGCGCGCCGATGACGACGAACGCCTGACCGGTGTGGTCGCCGAGCCGCCCGATCTCCCGGTCGCGGACGTCGGCGACCCGCGAGGCCCGGGGGTTGACGATCGACATCCCGATCTCGGCCACGATCGACGCGGCGACGGCTCCGCCGACCGACCACAGGAGGGCGGCGGTGTACGGCACGTCGGGTAACGGGCCTCCGTCCGCCCGTCTGAGCACGGCGACGACGTACGCGGCGTAGGCGAGCACGGCGACGACGAGCCTGATCCAGGCGCGCTTCTCCACGTGAGTCATGATCGATACCTTCCCGATGTACAAAATCTTTGACATCACAAAGGTAGCGAATCTTTGACCTCGTGTACAGAATCTTTTACATCGGCCGGACGGTCAGACGTCGGCGGACACCTGCTCGGCGCCGATGACCTTGAGGAACCGGAGGGACTCGTAGGCCGGGGACCCGGGCTCGGCGGTGAAGATGACCACCTGCTGCTCCTGGTCGGGCACGGTCAGCACGTCGAAGTCCAGCTCGATCGGCCCGACGCGCGGGTGCCGCACGGTCTGGCGCAGGTGGCGCTCGATGTGGAACCGCTGGGAGTTCCACAGGCGGGCGAAGTCCTCGCTCCCGGCCAGCAGCTCCTCGACCAGGTTCTTCAGCTCACGGCTCTCGGGATAACGGGTGACGGCGACGCGTAGGTAGCTGACCGCCGTGACGACGAACCGCTCCGGGCTGCCCATGCCGTAGTGCCGCCGCTCGGGGTCGGGGTGCAGGAAGTAGCGCCGGATGACGTTGCGCTCCTCGCCCGCGAGTGCGGAGAAGTCCTCGAACAGGGCCGCCGCCAGCGGGTTCCAGGCCAGCACGCGGCAGGTGTCGTCCACGACGATCGCGGCGGCGTCGGTCAGCCGGTTGACCAGGTTCATCGTGCTCGGCCGCACCTCGCGTGCGGGCTCGGCGGCGTGGCCGTCCTCCCGCTCCCCGGCCAGGTGGAACAGGTGGGCCCGTTCCTGGTCCGACAGGCGCAGGGCGCGGGCGATGCCGTCGAGCACGCGCCGTGACGGGTGCCGGCCCCGCGCCTGCTCCAGCCGCGTGTAGTGGTCCACCGAGATGTACGCGAGCTGGGCGACCTCCTCGCGCCGCAGCCCGGGGGTGCGGCGGCGGCGTCCCTCGGGCAGGCCGACGTCGGCGGGGGTGACCTGCTCACGCTTGCCGCGCAGGAACTTCGCCAGGCCAAGCTTGTCCATGCCTGTGACCGTACGTCGGAAATCGAACGCACGGACCCCGCAGCCATGGACTCCTGGTCCCTGGTTGTGCGGGACGGCCCGGGGCGACGGTGGGGTTGGCACGGACCGGCGAGCGCCGGTCACGGACCTCACGGAAGGCATACGATCATGCGGATTCTCATCACGGGTGCGAGCGGCTACGTCGGCGGAGTCGTGGCCGAGCACCTCGTCAGGGCCGGCCACGAGGTGGTCGCCCTGGCCCGCTCGGACAAGGCGCGTGAGCGGGTCGAAGGGCTGGGGGCCAAGGCGGTGCCCGGCAGCCTGCGGGACCTCGACGTCCTGCGCGGCGCGGCCGCGGCGGCCGAGGCCGTGGTCCACACCGCCGTGGACTACGCCGATCCTGAGATGGGCGACATCGAACGCGACGCCCTCGCGGCGCTGCTGGGCGGGCTGAACGACGGCGGCGCGTTCGTCTACACCAGCACCGGCCTGGTCTACCCCGACCGGCAGGGCGCCACGGTGGACGAGGACCACCCCGTCACCCCCGAGGCGTCGCCGCAGCCGTACAAGGTCCTCGGCGAGCGGCAGGTTCTGGAAGCCGGCCACGTGGCGGGCATGGTGATCCGGGCGGCGCTGGTCTACGGGCGCGGCGGGTCGGGCCTGCTCCAGGGGCTCATCGGCGCCGGCAGGCAGAACGGGACGGTGCCCTACATCGGCGACGGCGCCAACGAGTGGTCGTCGGTGCACGTCGACGACCTCGCCGCGCTGTACGTGGCCGCGGTCGAGCGCCGTGAGCCCGGGACCGTCGTCAACGCCGCCTCGGCCGAGCGGACCCCGTTCCGGCGGCTCGCCGAGACCGTCGCCGAGCTGACCGGCGCCCAGGCCGTGTCGCTGACGCTGGAGCAGGCGGTCGCCGCGATGGGGCCGCTCGCCGCTACGCTCACCCGTTCGGCGCCGCTCGACGCGTCACGGGCGCGGCGGCTGTTCGGCTGGAACCCCGTGGCGCCCGGACTGCTGGAGGAGCTGACGACCGGCTCCTACGCACAGTCCTGATCAACGGCGCAGGCGGCGCCGTACGCGGGGGCCGTGCCTGCGCCACCACGCCCACAGCAACGTCAGCGTCGCCGGCAGCGTCACGGTGAACGCCACCGCCAGGCAGGCCGCGGTGCCCGCGACCAGCAGCACCGCGTACGCCCTGAGGCTGCGGCGCTCCCGGCGCGGCAGGTC
Source organism: Microbispora sp. NPDC046933 (assembly GCF_040644635.1). NCBI lineage: Bacteria > Bacillati > Actinomycetota > Actinomycetes > Streptosporangiales > Streptosporangiaceae > Microbispora > Microbispora sp. NPDC046933. The sequence continues at coordinate 47,124 of NZ_JBEYWW010000047.1, read as the reverse complement.
GGCGAGCGGATCGGGGGAGGGGCGGCGCAGCAGCCGCAGCGCCAGGTGGCGGGCGTAGGCGGAGGCGTCGCCGTACATGTTGCGGCACCCGGTCAGGTCCTGCAGCAGGAAGTAGACGTCGGTGCGCATGAACACGAGGAACTGCGTGGCCGGCATGCCGAGCGAGGTCAGCGCGACCAGCGACAGCGCGGGATGGCGCCCCAGGACGGCGGTCAGGAGGAGCGCGGCGGAACAGGCCGCCGCGTCCGTCGCCATCCCGGCGAGGTAGACCGTCAGGCGGACGCGCCGCCCGGCCAGCCACACCCCGGACACCTCGGTCTGGACGGCCAGGAACTGCAGCCGGATGCCGAGCCTGATCCTGTCCGGCACCCCGGCGGCCCTGGCGGTCGACAGGTGGGCCATCTCGTGCAGGAGGATCAGCGCCCAGCCGACGGCGATCTGCGAGGCGAGCACGAGCGATCCGCGCTCGCTCCACAGCAGGTCGCGCCAGCCCGGCAGCGTCCCCCGCCGCACGACCGCCGTCGCGACGCCGGCGGCGATCAGGCCGGCGACCAGCAGGTGGAGCAGCGGGTGCAGCGTCCACCGCACGTGCCGGGGGCGCAGCCAGGGAAAGGCCGGCGGCCCCGCGGGGGTGGCAGGCCCGCCCGGCTCCTCCAGGAAGCCCAGCTCGCCCAGGGCGCGGACGAAGTCGCGGACGTCGAGATCGGCGCCGGTCTCGGCGCGCAGTCGCCGTTCCGCCTCCTCGACCGTGGCGCCCGCCGACAGCAGCCTGATGGCCCGCATCCCCTCCTGCGGCACGGCGACGAACCGGTCCCCGTCCGGGCGGCCGACGATCCACTGGGAGCCGTCCCGCCGGAACGCGAGGGCGCGCAGCCGGACCACTGTCGCATCCCCCAACGTGGGCCTCCAGACGCGGGGTCAGGGGCGGAAGGTCCCGGTGTGGTGGGAGTAGCCGGGCAGGAGGCCGCGCGTCCGGTCGGAGATCACGGGCGGCGGCAGCGGGGCGACCTCCCGCTCGACGTACGCCCGCACGTCCTCTCCCCGGCCGTAGAGTTCCTTGATCGCGCTCAGGCAGGGGGCGACGAGGCCGGGATCGGTGATCCGCCGGGCGCCCACGTGGGCGCCGACCTCGTCGTACAGCACCTCGTAGAGCAGCGCGGGGCCCAGCACGACGATCTCGGGCAGCGGCGCGGTGTGCTCCAGCTCCCGCACCGCGTCCGCGTGCAGCACCCGGGGGCGCTCGCCCGCCGTCGCCCGTACGGCCAGGACGTGGAGCTCCCACTGGAGGTAGGGGGTGAGCGGCGTCTCCACGATGCGGACCCGGCGGGCCTCGGGCCGGGTCCGGTAGTAGTCGAGGAGGAACTCCCGCAGCTCCTCCAGCATGGCGAGCGACCCTTCCCAGTCGCCGGCCATCATCGCCCGCCAGCTCGCCACGTCGGGCTCGAAGAACTCCTGGGCGCGTTCGAGCTTCCACACCCCTTCCGAGGCCCGCTCGAACTCCTCGGTGAACTCGGCCTGGTAGGCGTCGGGGGACAGGACCCGCGCCTCGGCCTGCCGTATGTCGTCGAAGATGGTGCCGGCGTTTGCCACCCTTCCCTCCCTGGGCTCCGGAGATGGTGCTGGCGCTTCGTCAGTTGCCGACGCTGTTGCTGCTGGTCGTGGTCTCGATCTTGTCGAGCAGCCGGATGACGATCTTCGTCTTCGGCGGCACGGCGGCCTCGTCGACGGGTTCGATCTCGAGCTCGTTCGTGTTCATCCGGTTCCTCTCTCTGGAGGGGAGGGGACATGGATGTTCTCGCGAGAACCCGTTCATGATTCGTCCATTGATCGCAGAGAGTCAAGGCTTTCGTCATTCATTCAGCCGGCCTCTGTTTCGGTCATTCGCCGCGACGAATTGTGCTCCGGTCCGCCGGCCTGGGAGCGGGCCCGCGTCCCGCACACCGGGCAGCCGGGACGCGGCGGATGCCGGACCCACACGTGGTGGTCCGCGGCGATCAGGTTGACCCCCTGGATGGTGCCGACGGGCGGCACGGGCACGCCGGTCAGCAGCCCCAGCAACGCGTGGGCGACGAGCTGGCCGGACACGCCCGCCGAGGTGGCGATCACGCCGGGCCCCCCGAGGTCCACCGGTGTGCCGGGGCGGCGCCGCGCCTCCTCGCCGCTGCTGAGGCACTCGTAGCAGGCGCCCGCTCCCGGTGCGAAACACCCCACGGTGACCAGCGGCCCGCTGTATCCGCCGCCGGCCCAGGGGATGTCCGCTGCGGCGCAGGCGCGGTTGGCCCACACCCTGATGCGGTGCCCGCTCGGCCGGTCCGCGCAGAGGGCGAGCGCGTCGTAGCCCGCGATCAGGTCGTCCAGCTCGCGCCTGCTGCCGATGTGGCGGCGTTCGCCGGTGACGAAGACGTCGGAGTTGACGGTCCTGAGCCGCGCCACGGCCGCCTCCGCCTTCGGCCGCCCGACGTCGCACTCGCCGTAGAGCACCTGGCGGTTGAGGTTGGACAGCTCGACCAGGTCGGGATCGACACAGTGGATCGTGCCGACGCCGACGGCGGCGAGCGCCCAGGCCGCGTGGCCGCCCGTGCCGCCCAGGCCGAGCACCACGACCCGCGCGGCCTTCAGCCGGAGCTGGGTCTCCCAGCCGTGGGCGCGCGGCATGGCGTCGACCGCGCGGAAGAACGCGTGGTTCCTGCTGTAGCGGTCGAGTTCGCGCTCGCTCAGCCCGGCGGGCGGCACCGCCGCGGCGTCCTCCACGTATCGGGTGGCGACCAGTTGATCGACGATCGACGCGGCGTCCGGCAGCTCCGGATGGGCCAGGCGCAGCCGCTCGGCGATCTCGTCGCGAGAACGGGTGCCGTCCATCAGAGTGAGGGCCGTCCACACCCAGCCGTACGGGTCCGCGATTTCGGCGGCGATCCCGTAAATCTCACCGCCGATGCGAATGGTGCCGTCCTCGTACCGGTGGGGCCGGTGCTCGAATTTCACGCGGGGCAGTCGCACCTGATGACGATTACTGTGCCATAACTGGGCGAGTCAACACCGAATTGTGCGGGAGGGAGAAAAGGGGTCGGCCGTAAAACGTTCCCGCCTCGCCGGCGCCGCTTCGACGCGAAGAGGGCATGGAACGTCACCGCTGGGCATACGTTGGGGACGATGAACGATCAGCCTGCCGTGATCTCAACGCCGACGCCGCGCCGTACGGTGCTGGCCGCCGCGCTCGCCGCCGTGGTCGTCCCGCTCTCGGGCTGCGGGGGCTCAGTGGGCGAGGCCGCCTCGGTCGCTCCCTCGGCCGCTCCTCTCGGGAGCGTGACCGCGCCCGCGCCGGGACGCCCCTCCGCGAGCCCGGAGGGGCCGACGCCCGAGCCGTCCGCACGGGACCTCCCCGCGCCGGACGAGGCGATCCCCAAGGACCCCGAGCGCCTGGCCGACGCCCTCACCCGTACGGCGGGGCGGCTGCGCGACGCGATCGACGACTGGAGGCGTACGGGTGACCCCGCGAAGGGAGAGGCGCCCGAGCCGGTGGTCCTGCTGTCCCTGTACGAGCAGCGCGTCTACCGCTATCTCGCCCGCAATCCCAAGGTCGCGTCCCGCACGTACGGCAGGCTGCCGAAGGAGGCGGCCGCGCGGGCCCGGGACAACGTGACGGCCATCCGCGACCTGCTCTCCCTCGCCCATCCCGTCAGCGGGCCCATCAAGATCAAGGTCGAGTCGCCGGAGCCCGCCGACGCCCTGCTCGCCGACTTCCGGCGCGCCGAGCGCCGGTTCGGCGTCGAGTGGGAGGTGCTGGCGGCGGTGATGCTCGTCGAGACCAAGTTCGGCCGGGTGCGCTCGCCGAGCTACGTGGGCGCCAAGGGGCCGATGCAGTTCATGCCGGGCACCTGGAAGGCGTACGGCATGGGCGGCGACATCAACGACACCCGCGACGCCCTGCTCGCCGCGGCCAACTACCTCCACGCGTCGGGCGCGCCCCGCGACTACCGGCGCGCGCTGTACGCCTACAACCACTCCCAGGCGTACGTCGACGCGGTCCTGCTGCATGCGCGTCAGATGAAACAGGACATCAGGAACTACTACGCCTACTACACCTGGCAGGTCTACGTGATCACCACGAAGGGCGAACGTCGCCTGACCGGCCCCTGACCCGCACACCGGGCCGGCCGAAGCGTTTCTGGTCCGCAGGCGTCCGAGGACGAAGGTTCGGCACCCGCGCGGGCCGGGCGAGCGGTCCGGTGGAAGCGGACCGCCCGCCCGCGCTCCGCACACGCCACGCGACGGATGACATCAGCCCGATGGCCCCTGATGGGGACGCTGTTGCTCGGGCGGCCTCTGTTGGGGGCCCTGTTGCCCCGGGGGCCTCTGTTGGGGGCCCTGTTGCTCGGGGGGCCTCCGGTACGGGGTCGTATGCCCCGGGCTCGGCGTCTTCTTCGGGGTCTTCTGCGGGCTCGGCGTGACGCTGGGGCTCGGGCTCGGCGTGACGCTGGGGCCCGGGCTCGGCGTGACGCCACCACCGGGAGCCGGCGGCACCCCGCCCGGTGGGACTGCCGGTCCTTGCTGCGGCGGGATCGATTCCGCGCCGGCGCCGAGGATGACTACCGCCTTCGGCGGGTTGTCCCGGGTGCTGATCACCCGGACTTTGTCACCCGTCGCGATGTCCTCCAGTTTCTTGGAGTCCATACAGACTCGGGTCGTCCCGTCGATCACGTAGGTCTGGGTCGTGCCGTTGCCGCTGATCGAGATGGAGCCGCTCTGAACCGACGTCACGGTGCCGGTCCGGCTGTTGAGGGTCTCGTCCCCTTCTTGAAGTTCGCTCTGCCCGGCGCGGAGGGCCATCGCGTGTCCCGGCGCGGCGGGTGCGGGCTGGATCGCAGAGGGGACCTCCACGGCCAGGCCCACGCCTGAGGCGACCACCAATGCCGTAGTCGCCCGAAGCAGACAGCGGTGGCGGACCTTCCGCCGTGTTCGCCTGTCCAACGGGTTGCTCGATAACGAGCTGTGTTCGGAATCGGTCATCGGAGAGATCTCCCTTCGCTCGCCGACACGCAGCCGCTCGCTCGACCTGGCCATGGCGACACTGCACCGTCGCACGGCCTTGCGGCATGGACCACACGGCATGACGACTGGGCTCGCAGCCGATCAGATGAGGACCGTTCGCTGCGGCGGCTCATGGCCCGCGGTTCGACTGAGGTCACTCGCCATCTGGGCCCGGCCATAGAGGCCGGTGTGAACAGCATCTGGCGCGTGATAAGTCGGCACAGCCGGCCCTACCCCACGCAAACCAGGCAACTCATCGTTCCCCGGAAAGTTGGGGCACCAGGTGGGCCCGTCCGGTTCCGCCGAGGAGGCGATCCTGCACGACGCGAAGTGAGGTCGCGCCGTAACCAACGCCGCTTTCCACGCGACTCATCCTTTGGGAGTCGATCGCGGAGGGAGGTCGGCGGTGTGGCGGCTGACGAGTGGTGTGGGGACGGAGCCCGGTGCGGCGCGGATCGAAGCCGTGGTCCTGAAGAGCTTCAAAGGCGTGGTCCCCGGTGTGGTGGTGCTCGTCTGCGCGGTGCTCGTCTGCGCGGCGGCCCTGGGCCCGCGTCCGGCGCTCGCGGACGAGGTGGCCTGCGGGTTCGGGCCTCCGCGCTCCTCCTGGGTGGAGACGTCCGTGACCGTCGTGGAACGCGGCCACGACACTCCCGTGATGACGAGCACGACACGGGTCGGCGTGCCCCGCGACTGGCCGGGGGCCACGGCCCTGCTCGGCGACCGGAGCGCCGCCGGCTGCCTGCTGCCGGACGGCGGCACCCCGAGCGTCACGATGTCGGCCGACGGCGCCGAAGTCGTGGTCCAGAGCACCCAGGAGACCCGGCTGGAGCTGTACGACACCCCGTGGGGCGCGGAGTCCGCCGGGCTGTGGTCGAGCCGTGCGTCCGGCGGGACCCGTTTCGTCGCGCTGCTGCCCCCGCCCACGGGCCTGCCGTCCGGGCTGGCCGGAGCACGCTGGCGGACCGTGGTCGTCAAGCTGCCGGGGTCCGAAGTGCGCGGCGTGACGCCCCTGCCGTCGGAGGTGCTCCCCGGCGGCACCTATGTCTGGCGGGACGGTGCCGTCCCGCCGCGCGTCGAGGTCGCCCTGCCGTTGTCCGCGCGGGCGGCGTTCCAGCGCTGGACGGGACTGCGGGGGCAGAACGTGCTCACGGTCGCGACCTACCTGGGCTTCGCGCTGCCCTACCTGCTGCTGGCCGGGCTGCTCGCGCTGCTCCGTCGGCGTTCGGCCGACCGGGACGAGCGCGTGCTCGTCAGGATCACCCTCGGCGCCCTCGCGGTGATCACAGCGGCGGAGACCGTGCTGCTCGCCGGCGCGCTGACCGGCACGTTCTTCATGGCAGGCCTGCTCGGTGTGCTCGACACGCTGGCGATCCTCGTCGTGGCGGCACCGCTCTGCCTGGCGGTGTGGGGGCTGTCGCGCACCGGTCTCAGGCGGGGTGGTCCCGTGCTCGTCGCAGCGGTGCTCGCCGTCACCGGCGGGCTGGCGCTCCTGGCCGCCCGATACGTTCACGCCGACGAGCCGGGGCCCATGGGGGTCGCGCCGGCCGTCGCCACGGCGCTGCTACTCACCGGGGCGGCGTGGGCGATCGCGGCCCGCGCCGCCCGCGTGCGGGGCAGGACGCCGCGGGCCGTGCGCGTCCTGCTGTGCTGGAGCGTCCCCGGCCTCGCGCTGCTGACCCTGGCGTACGTGGCCCACGCGGCCGTCACCGGACTGCGCACGGGCGTCCTGCCGCAGGCGGCGACGTCGCCCTTCTTCCTCCTGCGCGGCCTCGCGTACCTGATGTGGCCGCTGGTGGTGCTCCTGCTTCTTCTGCTGCTGCGCCTGCACGGGCGGCGTACGGACTCCGTCGGGCCGTCCACCGTATGGCTCCTGGTGTTCCTGTTCGTCGTGGGCACGATCAGGTGGCTCAACACGTACGCGGGGATGCCCTTCCCGCTCGCCGGGCTTGTGGGGCTGGCCGCGCTGCCCCTGCTGCTGCGGCTCACGCGACGGGCCGAGGTCGCCGACCCGGGCGTGTCACGCCGCCGGCTCGCGATGATCGTGGACGAGTACCGGGACCTGGAGGAGAGGGAGAAGGGGCTGCGCCGGCGCTGGGCGGCGGGGGAGATCGACGACGCGGAACACACCAGGGAGAACGGGCCGGTCGTCGACCGCATCCGCCGGCTCCGGACGGAGATCGGCCTCGATCCCGACAGGGAGGACGGGCTCAGCCCGCTCGATGTGGCGCTGTCGCGCGGCCCGGGTGTGACGTGGTGGGCGAACGCGAGGCTCGCCGCCCGGTACGCGTCCTACGTGGGCGCGCCCGCCGCCGTGTTCCTCATCTGGGCCACCTGGAGCACCGACAGCCGGGGACACGACGGCTGGCTCGACCGGCTCCGCGACCCCAACGGCTTCTACGGCCTGGCCGGCGACCTGATCGGCGGGCTGCTGATCTGGCCGGTGGCGGGGTTCGTGCTGGGCGCGCTGTGGCGCCGCCTGCCCGGCAGGCGCGGCTATCTCAAGGGCGTCGTGCCGGTCCTGGCGTACGCCGCGGCGACGGGGGCCCATGCCGTGCTGAACAACGTCATCGGCCAGGCCCCCGTGCGCGGCTCGCTCGTGCGGGTCCTGCTGCTGTTCCTGGTCCTCACCGTCGTCGCCGTCCTCATGGACGCGCGCACCCTCCAGACCCGCCCGGGTGGTCTCGCCTCGCGCCTCACCCCCGTGGCCGTCGTCTACCGGCTCGGCACGGCCGGCAGCGGGATCGCGCTCATCGTCGCGCAGGCGGCGGCCGTCCTCGGCCTCTGGAGCCAGCTCAGGAACGGCATCGACATCACCTCGCAGGTGGACACCTCCGCCCAGGGGTCGCTTCCCGCCGACGCGCAGGTGCTCCTCGGGCGCGTGGACAGGTAGGGCTCACAGCGCGGGGTACGCGTTGTTCACCAGCATCACGAACTGCTCGTGGTGCCAGTCGCCCGCCAGCGGCGCGTTGGGGAGGGCGCCGGTCGGCCGGAACCCGTCCGACCAGGGCCTGAGGGAGCCGTTGGGGTCGCACGTGGGGTCGAGCAGCCGGTCGGAGCCCTCGGGCAGGATCGGTCCGCCCGCGCCGTCCGACTCGCCGGGCCGTTTGACCCATAGGTAGGCGTCGACGCCGGGGACGGGCGCGGCGACCGGGCGTGTCCCCAGCCCCGCGCCCTTCTGGTTGCACATGGCGTCCCGCGACGGACGCCGGTCGACGCGGCTCTGGTCCACGTATGTGTTGAGGTCGTGGGAGGTGCTCACCGCGGTGGGCCGGTCCGGCCCTCCCCAGCCGTCGCGGGAGGTGTCGACGACCACGCCCAGCGAGCTGGAGAAGCCCTTGGCGATCAGGGCGTCGCGTATCGCGACGGCGTAGTCCCTTTCGTTCAGGTACGGGTTCCAGTCGACGAACCTGCTCGAGAGGATCGACTGTCCGGCCACGGTCTGCTCCGGGTCGGTCAGGAAGGGCTCCTCCAGGGGGACGTAGTCCGCGACGTTCGTGGCGATGCCGTCGAGGCTGTTCAGGCCCGCCGTCGTGCCGCGCACGGTCTCGGTGACGGAGGTCGCGAGCGCGGCGAAGTTCGTCTCCCAGCCGGCCCATCCCGCGCTGCCCGCGTCGAGGTACGTGTAGACGTTGGGCAGGGGGGAGAGCCTGTCGAGGGCGTAGCGGATGCCCATCACGTACACGCCCGACCCCGCCGCCTGGTGACACGGGTAGGTGTCCACGCCTCCCACGATGAGGTCGGTCAGGGCCCGCGGCTCGACGACGGCCGCGACGCGCAGGTTGCGATACTCGGGCCTGGCCAGGAGGGCGGCGACGGGGTCCACGAACTCCGCCTTGTAGCGGTTGAGGCCGTTCTCCTGCTCGTGCAGCTCGGCGGTGGAGACCAGCGACCGGCAGTCGCGGTCGGGCAGGTCGTGGAGGACGAGCGTGATGTAGCCGGCACCCTGCTTGACAGCGGTGTCGAGGTGGTCCTTCAGCGTTCGGGCGACCCCCGAGCCACCGGTGACGTCCGCGATCCGGTTCAGCCAGACCGCGGTGGGCGTCTTCTTCAGGCCGCGCATCTTCTGCGCGGTCGCGTCGTCCACCTTCGCGGCGGACGACTCCACGTCGGCCGCCCAGTCCGGGTCGACGTACCCCTTGGCCCCGATGAACGGGTTGTCCACCGGGACGTCCCCGCTCGGGCTCGGTGACGGACCGGCGGTGCCGGGCGACGGGCTCGTGCTGGGGCTCGTGCTGGGGCTCATACTCGGGCTCGTGCTGGGGCCGGCGGACGGGCTCGGCGAGGTGCTCGGCCCGGTGACCTGGCAGGGCACGCCGTTGACGGCGAAGTCCGCGGGCGGCGGGTTGCTTCCGGTCCAGGTGCCGATGAATCCGAGCTGGAAGGACCCGCCGGACGCCACCGCGCCGTTCCAGGACTCGTTCTCGGCGACGACGTGGTCGGCGACCTGGGTCCACCGGGCCGACCAGCCCTGCGTGAGCTTCTGCGAGCCGGGGAACGTGAACGTCAGTTTCCAGCCGGTCAGCGTTTCGCCGGTGTTCCTGACCGTGATCCCGGCCGTGAAGCCGCCCGAATTCGTTCCCCACTGGGTGCTCGCGTAGGTCACCTGGCAGGTGACCGCGGCGTCGGCGGACGCCGCGCCCAGGACCGGTCCCGCCGCGGCCGGCGCCGCGATGGGGACGACCGCCGCGGCGGCCGTCAGGATCCTGCGGACAAACCGTCGGTGGCCGAAGGGCATGGGCGATCGTCTCCAGGGTGAGGTGACCGGCTCTGGCATGCCGGTGCCCATTCCGGTTCGCGCATGGGGGCCGACGCTCCCCAGATTCGGCAATCGCCCGGCCCATGTACACGATTCGCCGAAGTGGAAATATCCCTTTCCATAACAAATTTGCCGGAATCGTGCGGCACCTCGGGAAACGCCGTGCGAGATCGGCCGGCCGGCGCCGAATTCCGTGAAATATTCAGCGCCCCGCAGGGCTTCAGCAGCGGCTCGAACAGAGCCGCCGGCCGGCGGCCGGTTGGAGACTTCCTCGCGGACGGCCGGTTATGAGTCGTCGCCGAAACAGAGGTAGCCGCCGATCTGGGCAGCCATCTCCAGCTGGTCGTAGAAGAGCCGGTGGCTGAGGATCAGCCCGTCCTCCACCGTGGAGAAGCTGCACGAGCGCACGAGGATGGACCGGCCGGTCCCCTCGAGCACGTCCCCGCCGGGGACGAGCAGCGGCCCCTTGTGCGTGCCGCTGATGGTGAACTCGGCCGCCACCGTGTCCCCGAACATGGTGACCGACTGCGGCGTGATCACCATATTGGGGAACGCCTCCATCCACTCGCCGTAGTAGGAGGCGATCTCCTCCCTGTTCTCCGCGACGCCGTCCGGGGCCACCAGCACGGCCCGATTGTCGAAGCACTGCGCCAGGGCGTCGAGGTCATGGCGGTTGATGGCCTGTCTCAGCTTGTCCACGGCACGGAGCACTTCGGACATCGGACGTTCCCTTCCCCCGACGAGAGCGGCCGTACGGTGCGCCTGCGCCGTGACCGGTATGGCGAGGTCCGGACATCGGCGGCATTTTCACGATAACGCAGCTCACGGGGCTCTCAGCTGGCCGTGTGAGTTCCGTGACGGGACTCAGGGCTCGTCGGCGGGAAGGGCGAACATGCGGATGTACAGGGGCCGCGCGCCGGGCGGGGCGTCCTGCGCCCTGTGGCTGTCCCCGAGCAGCAGAGCGACGTAGGCGTCGAAGAACTCGGCGAACTCCTCCTTCGTCATCCGGCCGAGACCGCGCGAGCCCTTGGCCCAGTCGGGATCGCGCCGGCAGGCCTCGGGGAAGCGTTCCAGGAGCGCCCGATCCTCCTCGAAGCCGACGCGGTGGAACTCCTCCGGCACCGGGCGGCCGCCGCTGGCGAGCACCTCGGGCCCCGCGCCCGAGCAGGCGACGCCCACCGTGCCGGTGGACCGTCCGGCGCCGTGGGAGCCGGCCCCCGTGGTCCCTCTACTGGGGCCTGCTGCTCCCGTGACCCGGGGTCCGGCCAAGGCGGGCGAGGATCTGGTCGAAGCGGGAGGCCTCCGGGGCGGCGGGCACGCTCGGCGCGAACGCGGCGCCCGGCCTCTCGCGATACTCGCCGTCCGGCACCGCCAGGGCGATCGGCCAGGCGGCCTCGGCCAGGTCCGGGTCGGGGTCGTAGGCGATCCCCAGCGTGCGGGCGACGTCCCACCCGTGGACCAGGTAGTCGACGAAGTGGAAGCCGATGGCGTGCACGGCCGGGAACGGCGCGTCCACCCGCAGCTCGGGCAGGACGAACCCGCGGTCGAGCACCCCCTCGGCCGCGAAGGCGGCGGTGACGCGCTCGGCCGCCGCGGCGTAGGCCCAGACGGGGTCGGGGGCGGGCCGCTCCCGCCACACGTCGGGGTCGGCGCCTCGGCCCTCCGCCGCGGCGGCGAAGCCGAGGTGCTGGGCGGTCATGTGCGTGAGCAGGTCGGCCAGGGTCCAGCCCGCGCAGGGCGTCGGCCGCTCCAGGTCGCCGGGGCGCACCTCGGCGACCACGTCGACGCTCGCCTGCACGGCTCGCCGGTCCAGTTCCCGGATGTCCATCTCTCCTCCATACGATAAGCGCACGCAGACGATATGCACATGCTTATGTTCTGTCAATCCCTAAGCTGTGGGCATGTCCGACCGCCCCGATCTCGCCGCGATGACGGCTCCCCTGACCAGGGCTCTGATCGCCGCCGAGACCCCGATCCTGCGCGAGCACGGCCTGTCGATGTGGGCGTACGTCGTGCTCCTGGGCCTGGACGAGCGGCCGGTGCGCACGCAGGCCGCGCTGGCGGAGTCGATCGGCGCGGACAAGACGCGCATCATCCGCGTCCTGGACGACCTCCAGCGCAGGGGGCTGATCGAGCGGAGCCCGGACCCGGCCGACCGCCGCGTCCGGCTCCTGTCCATCACCCCGGAGGGCCGCCGCGTACGGGACGGGGCTCAGGCGGGCATCCGCCGGATGGAGGAACGTCTCCTCGCCCGGCTGCCCGACGGCGACAGGGAGGTGTTCGTGCGGGTGCTGCGGGCCCTGTCGGCCCTGCCCCCGCGGGAGTTCGGGCCGGACCCCGCTAGCGCGTCCCGCCCCGGCGGCCCGTGAAGCCGTGCCCGAGCGGCGGGCCCAGCCGCAGCTGGAGAGCCGGATAGCGGGGCGCGTCGAACCCGAAGGACTGATACAGCTCGATCCCGTACGACGTGGCGTTGAGGTCGATCGTCCGGACCTCGGTCTCCGTGCGGTACCAGCCGAGCAGCGCGTCGAGGCAGGCGCGGGCGAGGCCGAGGCGGCGACGCCGCGGGTCGGTGCAGATGTTGAAGACGTGGCCGTGCAGGCCGCTCGGGTTCGTCGGCCCGGGGGCGTGGGGGTCGCAGGTGCCCGCCGCGCAGCTCACGACGCCGAGCTCCGGGTCGTCCACCACGAACGCGGCGAAGTCCACCGGATCGCGCAGCCGCCGTTCGAACCACTTCTCGGCCGCCGCCCGCCAGGGCGCGCCCTCGTCCCCGACCTCCGCCCCCATGTCCTCCAGCATCACGGCACGCAGGCGGACGAGGGCCGCGGCGTCCGCCGCTCCCGCCCGGCGGACCGCGGTCCCCGAGATCGTCATGGTCCTCATTGTGGCCGGGCCTGAGGGCCGGCGCGCGCCCTCGATCAGGCCGTGGCGGCTCCGTTCTCCGCTGCTCCGTTCCCCGCTGCTCTTTGCTCCGTTGCTCTTTGCTCCGTGACGGCGCTCTCCGCGGCGGCCACGACGTCCCGCAGCCGGCCCATCGCGAGGTAGATGCCGAACACGTCCATGTAGTCGCGCGTCTCCACGATCTCGCCGTTCCGTACGCGCAGGGTCAGCAGGCCCGTGGCCCTGAAGGGCCGGCCGTCCGGGTCGACCCTGCCGGTGCCCTCCCACTCCCCGGTGACGACCTCGGGATCGGCCGCCTCGTGGACGACGACGTCGTGGATCTCGGCGAGCCGTACGGGGCTCGCGCCCCACGCCGCGCGGTAGAGAGCGCGGATCTCCTCCCGTCCCTCCAGGCGGGCGGGGAACAGCGGCGCCCGGAACGGGAACGTGTGGACGGCGTCGGCGGCGTAGAGATCGGCGAGGTCGTCGGCGGACCTGTCGACCATCGCCCGGTGATAGCGGGCCAGGACCTCGCGCGGGGTGGGTTGCATACGAACGACTCCATTTCACTCAACAGTTGTTGACTCAACGACTGTAGAGCGAATGGGCCGATATGGTCAACGCCGGTAGAGTCGTCGCGTGGAGGGGACGCCGACGAGCCGGGCCGAGCGCCGGCGCCGCACCGAGGAACGCATCCTGTCCGCCGCGCGGGCGATCTTCGCCGAGCGCGGCTTCCAGCGCACGACGATCCGGGCCGTGGCGGCGGCGGCGGAGGTCGATCCCGCCCTGGTCATGCAGTACTTCGGGTCGAAGCAGGAGCTGTTCGAGCAGGCCGTGCGGATCCCGTCGATCCCGCCGCTGGACGGCGAGCTGGAGCCGGTCGAGGAACTGCTGGGCAGGATCGGCATGAAGATGGGGCCGCTGCCCCAGGCGACGCTGGCGATGATGCGCTCCATGCTCACCCACCCCGACGCCGCCGAGGAGGTGCGTGGCAAGCTCGACGGCCAGGTGGCGCAACTGGCGGACGCGATCGGCCCCGACGACGCCGAACTGCGGGCGGCCCTGATGGTCAGCACGATGCTGGGCGTGACGATCGCCCATCAGCTGCTCGGCCTCACGGCCCTGCGCGGCGCGTCCCCCGAGCGGATCGCCGAGACGCTCCGCCCGTCCCTGCGCGCGCTCGCCGACGGCTGAGCAGGCCGGTAGGGCTACGCTTCGCGGGCGTCGAGAAGCTCCTCCCAGTGCTCCTCGGCCCATGCGCACATCGCGTTCAGCGGTTCGATCAGGCTGCGGCCGAGCGGGGTCAGCGCGTACTCGACCCGCTGGACCGGCCCGGGGTGGGCGGTGCGCAGGACGAAGCCGTCGCGTTCGAGGCCGCGCAGCGACTGCGTGAGCACCTTGGCCGAGATGCCCCGCAGCGGGACCCGCAGCTCGGAGAAGCGTCGCGGCCCGTGCTCCAGACAGCGAATGATCATTCCCGACCACTTGTCGCCGACCCGGATGGGCATCAGGTCGGACGGACAGAGCGGATCGAACATGTCCGGGTCGAGCGGTTCGGTCACGGCGACCAAACTAACCGGTGACCCGGAGGTAACCGACCACCCGGATACCGTCCGCTGCTGGGACCGGCCGCAGGGGCCGGTCCCGGTGGAGAGGGGTGCGCGTGAGCGCGATCGTGGTGTTCGGAGCGGGCGGCAGGGCGGGCCGCGCGGTGGTGCGGGAGGCCCGCGAGCGCGGGCACAGGGTGACGGCCGTGGTCCGCGACCCCGCCGCGCACGTCTTCCCGGAGGAGAGCCGGGGCCTGGAGCCGGACGAGGTCGTCGCGGGCGACGTCACGGACGCCGACGCGATCGCACGCATCGCCGCGGGTCACGACGTGGCGGTCAACGCCGCCGCCGACCTGGCCGTCCCGCCGATGGAGTTCTTCCCGGCGGCGGCCCGCGCGCTGCTCGGCGGGCTGGAGCGGGCCGGCGTCCTTCGGCTGATCGCGGTCGGCCTGGCCACCGGCCTGCGGACCGCGTCGGGCACGCTGCTGATCGACACGCCCGGCTACCCGCAGGAGTACCGCGAGTTCTGTCTCGGCCACGCGGCGGGCGACGCCGTCCTGCGCGAGGCCGCGACCCCGCTGGACTGGCTGGTGATCAGCCCGTCCGGGGACTTCGACCATGACGGGGCGCGCACCGGGCGGTACCGCGTGGCGCCGGCCGACGCCGGGAGCCGGATCTCCTACGCCGACCTCGCGGTCGCCGTGCTGGACGAGGTGGAGCGGCCGCGTCACCACCGTGTCCACCTCGGCGTCGAGCAGGCCTGACCACCGCCGAGATCGGTGTGACGGGCGTGATTAGAGCGACCTGCCGGGGGCAGTGCGGCTGCCGTGATCATCTCGGCTTTCCCCGGCGCTCGGCGAAGCGAGCGGGGGCTCTGTCCGGCCTGCGTACGTGAGCTGTTCGACTCGGCCGGCCGTCGGTACATGTATCCGCTCGTCTGCTGCGACGACTGCCGGCCGCCCGCCGCCGAGGCGCCCTCCGCCGTCCTGTGCGAGGACTGCGGACGGGAGTGCCGGGAGCCGGACGTCCGCAGGTCCGCGTCCGCCGCGACGGGCTGCGCGGCCTGCGGCCCCGGCCTCCGGTGGGAGGCGAGCACGGGCGCGGACGCGCTGGCGGCGGCCGTCGCGGCGATCGGGGCCGGGGGAGTGGCCGGCGTGCACGACCTGTTCGCCGACCAGGTCGTCTGCGACGCCGGATCGGAGCAGGCGCTGGCCCGCATGGACGGGGCCTCCGGCCCGGTCCGCGTGCTGGTCCGGAACGTCTCGATGGCCCGGGAGGTGGCGAACCTGTCCGGTCCCGACATCCGCGCGCTGGTCGAGCGCGCCGAGCGCGCCACGCTCGTACGGCTGCGCGAGCCGGTGCTCCCCCGGGCCGTACGGCGCGCGACGCCCGACGTCGACCTGTTCCTGCCCCGCACGCCGCTGCAGTATCTGCTCACCGCGCGCCTGGACAACCCGCTGGCCGTCTGGGACCGGTCGGGCGAGCGCGCGGACGAGTGGCCGTGCGACGGGACGCTGACCGTGAGCGGGCTGCCGCGCGCCGGGCGTCAGCGCTGGACGGCGGGGCTGCCGGCGCACCTGGATCTGGGCGGGGCCTCCTCTCCCTTCGTCAGGAAGGAGCCGGTCGCGAGCCCGGCGCCGTCGCCCATCAGCACCCCCTAGCGCGTTACGACCTGGTGCGGCACGGCGCGGGCACTGCCACGGCACCGCCACGCGGACCAGCCGGGACGCCTCTCCGGGCCCGGCCGGTGCCCCGTGCTCGGGGCGCGCCTGTGCGGGGAAGCGACTGCCGCGCCGGCGGAAACCGATCTACGATCGACGAATGCGCGATCGTCCCCAGAACGACCGCGATCACCCGAAGACGGCCACGGGCGGCCCGCAGGGCGCCCGGATCGGGGCGCAGGGGGCCTGGCTCGGCCATCCGGCGACCGTCGTGGCGGTCGGCGTGCTGATCGTCAACGACCGGGTGCTGAAACCCCTGTGGCCGGGCGTGGTCACCGGCAAGCTCAGCGACCTCGCCGGCATGCTCGTCGCGCCCCCGCTGCTGGCCCTGCTCGCCGCGTACGCGGCCCGGATCACGCGGCGCGTCCCGCTGGGGGACCGCACGGCCGCGGGGGCGATCGCGCTGACCGGGGCGCTGTTCGCCTGGATGAAGACGACGGGGACCGGCGCGGAGGCGGCGACCCGGGCGTGGGCGGTGCTCGTGCCGTCCTCGCGGGTGCTGGCCGACCCCACGGACCTGCTCGCCCTCCCGGCCCTGGCCGTCGCATGGCTGGTGTGGCGGCGCGCGGCTCGTCCGGCGGCCCGGGACCTCCGGCGGGCCCGCGCGCTGACGGTGCTGCCCGCCGCGGTCTTCGCCGTGACCGCGACCAGCGCGGTGCCCGCCTCGTCGTCCGCCCGGGCGGTGGAGGTGCGTCACGGGGAGATCGTGGTGGCGGTGGCCCCTGACGGCGCCACGATCGCCACCGGTGACGCCGGGAGATCCTGGCACGAGTGGAAGGGCTCGCCGTCGCCGTCTCCGGTGACCCGGGCGTGCGTGCCCGCCGAGCCGGGGCGCTGTTACCGGGTCACGCCGAACCGGCTCAGGGTCGAGCAGACCACCGACGGGGGAGCGACCTGGACGGTCGCCTGGGAGATTTCCAGAGGCAGGCAGGGCTGGCTGGACCGGGGCTACGAGAATCCCGATCCGTACGGAGAGCGCAGCGATCGGGCCGCTTCGACGGCCGTCGCGGTGCAGGCGGTGCCCGGCGGCCACGTCGTGGCCGTGGCGAACGGGACCGACGGGGTCGTCATGCGCGATGCGTCGGGACGGTGGCGGCGGCTGGGCTTTCCCGCGTACGACCCGGAGAGGGCACTGCTGTCGGAGGACGCCGCCGCTCCTCTCGCGTCCCCCGGGGAGCGGATCGGCACCGAGTTGGGGGTCGCCGTTCTCGTGGCGCTCGCGGCGCTGCTGGCGGCCCTCGGCACGAGGGCGGGAGCGCGCAGGTGGCCGGTCAGGTTCGGGATCTGCGCCGCGATCATGTGGACGAGCGTCCTGCTCGTCGTGACCGCGGACGGGATGGCCACCCGCCTCGCGTCCCTCGCGCTCTTCGTGCCCATGTTCGCGGTCGGCGCCGCCGGCGTTCTCGCCGTCTGGCTGCGGTCGCGGCCGAGGTGGACCCGCCTCCTGCTCGCCGCGCCCGCCGCGTTCGCCGCCGTCTGCCTGCCGTTCCTGGGCTGGAGTATGGGCCTGCCCGACGACTACGGCGTCGCGGTGCTGCTCGCGGTCCTGCTCTGCACGGCGGTTCTGGTCGTCGCCGTACGCGCCGCCGTATGGGCGCGGGCGCGCACGCGGAGGGAGCGGGCCCCGCACATTCCCCCCGCGTGACGATCCGCGTGATCCGATCAGGCGTTGGCGCAGATGGCGTAGACGCTGATGCCGACGGTGTCGTAGTAGTTCTGCCGGCCGAGCGCGATCCATCCGGTGCCGTCCGCGGTGGGGAAACTGCCCACGAGGACCGCGTCGTTGCCCTGCGCCTCGCCGCCGCCGCCCACGGCACGCTTGCCCTTGGGGCAGTACACGGTGCGCCGGGTGAAGTTCGGCACGTTCATGTTGGGCAGCGTGACGACCTGGTAGCCGTCGACGACGGCGCGGGACGTGGTCTGCGGGCCCGCGTCGGCCAGCGCGGTCGCGCCCGCTCCGGTGACCGTCAGCCCGGTGAGGACCAGCGCGCTCGTCGTGATTGCGTGAACAAATCGCACGTAAAAGCTCCGTTGTGTCGAAAATGACCGGATTTCGAACCGAAGAATCGGGTGTGATCGGCGCGAACGCCGTCCCCGCCGGTTCCGTCGCCACATCTACCCTTGATCGTCTCCGGTCACACTCGGCAATGTTGTGTTTACTCCTTGTATTTGAGACGTCTACTTCGCCATGACGTGAGGTCACGGACGTCCATGCGGGTGCGGCGCGGCGCCGAGGGCGGCGGTTCGCCTGTGGGTACGTTCCTGCTCGGGAGGATCGCCATGAGAAAGATCGTCGCTGTCGCCGTGCTCGCTGCGATGACCATGCTCGGCACGGTCGCCGCGGTCGCCTCGGTGGCCGCCGGGACCGGCGGCCACCCGAGGACCGGCCCGTGGGCCGGGAGTCCGCCGCAGGCGCCCGCGCCGCCCAAAGGGGGCGTGAAGCGGCAGGAGGTGAGCCAGAAGCAGTACGACATCCTCATCGGCCAATGCCGCTACCCGAAGACGTCCGAGGCGCGGCAACGCTGCCGCACGCAGGTGCGCGAGCAGTACAAGGTGGGCGCCTTCAACCCGAACCTCGACTGCCGCACGTACTCCGGGATCAGCGTCTGCGGCGTGCTCGAACTCAGCGCCGCGCAGCGCTCCTGCGTCGACGAGTCGGTGAGCGGCGGGCTGACCCGCCGGCGGGCCGAGGTGGAGTGCTACGCCTTCCGCTGAGGCCGCCCTTTTCGGCGAAATCTCCGGCCGAACCTAAATATTTGGCCAAACCGCAACTATCCGTGATCTACCCTGCGGGGGTGGACGCCAACAGTCAGGGTGCCGCCGAACTCCTGGAAGCGCTGATGCGAACGGCGGCGCGGTTCAGCGAGATGGGGCGGTCCGTCTCCCGCGACTTCTTCCCCCACGTCCGCGTCGAGCCCGTCTCCGACCTGGCCGGGCCCGCCGTACGGCTCGGCGCCGCGCTGGCGCTGCCGGGGCACGACCTCGTGTTCGAGACCGCCGTCGCGGTCGGCGGCGGGGCGTTCAGCGTGCGGGGCGACCTCGTGCTGGACGGCGAGGAGAAGATCCTGGTCCTGCCGCCCGTCGAGACCGCCGATCCGGTGGCGTGCGCGGCCATGCTGGACCGGTACGTCGACGAGCTGACGACACCGGCCCGCTGGCACGTGCAGCGGCTCCTGGAGTCGTGCGAAGCCGGCTCTTGAGAGCAGGGCGTCGTGCGGAGCCGGCTCTTGAGAGCAGGGTGTCGTGCGGAGCCGGCTCTTGAGAGCAGGGCGTCGTGCGGAGCCGGCTCCTGAGCGTTCACAGCGCCTGGAGTCCCTGGATCACCTCGCGGAGGATGCGTTCCTCGGGCAGCTGGGCGACCGTGGCCTGCGGCCGTGCGGTGATCAGCTCCTGGTCGCGCAGGTCGCTCAGCAGGATGCGCACGACGTTCAGCGACAGGCCCATCTCCGAGGCCAGGTCGGCCACGGAGGAGGGGATCCGGCACAGCTGCAGGATCCGCCAGTGCTCGGGGGCCAGCCCGGAGACCCCGCTGTACGCCGCGGGAGCCGTCCTGATGATGGTCATCAGGTCGAAGTCGGGCCCGGTCGGGCGGGTGCGGCCACGGGTGAGCGTGTAGGGACGCAGCAGCGGCCCGTCCTCGTGCTCGGTCACGAGTCCTCCTGGGCGCGTTCCCAGCCCGCCTGGAAGGAGGAGAACAGATCGCCCCGCTCCTCCTTGAGCTGCGGCGCCAGGTTGGCCTGCCGCACCCGGCGGGGCAGGGAGTCCCCGGCGGCGCCGCCGATCGGCGGCGTGAGGGCCAGGGCTGGGGGCGGGGTCTCCGGCTGGGCGAGGCGCTCGACCGCCGGTTCCCTGGTTTCGTTCTCCACCACGATCTCCTGCGGCAGCAGGAGCACCGCGCTCGTCCCGCCGTACGGCGAGGTGCGCAGGGAGACGCGGATGTTGTGCCGCCGGGCCAGCAGCCCGACGACGAACAGCCCGAGCCTGTCGCTGTCGGCCAGGTCGAACTCCGGTGGGTCGGCGAGCCGCGCGTTGAGGTGCGCCAGCTCCTCCGGGGGGATGCCGAGCCCGCGGTCCTCGACCTCGATGGCGAAGCCCCGGGCGACCATCTCCCCCCGGACCTGCACGCGGGTCTGCGGCGGGGAGAAGACCGTGGCGTTCTCGATCAGCTCGGCGAGCAGGTGGACGACGTCGGTGACGCTGCCGCCCGCGAGCGAGTATCCGTGCGGCATGTTCACGTCCACCCGCAGGTAGTCCTCCACCTCCTCGGTGGCGGCGCGGGCCACGTCGTACAGCCGGACCGGGTTGCGCCAGCCGCGGCCGGGCACGGCGCCGGACAGGATGATCAGGCCCTCCGCGTGGCGGCGCATGCGGGTGGTGAGGTGGTCGACGCCGAACAGCCGTTCCAGCAGGTCGGGGTCGGTGATTTCCTTCTCCAGGCCGTCCAGCATGCCGAGCTGGCGCTGCAGCAGCGACTGGCTGCGCCGGGCCAGGTTCAGGAAGACCTTGTTGACGCCCTTGCGCAGCTCGGCCTGGCCGACGGCCGCCTCGATCGCGGTGTGTTGCACAGAGGTGAACGCGCGGCCGACGTTCTCGATCTCGACGGTCTCGCTGGCCTGGACCATCGGCGGTGTCTCGGCCGCCACGTCGACGTCCTCGCCGCGCCGCAGCCGCCGTACGAGGTCGGGCAGCCGCCGCCCGGCCAGGTCGGCCGCGGCCCGGTGCAGGGTGCTCAGCTCGCCGGTGACCGTCCGGGCGAACCGGAAGGAGATGAACGCGGTCGCGAGCACGGCGGCCAGGCCGAGCGCCCCGACGATGCCGATGTTCCAGAGCACACCCTGGGCCAGCGGCACGGCGCGGGCGGCGGTGGCGTCGCTGGCCGTGTTGGTCGTCTCGGTGAGCTGGCGGGTCAGGGCCTGGGCCGTCGTCGGCCAGGCGATCGCCTCCGGCGGGAGCGGCTGGCCCGGCCGCACCCTGGCGATCACGTCGTCCTCCAGGGAGACGAACGACGTGTAGACCGCGCTGGAGTTCAGCGTGCCGAACTGCTTGAGGAGGCCGGCGTCGAGCTGGCTCGTGCCGAGCTGGTAGAGCAGGCGGCGCTTGCCGACCATGCCGGAGAAGGCGTCCCGCTCGTCCTGCGTCATCCGCCCGGACGCCTGCGCGCCCAGCACGAGCGCGGACTGCTGGCTCACCACCTCGCGGCTGCGGGTGATGAGGATCAGCGCCTTGGTCTGCTCGACGATGTCGATGTCGGGGGAGATCATCAGCCGGTCGTAGACCTGGTGGGCGGTCTCGACGACCGCGCTGTACTCCTCGATCGCGTCGAGCCGGGTGAGCCGCTGGTCGTCGATCTGGCCGCGCAGGACGTCGAGCCGGTCCATCTGCCTGAGCAGGTCCTGGACCCGGTCCCACATCGCGGGAGGCGTCTCGTCCCGGGCCTGCTCCGACAGGCGGGTCAGCAGGACCGCGGTGGCGTCGGTCTTGCGGCGCTGCACCTGGAGGTCGGTACGCAGCGTCGTCGTGCGCCAGGCGAGATAGCTCACCGACACGAAGCGCTCGCTCTGCAGCTCGTTGATGGCCTCACTGACGGGATAGACGATGTTGTCGTACACCTTCTGGATGCGCAGGAGCTGCTGCCCCTGCTCGATGGTCAGGGTGGCGGCGAACCCCCAGATCACCACCAGGGCGGTCACAGGCACCAGCAGGATCGCGAATATCTTGAAGCGGATGGACCGTTTCCGACCAGCCATCAGACCTGCCCGTCGGTTACACATGTGTTAACAGTGGCGAAACCATAGCAATCCGTGAGCTGGGCCACCAGGGATCGTTCCTAACGACTTGGGCCACAGCCCCATATCAGGACAGTCTCGACGTTCCGGAAGAAAGCTCTTGCTGATTGCTGTCTAATTGTCAGACAATCGATGCATGAACTCCAGATCGGGCCCGCTCGCGGTCGTCTCGGCGGCCGTGCTGTGGGGGACCGCGGGCGCCGCGGGCACCCTCGCCGCCGCGGGCTCCGTCTCGCTGGCCGCGGCCCGCCTCGTGCTCGGCGGGGCCCTGCTGGGCGCGTTGGCGCTGGCCACCCATCGTCGGACCCGCCATGGGAACGTTCCGGCGGCCGGAAACGCGACGCGCTGGGCGCTCGTCCTGGGAGCCGCCGCCGTCGCCGCCTACCAGCTGTGCTTCTTCGCCGCGGTCGGCAGGACGGGCGTGGCGATCGGCACGGTGGTGGCCATCGGCAGCGGCCCGGCCTTCACCGGGCTCCTGTCCTGGATCGTCGGGCACGAGCGGCCGAGCGGGCGCTGGGCGCTCGCCACGGCCGCCGCCGTCGCCGGATGCGCGGCGCTCGTCACCGGCGGGGGAGGGGGAACAGGTGGCGCCGACGCGGGAGGCGTCGCGCTCGCCCTCCTCGGCGGGCTCCTGTACGCCTTCTACGCGGTCGTGGCGGCCCGGGCCATCGGCGGGGGCATGGAGTCGGGGATCGTCATGGGCGTTCTCTTCGGCGGCGCCGCCGTGCTCATGCTGCCGGTCCTCGCGCTGACCGGGCCGGCCTGGCTCGCGCGCC
Source organism: Microbispora sp. NPDC046933 (assembly GCF_040644635.1). NCBI lineage: Bacteria > Bacillati > Actinomycetota > Actinomycetes > Streptosporangiales > Streptosporangiaceae > Microbispora > Microbispora sp. NPDC046933. The sequence goes on along the minus strand of NZ_JBEYWW010000047.1, from coordinate 24,633 downwards.
CGGGCGGCCTGCTGACCGCGCTCTACCTCGGCTGCGCGACGACGGGGCTCGCCTATCTCCTGTACGGCAGGGGCCTGCGCACGACCCCGGTCGCCACGGCCGCCACGCTCGCGCTGGCCGAGCCGGCCGTCGCGGCCCTGCTGGGCGTCGTGGCGCTGCGCGAGCACCTGTCCCTCGTCTCGTGGGCCGGTCTGGTGCTGCTCGCCCTGGGGCTGGTCGTGGTGGCGCTGCCCGCCAGGACGCTCACGCCCGACGCCCCCGCACCCGAGACGCCGAAGGCGCCGTCCGGGAGCCGCCACTAGGCTCGGGTCCGTGACCACCCTGAGGCCCGTCTCCACCGTCGAGGCGCTCGCCGCCGCGCTGCGCGAGCGGGTGCTGTCCGGGGACATCGAGCCGGGGGCCGCGCTGCCCGAGCAGGAGCTGTCCGCCCGGTACGGCGTGGCCCGCCCCACCGTGCGGGAGGCGCTGGCGCTGCTCGTCCACGAGGGACTGCTGCGGCGCGAGCGCAACCGCAGCGCGTACGTCCCGGTGATCACCTCCGCCGACCTGGCCGACCTCATGTACGTGCGCGGGCCGCTGGAGGAACTGATGGCGCAGGCCGTCGCGGGGCGCCGGGTGACGGCGGCGGAGGAGGCGCTGGACCGCCTGTCCGGCCTGCCGCCGGGCGCGCCCTGGGCGGCCGTCGTGGCCGAGCACATGGCGCTGCACGAGGCGCTCGTCGCCGCCGCCGGAAGCCCACGTCTGGAGCGCCTGTACGCCACGCTCGCGGCCGAGACACGGCTCGGGCTGGCCGGGCTCAGGCACGCGTACGAGGAGGATCCCCGCGAGCTCGCGGCCGAGCACGCCGCGCTGCTGCGCGTCATCGCCGAGGGGCCGGCGGACGCGGCCGTCCAGGCGATGCGCGAGCACCTGCGGTGGCGGCACGCCTGAGCGCCCGCGGGAGACCTGCACGCGGATTCCCCTGCACGCGGATTCCCCTGCACGCGGATTCCCTTGCACGCGGCCGCTCCAAGTCGTCACAATCGCGCCCATGCACGGCAACCCAGTGCCGGACACCTATGTGTACGTCACCGAAGAAGGCGTGACGCGTCACTACGCCGACGGCAGCGTCGAGGCCCTCGCTTGGGAGGACGTGGTCGAGGTCCGCGTCGGCGGCCATGGCGACCAGGACCCGCCCGACCAGCCGGAGGACGTCTTCATCGTCCTGCTGGACCGTGAGGGCGAGGGCTGCGTGGTCCCGCACTCGGCGACCGACGCGAGCTTCCTGGCCCGGCTGCGCTACCTGCCGGACTTCGACCTTGACCGGCTGAGCACGGCGGTCGCGAGCGCGCGTTCCGACTACGTCGTCGTGTGGCGCAGCCCGGAGCCGCCGTCCCCGTTACCCGACCTCGAATACGACTGAGCGCCGGGCCCTATTCCTGAGCGCCGTGACGGCCCAGGCCTGCCCGGAAGCGCTCCACGCCGGTGAGACGGCCGGCTTCCAGCGAGGCCAGGCCGTGCCGGAGCTCGGCGGCCATCGCCTCCTCCTCCGTCATCCCCTCCTGGTCCAGCACGGACATCCGGTCGCCGCGCAGGCACGCCTGCGGCAGCGCCGCCAGTCGCCGGGCCAGCTCCCGTGCCGCCTCCAGCGCCGTGCCCGGCGGCACCACCCGGGTCACCAGGCCCATCTCCAGCGCCTCCCGCGCGGGCACGGCCCGCCCGGTCAGGATCAGGTCCAGCGCGCGGCCGGTGCCGATCAGGCGCGGCAGGCGCACCGTGCCGCCGTCGATCAGCGGCACGCCCCACCGCCGGCAGAAGACGCCGAAGACCGCGTCCTCGGCGGCCACCCGCAGGTCGCACCACACGGCCAGTTCGAGCCCGCCCGCGACGGCGTACCCTTCCACCGCCGCGATCACCGGCTTCGACAGGCGCATGCGGGTCGGCCCCATCGGGCCGTCGCCGTGGGGCTCCACCCGGTTGCCCCGGTCCGTGCCGACCGCGTGCAGGTCGGCGCCTGAGCAGAACGTGCCGCCCTCGCCCCACAGAACGGCGGCCGACGCGCTCTCGTCGGCCTCGAACGCGCGGAATGCCTCGGCCAGGGCGGCCGCCGTGGCCCCGTCAACGGCGTTGCGCACCTCGGGGCGGGACAGGATCACGATCGTGACCGGGCCGTCCCGGTCGACGCGTACGGACATGACGCCGAATGTATTGCGGCCCTCGCGGCGCGGTCATCCCCTGCTTCACCCGACATCGGCCGACGCCTGCTCGGAGGTGGCTGCGGAGCCCCGGACGCCGCCATTTCGGACGGACACGGAACGGCATAGTTTGGGGCCAATATTCCGAAAGCCGTAAAAGCTGGCATCATTGGACCGTTCCCGTCAAGTCATTTGGATGGTTCCACTGCGACCAAATGTGGACACGCGATCGTCGTTCCTAACGTAAGAGCCGCTCTTTAATATCGAAGCCGGGTACCAGCTCAGGAAGCTTCGTGCTTCACGTCAACCTGTGTGACGGAAGAGGCGTCAATCCTGCAAAGTCCGGCGACTAGGGGCGTGATCAATGGAGACGCGGTTGGGCCCGACCCAGACGCGAACTGTCCCCACGGATGTCGAGCAGCGGAGATATGCCAGCATGGCGACGGCGGCCTATTTCAGGCTGCTCATGGCCGGCGACCTGGCGTGCTCGGTTTTCGCGTTCTGCGTGGTCGAGGGGACTCGGCTCGCGCTGGGGGCGTACATCCCCGTGGTGGACCTGATCTTCGGCATTACCCTGACCCTCCTGTGGCCCGGCGTCATGCGCCTGGTCGGCAGCTACCGCAGGAGCGCGCACGGCGAGGGGACGGAGGAGTTCCGCGCCGTCACGCAGGGCGGCTTCGGGCTCGTGGCGACGGTCGCGATCGGGGCGTACGTCACCCAGACCACCGTGGCCAGAAGTTACGTCATGGCGATGGTGCCGCTCGCGACGTTCGTCACGCTGGTGTTCCGTCACCGGATGCGCAAGCGCCTGCACCGATCCCGATCCCGTGGCGAGTACATGCGCCGGGTCGTCGCGGTCGGGCACGGCGCGGCCGTTCTCGACCTGGTCATGCAGTTGCGGCGGCAGCCGTACCACGGGATGCGGGTCGTCGCCGCGTGCCTGCCGGATCCGCAGGACCACGGGTGGCGGCTCGACATCGACGACGTCCCGGTGCTCGGGGACTTCGGCGACGTGGCGGCGGTCGTCGACAAGGTGTCCGCCGACGCGGTGGCCGTCCTGGCCTGCCCCGAGCTGGACGGCGCGGCGCTGCGCCGCCTCGCGTGGGGCATCGAGTCGAGGGGAGCCGAGCTGTTCGTCGCCCCGGCGCTCATGGACGTCGCGGGCCCCCGGGTGAGCGTGCGGCCGGTGGCCGGTATGCCGCTGCTCCACGTGCAGCACCCCGACCTCGACGGCACGGGCCAGCTCGTGAAGAGCGCGTTCGACAGGGTGGTCGCGGCCGTCGCGCTGGCGATCCTGGTGATGCCGATGCTCGCCATCGCCGTCGCGATCCGCCTCACGAGTCCCGGACCCGCGCTCTTCCGGCAGACCAGGGTCGGCCGGCACGGCCGCGAGTTCGAGGTGCTCAAGTTCCGGACAATGGTGGTGGACGCCGAGAAGATGCGGCAGGTCCTCCTTGAGGAGAACGAGTCGGACGGGGTGCTGTTCAAAATCAGGAACGATCCAAGGATCACTCGCGTGGGGGCCGTCCTGCGCCGTCACTCGCTCGACGAGCTGCCCCAGCTCATCAACGTGCTGCGGGGTGAGATGTCCCTCGTCGGCCCGCGTCCGCCGCTGCCGTCCGAGGTCGAGCAGTACGGGGTGGACGTCCGCCGCCGCCTCGTCGTCAAGCCGGGCATGACCGGCCTGTGGCAGGTCAGCGGCAGGTCGGACCTGTCCTGGGACGAGTCGGTCCGGCTCGACCTGCGCTACGTGGAGAACTGGTCGCTCATGCTCGACCTGCAGGTGCTCTGGAAGACGTGGTCGGCTGTCACCCGCGGCGACGGGGCGTACTGACGTGAAGGCGCTCGTCCTCGCCGGCGGCTCCGGAACCCGCCTGCGCCCCATCACGTACACACAGGCGAAGCAGCTTGTCCCGGTGGCCAACAAGCCGGTGCTGTTCTACGGCCTGGAGTCGGTCGCGGCGGCCGGCATCCATGAGGTGGGCATCGTCGTCGGGGACACGCACGCCGAGATCGAGGCGGCCGTGGGTGACGGCTCCCGGTTCGGCCTGCAGGTCACCTACCTCCGCCAGGAGGCGCCGCTCGGGCTCGCGCACGCCGTGCTCATCGCCCGCGACTACCTCGGCGACGACGACTTCGTCATGTACCTGGGCGACAACTTCATCGTGGGCGGGATAGAGGGCCTGGTCGAGCGCTTCCGGTCGCGGCGGCCGAGCGCGCAGATCATGCTGACCCGGGTGTCCGACCCCCGGCAGTTCGGCGTCGCCGAGCTCGACGCGCACGGCCGGGTCGTCCGTCTGGAGGAGAAGCCGCGCGAGCCGAAGAGCGACCTCGCCCTGGTCGGGGTCTATCTCTTCACCCCGGCCGTACACGCGGCGGTGGCGGACCTCAAGCCGTCCTGGCGGGGGGAACTGGAGATCACCGACGCCATCCAGTGGCTCATCGACGCCGGCCACGACGTCGAGCCGTCGGTCATCTCGGGCTACTGGAAGGACACCGGGAACGTCGCCGACATGCTCGAGGTGAACCGGCTCGTGCTGGAGTCGCTGGAGCCCCGGATCGACGGCGACGTCGAGGACTGCGAGCTCATCGGAAGGGTCGTGGTGGAAGCCGGTGCCTCGGTGCGTCGCTCCCGCGTCGTCGGCCCGGTGGTGATCGGCGCGGGGACCGTCATCAACGGCTCGTACGTCGGCCCTTTCACCTCCATCGGCGCCGACTGTCTCATCGAGGGAAGCGAGATCGAGTACTCGATCGTGCTGTCGCGCGCCTCCATCAAAGGGGTGCGCCGGATCGAGGCCTCACTGATCGGGCACGACGTCGAGGTCACCCCCGCACCCGACGCTCCGAGGGCTCATCGTCTGGTGCTGGGGGACCACAGCAAGGTTCAGATCACCTCATGAGTAAATCGTCGCTTCGTCTTGGAGACTCCTGACGTGAGGCTATTGATCACCGGTGGGGCCGGCTTCATCGGATCCCAGTACGTGCGGACCGTGCTCACCGGGGGATATCCCGCGTTCGCCGGAGCGCGGGTGACCGTGCTCGACCGGCTGACCTACGCGGGCAACCTCGCCAACCTCGCTCCCGTGGAGGGGAGGTATGACTTCGTCCGCGGGGACGTCTGCGACGCGGACCTGCTTCGCGAGGTGGTGCCCGGCCATGACGTGGTGATCAACTTCGCGGCCGAGTCCCACGTCGACAGGTCGATCGACGGCGCGGCCGAATTCGTGCGCACGAACGTCCTGGGCGTGCAGACCCTCCTCGACGCCTGTCTCGACGCCGGCGTCCGCAAGGTCGTCCAGGTGTCCACCGACGAGGTCTACGGCTCGATCGACACGGGCTCCTGGGACGAGAGCGCTCCGTTGGCCCCGCGTTCGCCGTACTCGGCCGCGAAGGCCGGTGGCGACATGCTGGCCAGGGCGTACGCCGTGACCCACGGGCTGCCGGTGTCGATCACGCGGTGCGGCAACAACTACGGGCCGTACCAGTATCCCGAGAAGGTCATCCCGCTGTTCGTCACCAACCTCATCGAGGGCCGCCGGGTGCCGCTCTACGGCGACGGGGGGAACGTCCGCGACTGGATCCACGTGGCCGACCACTGCCGGGGCATCCAGCGCGTCGCCGAGGTGGGAGAGCCCGGCGAGGTCTACCACATCGCCGGGACGGCCGAGCTGTCCAACCTGGAGCTCACCGAGCGGCTGCTCGCCGCGTTCGACGCGGGCTGGGACCGGGTCGAACGGGTGGCCGACCGCAAGGGGCACGACCGGCGCTACTCGCTCGACGACCGGAGGCTGCGCGCCCTCGGGTACGCCCCCGAGATCCCCTTCGAGGAGGGCCTCGCCGCGACCGTCCGCTGGTACGTCGACAACCCCCACTGGTGGAAGCCGCTGCGGGCGGCGCGCGCATGAGGTGGATGGTGACGGGCGCCCGGGGCATGCTCGGCGCCGATGTCATGGCGGCCCTGAGCAGGGCGCCGGGCGAGGAGGACGCCACCGGCTTCGGCCGCGACCTCGACGTCACCGACGGCGGGGCCGTGGAGGACGCCCTGGACGCCCTCGCGCCCGACGTCGTCGTCAACTGCGCCGCCTGGACCGACGTCGACGGCGCCGAGACCCACCCGGACGAGGCCGTGGAGGTCAACGGCCGCGCCGTCGAGGGCCTGGCGCTCGCCTGCGCCAAGCGGGGTGCGCGGCTCGTCCACATCTCGACCGACTACGTCTTCGACGGCCAAGGCCGGGAGCCGTACGGCGAGGACGCCCCGGTGGGCCCGGTCAACGCGTACGGCCGGTCCAAGCTGGCCGGGGAGCGGGCCGCGCTCGCGCACGGCCATACGGTCGTGCGGACGGCCTGGCTCTACGGCGCCCGCGGCCGGAGCTTCCCGGCCACGATGATCCGCCTGGCCGCCGAACGGGAGACCGTGGCGGTGGTGACCGACCAGACGGGCCAGCCGACCTGGTCCGCGGACCTGGCCGCCCGCCTGGTCGAGCTGGGCCGCTCGGGTGCGCCGGGCGGGGTCTACCACGGCACGAACGCGGGCCGGGCGACCTGGCACGACCTCGCCCGCGAGGTCTTCACGTTGCTCGGCGCCGACCCCGGCCGGGTCGTCCCGACCACCTCCGCCGCCTTCGCCCGGCCCGCCCCGCGACCGGCGTGGAGCGTGCTGGGGCACGACCGCTGGGCGCTGGCGGGCCTGCCGCCGATGCGGCACTGGCGGGAGGCCCTGCGGGCGGCCTGGCCCTACCTGAGCGTGTCGTAGAAGGCGAGGCAGGCGTCGTGATCAGGCAGCAGTCCCGCCTCCCTCGCCTCCTTGAGCGAGGGGGCGGCCGCGTCCTTGGCCGACAGGATCGGCTCGACGTCCGCGGGCCACTCGATCCCCAGATCGGGGTCGAGCGGGTGAACGCCGTGCTCCCGCCCCGGCGCGTACGGCCGGGAGCAGAGGTAGACCACCGTGGCCTGCTCGCTCAGCGTGAGGAAACCGTGGCCCAGCCCTTCCGCGATGTAGAGGCCCCGCCGGTCGGCGTCGTCCAGCACCACGGTCTCCCAGGCGCCGAACGTCGGGGAGCCCACCCTGAGGTCCACGACGACGTCGAGCACGCTCCCGGCGACGCAGGTGACGTACTTGGCCTGCCCCGGGGGCACGTCGGCGAAGTGGATCCCGCGCAGGGCTCCCTTCCGGGAGACCGAGCAGTTGACCTGTGCGAGGTCCAGTCCATGCCCGGCGACCTCACGAAGGTCGGCGGCCCTGAAGGACTCGAGGAACGCGCCGCGCTCGTCGGTGTGAATGCGGGGGGTGTGGCACCAGGCCCCGGCGATGCTGAGCCGATCCATGGACGAAGCATGACATATAGGCAGGAAATCCCTGTCGTATTCCTGCAATCGACTTTCGCGGCAACCGGTTCTACGTCTCGTACGTCTTCCAACGGTAAGCATGTGACAAGGGAGCATTGATGACAACGTGCCGCTTATGCGGTTCGGCGGCGCTGGCGAGCATCGTCGATCTCGGCGCGACACCCCCCTGCGAGCGGTTCCTCACGCGGGAACAGCTCGACGAGCCGGAAATCACCTACCCCTTGCACCTGCGTCTGTGTACCGCCTGCTGGCTGGCGCAAATCCCTCCTCTGATCACCCCCGAGGAGACGTTCACCGAATATGCCTATTTCTCCTCATATTCGACGTCCTGGGTGGAACATGCCCGCCGGTTCGTGGCAGGCGCCGCCGAGCGGCTGAGGCTCTCCGCCGGCTCGTTCGTGGTCGAGGTGGCCAGCAACGACGGTTACCTGCTGCGCCACGTCGTGGAGCGCGGCGTCCGCTGCCTCGGGATCGAGCCGTCCGCCAACGTCGGCCAGGCGGCGAAGGACGCCGGGGTGCCGACGCTCACGGCCTTCCTCACCCCGGAGACCGGCGCCGCCGTACGGGAGGAGCACGGCCCGGCCGATCTCGTCGTCGCCAACAACGTGTACGCCCACATCCCCGACGTCATCGGCTTCACCCAGGGGCTGCGCGCCCTGGTCGCCGACGACGGCTGGGTGTCGATCGAGGTGCAGCACCTGCTCACCCTGATCGAGGGCACGCAGTACGACACCATCTACCACGAGCACTTCCAGTACTACACGGTCGCCTCCGCGATGCGGGCCCTGGCGAGCGGCGGGCTGGCCCTCGTGGACGTCGAGTCGCTGCCGACCCACGGCGGCTCGATCCGGCTGTGGGCGCGGCCGGTCGAGGCGGCGGGTGAGCCGGGCCCACGGGTGGCCGACCTGCTGGCCAGGGAGAAGGCCGCGGGCCTGCACGAGCTTTCCGGGTACGCCGAGTTCGCCGCCCGGGTGGCCCGGGTGCGGCGCGACCTGCTGGCCTTCCTCATCCGAGCGGCCGAGGAGGGCCGGACGGTCGTCGGCTACGGCGCGCCCGGCAAGGGGAACACGCTGCTCAACCACTGCGGCATCCGCCCGGACCTGCTGCCGTACACGGTGGACCGCAACCCGTACAAGCACGGCAGGTTCACTCCCGGCACCCGGATCCCCATCCTGCCGCCGGAGCGGATCGCGCAGGACCGGCCCGACTACGTGCTCGTGCTCCCGTGGAACCTCCGCGCGGAGATCACCGAGCAGCTGGCCCACGTTCGCGACTGGGGAGGCCGCCTGGTCTTCCCCATTCCCCGGCTGGAGGTCGTCTCATGAAGGTCGTCCTCTTCTGCGGCGGGCGCGGCTCCCGGATGCGCGGCGGCGACTTCGACCTGCCGAAGCCCATGCAGCCAGTCGGGCCGAGACCACTTATCTGGCACGTGATGCGCTATTACGCGCATCACGGGCACAACGAGTTCGTCCTCTGCCTGGGCTACGGCGCCGAGCACATCAAGAACTTCTTCCTCGACTACCAGGAGACCGCCTCCAACGATTTCGTACTGCGGGGCGGCAGGGTCGAGTTGCTCTCCACCGACATATCCGACTGGTCGATCTCCTTCATCCACACGGGCACCGACTCGGCCATCGGCGAGAGGCTGCGGCGGGTGCGCGAGCACGTCGAAGGCGAGGAGATGTTCCTGGCGAACTACGCGGACGTGCTCACGGACGCACCGCTGGACGAGATGATCAACCGCTTCGCGGCATCCGACGCGGGGGGCTCGATGATGGTCGTGCCGCCGCCGGGCACGTTCCACTGCGTCCAGTTGGGCGAGCAAGGGACGGTCGACAACATCACGCCCGTCGTCGAGATGCCGTTGTGGATCAACGGCGGCTACTTCGTCCTCCGTCAGGAGGTCTTCGATCACATCCCGCCGGGAGGCGATCTGGTGGCTGACGGCTGTGTCGCACTGGCCAAGCGAGGCAGGCTTCTCGGCTTCCCCTATCGGGGATTCTGGCGGCCCACCGACACGGTCAAGGAGCGTGCCCAACTGGACGAGGAGTACGCCAGAGGCGAGCGGCCGTGGGCGCTGTGGGAGGAGAAGCGGGATCTTGCGGCTCATCCCTGAACCGTGCGAGGAGATCGTCCTCCTCGGCGCGCACTGTGACGACATTCCGATCGGCGCGGGCGGGAGCCTTCTGCAGTTGTGCCGGGCCAGGCCGGGGCTTCGGGTGCGCGCACTCGTGCTGTCGGGCGCGGGCACCGTTCGCGAGAAGGAGGAGCGGGCGGCGCTGGCCTCCTTCTGCCCGAAAGCGGATCTCGAGGTGACTGTTCTGGACGTACCCGACGGGCGCCTGCCGGCGCACTGGGACCGAGCCAAGGACGCCCTGCACGCGCTGCGCGACGGAGCCACTCCCGACCTGGTTCTCGCACCCGCTCCGCACGACGCGCATCAGGACCATCGGGGCCTGGCCAGGCTCGCGCCCACGGTCTTCCGCGGGGTGCTCGTGCTCGGCTACGAGATCCTCAAGTGGGAGTCGGATCTGGCCCAGCCGAACGTCTTCCTGCCGTTGGCGGAGGAGTCGCTGCGGGAGAAGATCGAACTGCTCGACCGGCACTACCCCTCGCAAAGGGATCGGGACTGGTTCGACTCCGAGGCTTTCCACGGCCTGGCCAGGCTCAGGGGAATCCAGAGCCGGACCCGCTATGCCGAGGCATTCCACAGCGACAAGATCGTCATAGGCGTCTGACAGGGAGAGACATCGTGCGCGTTCTTCTGACTGGCCATCAAGGCTATCTCGGCACCGTGATGGGCCCGGTTCTGTCGGCGGCCGGTCATGAGGTGGTCGGGCTCGACTCGGGTCTGTTCGCCGACTGCGTCCTGGGTCCCGCCCCCGCGGACCCTCCCGGATTCGCCGTCGACCTGCGGGACGCCCGCCCCGAGCACGTGGAGGGCTTCGACGCCGTGGTCCACCTCGCGGCGCTCTCCAACGACCCGCTCGGTGCGCTCGAGCCCGAACTGACCTACGACATCAACCACCGTGCCTCCGTGCGCCTCGCGCGCCTGGCGCGGGACGCGGGCGTCAAGCGCTTCCTCTACGCCTCCACCTGCTCGGTGTACGGAGCCTCGGGCGGAGACGAACTGGTGGGAGAGGACGCTCCGTTGCGGCCCGTCACGCCGTACGCCGTGTCGAAGGTGCGGGTGGAGGAGGACCTCGTCGCTCTGGCGGACGCCGACTTCACCCCGGTGTTCCTGCGCAACGCGACCGCCTTCGGCTTCTCGCCCAGGCTCCGCGCGGACATCGTTCTCAACAACCTGGTGGGGCACGCGCTGCTGACCGGAACCGTGAAAGTGCTCTCCGACGGCACCCCGTGGCGTCCGCTGGTCCATGCCGAGGACATAGCGCAGGCCTTCGCGCTGGCGCTGGAAGCGCCGCGGGAAGCCGTGCACGCCAAAGCCTTCAACGTCGGCACGGAGGAGAACAACGTGACCGTGGCGCAGATCGCCGCGGAAGTGGTGTCGGCTGTGCCGGGCTCGGAGCTGGAGATCACAGGCGAGGCTGGAGCCGATCCGCGCTCCTACCGCGTCGGCTTCTCGCGTCTCCGCGAGGCGCTGCCCGGCTATCACGCCAAATGGACGGTTCGGGCCGGCGCGGCCGAGTTGGTCGACGCCTACCGGAGGTGTGGCCTGACCCAGCACGGTTTCGACCATCGCTTCACGCGTCTGGCCTGGCTCGCCGCGCGGCGTGAGGCGGGGACGATCGACGGCGGGTTGCGTCCGTGAGCCCCGGAGAGCGGATGCACGCTCTTGTGACGCGGCTGCATCCCCTCTGCCGCAGCAGAACGGGCGACGGAGTGCGCCGGACCCTGGAGATCATCGGGGAGCGCATCCCGCTGGAGATCCACGAGGTGCCTACCGGTACGCGGGTCCTCGACTGGGTGGTGCCGCGTGAGTGGAACATCAGGGACGCCTATATCAAGGACCCGGCGGGGCGGCGGGTCGTGGACTTCCACGCGTCTCCCCTGCACGTGGTCGGCTACAGCCTGCCGGTGTCGGCTGTCATGCGCCTGGAAGAGCTGAGACCCCATCTCCATACGCTCCCGGACAAACCCGAACTGGTGCCCTACAGAACCGACTACGAGGGTGAGACCTGGGGCTTCTGCCTGAGCCAGAAGACGCTGGACGGGCTGGACGAAGGACCCTACGAGGTGCTGATCGACTCCACGCTGGCCGACGGGCATCTCACGTACGGCGAGCACGTCATCCCGGGCAGCGGCCACGACGAGGTCCTCATCAGCCTGCACACATGTCATCCCGCGCTGGCCAACGAGACGCTCGCGGGCATAGCCGTGGCGGTCGAGCTCGCCGAGCGCCTCGCCGAGACCAGGCCGCGCCACACCTATCGCTTCCTTTTCGCGCCCGCCACGATCGGGGCGATCACGTGGCTGGCTCGCAACAGAGAGGGTGTGGGCAGGGTCGAACACGGGCTCGTCCTCGCGTGCGCAGGGGACCCGGGGCCTTTCCGGTACAAGCGCAGCCGTAGGGGGAACGCGGCGATCGACAGGGTGGCGGCGCACGTTCTGAGCACCCGGGAGCACACCGTCATCGATTTCGTCCCCTTCGGCTACGACGAGCGGCAGTTCTGCTCGCCGGGTTTCGACCTGCCCATCGGCCTGCTCACCCGGACGCCGAACGAGGAATTTCCCGAGTATCACACCTCGGCGGACGATCCCGGCTTCGTCACCGCCCATGCCATGGCCGACACCCTGGCGGTGATGGAGGAGATCGTTCAGGTGATCGAGGGTGACCGCGCCTATGTCAACCTGCAGCCCTACGGCGAGCCTCGCCTCGGGCCGCGGGGACTGTACAAGTCGCCGGTTACGCACACCGATCACCGGCAGTACCAGATGGCGATTCTGTGGGTGCTGAACCTCTCCGACGGAGAGCACAGCCTTTTGGACATCGCGGAGCGATCGGGAATCCCGTTCGCGGTCATCCGCGCGGCCGCCGCGGCCCTTGAGGAGGCCGCCCTGTTGGAGGAGAGAGCGTGAACTTCGTTGTGGGTGATTTGGTCGAGGTGCGCAGTGCGGAGGAGATCCTCGCCACGCTCGACGAGAACGGCGAGCTTGACGGCCTCCCGTTCATGCCGGAGATGCTGAAGTTCTGCGGCCGGAGGATGAGCGTCTACAAGGTCGCTCACAAGCTTTGTGACACGATCGAGCGGACGGGGCTGCGGCGCATGACCGACGCCGTCCATCTGACGGGCTCACGATGCGACGGCAGCGCGCACGGGGGCTGCCAGACCGCCTGCCTGTTGTACTGGAAGACGGCGTGGATCAGGAAGGTCACCCCTCAGGATCCGGAACCGGATCCCTCGCCTGTGCCGGTGGACGTGGAAATTCTGGAGCGCGCCACCACGAAGGAGCCGTTCCCGGACGGGGCGCCCCGCTACTCCTGCCAGGCGACGGAGATTCTGCGGGCCGCCCCCCAGGTCCTGCCGCTGAAGGACATGCGCCAGTTCGTCTGGGATGTGCGCTCCGGTAACTCGAGCGTCGGCGAGACCATGAAGGGTCTCTTCATCGGTCTGTTCGACCGGTTCCAGGCAAAGAGCAGGCGGGTCCTTCCCAAGCGGCTGTGGATCAAGGAAGGGCTGGAGTGGGGCTTCTTCAAGGGAACGGCCGTCGGTCCGACTCCCGTCGCCGATCTCGGACTGCGGCCAGGTGACCGGGTCAGGGTCAGATCGAAGGCGGAGATCGCCGCGACCCTCAACGAGCAACTGCGCAACAGGGGGATGGCGTTCGACGAAGGGCTCACCCGCTTCTGCGGCCGGGAGTCCCGCGTGCTCGGCAAAGTCGAGCGGTGTGTGGACGAAGCGTCGGGCCGAATGCTGGAGATGAAGACGCCCTGCATCCTGCTCGACGACTTCGTCTGTCCGGGCACGCACAGCCTCAACTGCCCCAGAGGACACCTGCCGTTCTGGCGGGAGATCTGGCTGGAACGGATCGGTGAGAAGTGAGGAGAACGACGCATGCCGGAGAATGAGAGCGATCGCGCCGGTTCGGCGGGACTGGGCCTTCGCTGGGGTCTGCTGGCGAGGGTGGCCACCAAAGTCGGCTCCTTCGCGATGAGCCTGATTCTGGCCAGGCTCCTGGCGCCCTCCGATTTCGGCGTCTACGCGGTCGCCCTGGCGGCTCAGCAGTTCCTCTGGCACGTCAACGACGCCGGGATCGTCGCCGCCATCGTCCAGTGGCGCGGCAAGATCGAGGATGTCCTGCCGACGGCGACGACGATGGTCCTGACGTTCAGCCTGACCGTGTACGGCCTGCTGTGGCTGTTCGCGCCGTACTTCGCCACAGTCGCGGGCAACCCCCGGGCCGAGGGCATGGTGCGTATGCTCGCCGTCCTCATCGTCATCGACGGCTTCGTCGGCGTACGCAGTGCCGTGCTGCTGCGCAGGTTCCAGCAGGGGAAGATCGCGAAGGCGAACATGGCCGGCATGGTGGTGCAGGTGCCGGTGGCCGTGGGGATGGCCGCGGCGGGCGCGGGGGCGTTCAGCTTCGCGGGCGGAGCCATCTCCTCCTCTCTGCTCGCCGGTGTCCTGATGATCGCATGGGCGAGGGAGCCCATCAGGTTCGGCCTGCGCCGCGAGGTCGTCGTCAAGCTCCTGCGCTTCGGACTCCCCCTGGCGGCCAGCCTCGGCGTCGAGGCCCTGCTGCTCAACGCCGACACCGTCATCGTCGGCGCGGTCTTCGGCGCCACCGTCCTCGGCTTCTACACGCTCGCGTTGAACATCTCCAACTGGGTGCCCGGGCTCGTCGGAGAAGCCCTCCGTCATGTGACGCTGCCGGGCTTCTCGCGTGTCGCCGACCAACGTCCCGAAGAGTTGTCCGCCAAAGTGCAGCAGATCATTCCGATGGTCGTCATTCTTGTGGTTCCGGTGGCCGTCCTGGTCGGCGTGCTCGCCCCGGCGATCGTGCCATTCCTGTACGGCGAGCGCTGGCTGCCCTCCGCCGCCGCGCTCTCCTTCCTGATGGTGTCGATGGCGGTGCGGATGCTCTCCGGCACCGTTTTCGACGTCCTCACCTCCGTGGGCGCCACCAAGAGCATCGCGATCATGAACCTGTGCTGGGCGGTGGTGCTGATCCCCGCCCTGTGGGCCGGCGCGCACATCGGCGGGATACGCGGGGTGGCCATCGCCCACGCTCTTGTGGGCCTCCTGCTCACCGTCCCGATGGGAGCGCTCTTCCTGCGTCGCATCGGGGTGCCGGTGGCGCCGATCGGTTACGCGTCCGTTCGGCCGTTGATCGGAGGGCTCGCCGCCGGCGTGGTCGCCTGGCTGGCCCTGAGGGCGACATCGGGGGCGATCCCGCTGGTGCAGTTGGCGGCCGCCGGAAGCGCGGGCCTGCTCGTCTACGTCGCCACGGGCATCTCCTCGTCCCGCTTCAGGGAGATGCGGGTGCTGGCGACGAGCTGACCGCTACTCCGCTCGCCCCCGGACGAGCCCGACGGCGACGTGGGCCACGTTACGGGCCATCGGGACGGCGTTGCGCCGAAGCCACGGGGAGAGGGCGGCATAGGCGCGGAGCCGGTCGCCGGGGCTGAGCGGGGTGTGGCGGATCGCACGCGCGAGCGCCGCCCCCTCGGCCACGTTGGGCAGGAAGAAGCGGGAGTTCTCCTCGGGCTTCTCACGCTTGCGGAAAGCCCGCGCATGGTTGGCCCTGCTCACGCTCTTGGCGTGGTTGCGATGCCGCAGCAGCGGATCGTCCACGGCCACCATGGGGCCGAGCAGCGCCATCTGCGCGATCAGCACCCGATCGCAGGCCACGATGGGCTGGAGCGGTAGCGCGCGTTCCAGGAGTGAGCGGCGCATGAGCCCGTAGAACTGCAGAGTCTCGTCGTAGTGGACGAGCTTGCTGTGGAGGCGCCGCACCGGGTCGGGATGGTCGGTCGGCGCGGTGTTGCGCCAGAGCTTGATGAGTTCGCCGTCGGCGTCGATCTCCTCAGCGCCGGAAAAGGCGATGGAGGCGCCGGGGACCGCGCGCAGCGCCGCGGCGAGCAGGGTCAGGCGGTCCTCTCGGTACTCGTCGTCGGAGGAGGCGAAGGAGAAGAACTCGCCCCGCGTCTCGTGGACGATCTGGTTGTGGTTGGCGATGACCCCGAGGTTGCGATCGCGACGTATGTAGCGAACCCGCGGATCCTTCCTTGCCGCCTCCCGGCAGATCTCCTCGGTCGCGTCGGTCGAGCAGTTGTCCGCGATCACGAGGTCGAAATCGCCGTCCTGCGCCAGGATCGAGGCCAGGGATCCCGAGAGGTAAGGCTCACCGTTGTAGACGCAGAGCCCGATGCCGATCTCTGGAGCCGCCCGGCCGGCCAGTGAGGGAGCCGGATGCGCCTGGGGCGCGACAGCGTCGGCGGTCATCGTGTCAGCCTCCGGAGGATTTCACGTATCGGGGAGCACCCTAGAGTCTTGCCTACTCGATGCACGGACGCAGCGCATTCGCCCGGGACTTCCGCGGGGTGGACGGTGTGGCAGGGGAAACGTAACGTGGAAGCGCCGGGCTCCGATCTAGATCTGCATGCCCCTGCGGGGCTGGGGCCTTGTATTACGGCGGGGGCGAGAGGGAAAGTATGGCATTCTGGCGCATTATTCTCAGCCTTCTGCGGCATAAGATCGTGGGTCCGGTAGCAATCGTCCTGTCATTGTCGCTGGCCGTCACCGCCTTCCTCCTGATCCCCACTCGCTACAAGGCGAGCACGTCGCTGGCCTTCTTCGCGCCTCCGTCCGGTGGCACGCTCTCGTTCGACCCCGACAGGCCGGAGGGTCTCACCAATCCCCTGCTCCAGTACAACGACAGCCTGCGAACCGTGGCGGGAATCCTGATCGTCAAGATGAACAGCTCCTCGGCCCTGCAGGAGCTGGGGATCACCGACGACAGCCCCACCAAGCTGGTGGTCGACGACGGCCGGTCCAACGCGGAACTGATGGGGATCGTCTCCAACGGCCCCTTCGTCCTCATCTCCGTAACCAGCAACAGCCGTGCGGCCGTGTCGGACATGATGACGCGGGTGGAGCGGCGCATGCGCGACGAACTGATCAAGGAACAGCGGGCGCTCGGCGCGCCCGCCGGCACCTACATCGCGATGAACCGCGTGGCCGTGCAGGAGCCCAAGGAGATCCTGACAGACAAGTTCCAGGGGGCGGCCGGCGCCTTCCTGGCCGCTCTGGTCATCACGCTCGGCCTGGCGTACGCCGGACGGAACCGGCGGACCGCACGCTCCGGTGCGGCCGGAACCGCGTCGGCCGTGGCGCCCGTATCCGCGTCGCCAGAACCACCGGTGGCCGTCTGGCCGGCCGACGCCGTCACCGGCCCCTCGCCTGTCCTGACCGAGGAGCCGAAGCAGGTGGCCGCGGCCGATACGGGCGACAAAGAGGACAAGCACGTCGTTCTCGTGGCCGACGAGAGCGAAGAGGACGAACCCGAAGACTGGTGGAGCAGCGAGGACACCATCGCCTTCGAGAGGGTCGAGTTCGTTCCCAACGGTTCCAAGGACGGCAAGCGGCCGGGAGCGGACGAGAACGGTTCCTGAGCCCCACCGCTCACCGGGAAGGACCCGGTGAGCGTCGCTGCCGGCGCCACGGCACCCCGCCCGCGACCGCAGTACTAACCGGCGGCGACCTCTCGGCATCGTTTGATGGCCGCCTGCCTCACCTCATGCGGTGTTCCCGACTTCGAGGAGATCAGCACGCCCATCGCCGTGGGGGGCAGCCGGTCGACGAACGCGGCGGCGCTCTCCATGGTCATGGGCGACTCGTCGGGGCTCTTGTGGCAGATCGTCGTGTCGGACGGCGGGCGAACGCCTGAGGCGCAGAGCACCTCGTCGACGAAGACGCCGTAAAGCATGAATTCGGAGACGTGGAGGTGGGAGCCGAACGCGTCGGCCCAGTGGCGGCCGGTCGTCTCGGTGAGGTGCCGCTGGAGCGCCCGCACGTTCGCCGGGTCCCAGAACGTCAGCGGGCTCATGTAGTCGGGCAGCGGAGGCCCGGGCGCCGGCGGGAGCTTGAGCAGCTTTCTCGCGGTCTGGTGCCATACGACGTGTCGGTCCATTCCCGGCAGCACGCCGTTCTCCAGACGGTGCAGCAGGAACCCGCCGTCCACGAAGGCGCGGCTCGCGTCGGTCGGCCGGACGAGCACGACGTCCGAATCCGCCACCAGGACCACGTCCGCGTCCGACGAGGCCGTCGCGGCCAGCTTGATGATCTGTTGCATGACCCATCCGCGCACAGGTGGCCACGGCCGCAGGAGGTTCGCCCACAACCCGAGGCGTGGCACTTTGAGGAAACGCCGGGGGATGAACTCGTTCACCACTCGGATACGGCAGCGCGGTCCCGCGTACCTGGCGAACAGATGCCGGTCGGCCCGGGGCACGATCACATGGTGGACGGTGTCACTGGGAGTGAACTCGAGGACTGATTCATGCAGGTCGGCGAAGAAAACAGCGTCCGGCCCGTAGCTGGGCGTGATTACAGCCAGGGTGTTCACCTGCGCATATCGCGGCCGGCGGATCACTCGTTACGAATCGAGGGTAACGCCGCGGATCAGCGGGCCGATTCCTTTAGGGATTGTCGGCGGATTCATTCGGGGGGCGTGTTGGACTTCTGGCGGGCCATCGGAGTCGTACTGCGGCGATGGTACGTCGCGATTCCGGCCCTGCTCGCGGCGTTCGGCGGGTCCTACCTCGTGTACGTCAGCATCCCACCGCAGTACATCTCGCAGAGCGTGCTCACCCTCACCGTCCCGACGACAGGGCCGGTCAAGCCCGGAGACCCGAACGCGCGCGTACAGCAGGCCAATCCCATGCTCAACTTCGACGGCGGGCTGAACATGGCGGCCTCGATCATCGTCCAGGTGCTCGGCACCTCGGAGGTGCGGACCGCACTGGGCGCTCCCCGCGGAGGGGAGACCACCTACGAGGTGAACAACGGGAGTTCGAACCCGGAGTTGCTCTTCAGCTCGCCCTTCGTGTTCATACAGGGCAGGAGCGTGCATCCGGAGGAGGCCCGGAAGATCGTTGTCAAGGTCGCGGAACGTGCCAAAATCGAGTTGGACAAGCGCCAGCGGCAGCTGAAGGCTCCGCCGGTGACCTTCATCGTCATGGCGGAAATGGTCGCGCCCACGGCGCCCATCTCGGAGCGCAGCGAGCGGACCCGCACCACGGCGGCCGTCCTCGTGCTCGGGGGGATCGCCGCCCTGTCGAGCGCGTTCATGGCCGAGAGCCTCGCGGCGGCGTCACGGAGGCGCGCGGCCTCACGAAGCCGTCCCCCTACGGAGGCCGATTGGCTGCCCGCCGAGCGGTCAGTGCTTCAGCGGTGAGCGCGGGACTCACCGCGGAGGCCGTCGAGCCTTCCGGACGCCGCGGGGCGGATGGAGCCACGATCGCGGCCCTGTTCGTCATGATCCTCATGCTCGTACCCGCCCGGCTGGTGCTCAAAGGCGTCCCGTTCGCCCTCACCCCCGCGGAGGCCGTCGGCCTGGTCGCGGTCGTGTGGTGGTTCTGCGCCCACCTGACGGATTCCCTGGGCGCGGCCAAGGGGTTCACACCGGTCCGCACGGCGATATACCTCTACGCCGTCGCCTACCTGATCACCTACGCCTACTCCGCGGCGGGCTACCTGCCCGAGCGGGAACTGGAGCTGGCGGACCACGTCGCCGTCATCGCGCTCGCGTTCGTCGGCATCGCCCTGCTGGCGTGCGACGGCGTCCGCGGCCGCGACCGCCTGGACCTCGTGCTCAAGGCCATCGTGGTCTGCGGCGCGATCATCGGTGCCATCGGTGCCGCCCAGTATCTGTTCTCCTTCGACCTGACCGAGTACATGAACCTGCCGGGAACCCGCATCAGGGGGACCGAGCCCACCATTCTCGTCAGAAACGGTCTCAACCGGGTCGCCTCCACCACGAGCCACCCCATCGAGTTCGGCGTCGTGAGCGCGATAGTCCTGCCGCTCGCGCTGCACTACGCGCTCGACGCCCGCGAGCGCCGGCTGCCCTCGCTGCGCTGGTGGTTGTGCTGCCTCCTGGTCGCGGCCGGGATGCTCTTCTCCGCCTCGCGTTCGACCGTGCTCGGACTCCTGGTAGGAGGGGCGGTCCTCCTGGTGGGGTGGCCGGCGGCCCGGCGCTGGCGGGCGCTTCTCGTCTTCGCCGGATTCCTCGTGGTGGTCCGGATCGCGGTGCCCGGCCTGCTCGGCGCGATCACGTCGCTCTTCGGCAACCTGGACAACGACTGGAGCCTCCGCTACCGGACCAACGACTACAGCACGGCATTCGCCGAGTTCGTCCTGCATCCGCTGCTCGGCCGTGGCTACGGCACGTGGTATCCCCCGTACTACCAGGTCTTCGACAACCAATACCTGCTCACGGCCGTGCAGGGCGGTGCTCTCGGCATTCTCGTCTTCGTCGGGCTCTTCCTGACCGCGATCTGGTCCGCCCTGCGGGCCAGGCGGCTGTCGGACGACCGCTCGATCCGAGATCTCGGCCTGAGCCTGGCCGCCTCGCTTGTCATCCCTCTGGTGGGCTCGGCCACCTTCGACCTGAACTCCTTCGAGACCACGAACGCCATGGCCTTCCTCCTCGTCGGCGTCGCAGGCGCATTGCTGCGGGCCGTGCACGAGGAGAGGAAGGCGACGAGTGACGCGGTGGCTGTTCCATGACCGACTCATCGACGGATTCCCCGTTGCCGGGGGAGATCTCGCGGTTTCGAGTGGGCGCCGTGGAGGTGATGGCCGTCGACGAGCCCTTCGTCGCCGATCACGTGGCCTCGGCCTGGAAACGGGACGAGGGTGGCTCGATCGTCACCGCCAACGTGGACATCGTCCGTCTGGCCACCCGCGATCCCGAACTGGCCGCTCTCGTCGACGGGGCCGACCTGGTCGTCGCCGACGGAATGCCGGTCGTCTGGGCGGCCCGGCTGGCGGGTCATCCGCTGCCCGGCAGGGTGACCGGCGCATCCCTCGTTTTCAGCCTCAGTGAGCGCGCCGCCCGGGAGGGCCGCTCGATCTTCCTCCTCGGCGGCGAGCGAGGAGTCGCGGACGAGGCGGCGCGAGTGCTCGTCGAGCGTTACCCGGGCCTGCGCGTGGCCGGCACCTACGCGCCTCCCTTCGGGTTCGAGACCACGAGCGAGGGGGTGCGAGAAGCCGTCGACCGAGTCCTGGCCGCAGCCCCTGATCTGGTGCTCGTCGGCCTCGGCTTTCCCAAGCAGGAGCGGCTCATCGCCGCGATCCGCGGCCGCTTGCCCGGTGCCTGGTACCTCGGATGCGGTGCGGGCATCCCCATGGCCGCGGGGCAGTTCCGCCGTGCGCCCGAGAGCGTTCAGCGGATGGGCGGGGAGTGGCTGTACCGCCTCTGGCTGGAACCTCGGCGTCTCGCCGGACGCTACCTCAGGCATGACCTCCCCTTCGCGCTGAAGGTGCTGACCGCCGCCGCACTCACCCGGCTCGCAGGCCCCCGGTCTCGGCCCTGACGGAAGAAGGGTTGGAACATGACTCTCGCGGTCGTCATCGTCACCTACGCGAGCGGCCAGGTCATCGAGGAGTGCCTGCGCTCGCTCGCACCGGCGCTGGAGGGGGCCGGTCCCGCAAGGATCATCGTGGTCGACAACGACTCGCCCGACGACACCGTGCAGCGGGTGCGTGCCTTCGGCCAAGGCGTCGAGCTCATCGAGACCGGACGGAACGGGGGCTTCGCGTTCGGAGTGAACGCGGGCATCGCCGCCGCCGAGGGGTGCGACGTGCTCGTGCTGAACGCCGACATCAGGCTCGGGGCGGGAGCCGTGGCACCACTGCGCCGGGCACTCGCCGAGCCGGGCGTGGGCATCGCCGTACCCAAGCTGCTCGACGCGCACGGTGAGCTCCACCTCTCACTGCGCCGTAGGCCCACCGTGCTCAGAGCCCTCGGTGAGGCGCTCCTGGGCGGCTACCGGGCCGGGCGGATATCGCGGCTGGGCGAACTCGTGGTCGACCCGGAGGAGTACACCAGGGCGGGCACCGCGGACTGGGCGACAGGCGCGGCGTGGCTGGTCTCGCGGGCCTGCGTCGACGCGATCGGCACCCTCGACGAGCGGTACTTCCTCTACTCCGAGGAGACCGAGTACATGCTGCGGGCCGGCGAGCGTGGTTTCGCCGTACGTTACGAGCCCGACGCCGTGGCCGTTCATCTCGGCGGTGAACAGGCCAATTCAAGCCCGCTGTGGACCCTTGCCGCCGCCAACCGGGTGCGGCTCCACAGGGAGAGGCACGGAAGGCCGCGCGGCGAGCTGATGCGGCTCGGAGTGATGCTCAACGAGGCCGTCCGCATGGTCGGCAGAGGAGGGGCGAGAGGCCGGCGCCACCGTGCCGCCCTGCGTGAGTTGCTGACGATGCGGCGCTGGCCCACCTTGCCGGGTCACACCGCGCCGCCCAGCGGGTATGTCTGCTTCTCCGCCCAGGACTGGTGGTACCACAACAGGGCGCACTCCGACTTCCAGCTCATGCGTCAGGTGGCGGCCCACCGCCGGGTCCTCGTCGTCAACAGCATCGGCATGCGGATGCCGATGCCCGGACGATCCACACACGTGGCGCGGCGCATCGCCCGGAAGCTGCGTAGTGTCGCGAAATTCATCAGACGGCCGATGCCGGACTTCTACGTGATGTCGCCCTTGCCCCTTCCCCTGTACGGCTCACGCCTGGGCAGGTGGGTGAACGCCACCCTCGTGAGGGTCCAGGTCAAGGCGGTCTGCCTGGCCCTCGGCCTGCACAGACCTGTGATCATGGTGACCTTGCCGACGGCCTGGGATGTGGTGCGACCCATGCGGAGGCACTCGCTGATCTTCAATCGCTCCGATCGGCACTCGGCCTTTCCGGAGTCGGCGGGCGAGGCCATCGAGTCGATGGAGCGCGAACTGCTGCGGCACGCCGATCAGGTGATCTACGTCAGCCGGACGCTGATGGCCGAGGATCGGGCGCTGGTGGGAGGCCGGGCACACTTCCTCGACCACGGCGTCGATCTGGAGCACTTCCGACGCGTCCCCCCGGAGCGGCTTCCCGCCGACCTGCTGGCCATTCCCGGGCCGCGCGTCGGCTTCTTCGGCGCGCTCGACGACTTCGTCGTGGACTTCGCCCTGCTCGAGCGCGTCGCCGAGGAGCTTCCCGACGTCTCATTGGTGCTGATCGGCGATGCCAATGGTCCCATGGAGCGGCTCACCGGGCATCCGAACGTCCACTGGCTCGGCTTCCTGCCGTACGAACGGGTCCCCGCCTACGGCTCGGGCTTCGATGTGGCGATCATGCCGTGGCTGGACAACGAGTGGATCAGGTACTCGAACCCGATCAAGCTGAAGGAGTATCTGGCGCTCGGCCTGCCCGTGGTGAGCATGGACTACGGCGAACTCGCCGCCTACGCGGACCGGGTCAGAGTGGCCACCAGCCACGACCTTTTCGTCAAGGCGATCCGGGAGAGCCTGTCGGAGGGTTTCCCGGCTTCGCCCGAGCAGCTACGTGCTTCGGTGCTCGACGCCGACTGGTCCGCACGTGCCGCCGTACTCATGAGGCTCGCGGAGAAGCGTCCGTGAGACGGGCTCGTCTTCCAAATGGAAGACATCCCGGGACAGGCGGCCGAATCACGGATAGCTTCGTGCCGGGCACTTCTTCGGCATCGACGAATCCCGTTACGTGGGGAGAGGTATGGCCGCGAGCCGGTGGGCGAGAAACGCACTGAGGGTCGCCGTGGTGCTGGGTGCGATCGGGCTGGGGTTCCTGGTCGTGAGCGCCAGCATGGACAGGAAGCCTCCGGAACTGGTCCTCCCGAGGGTTGCCTGGGAGGGTGGGCCTGCCTACTACAAGCGTTTCCCGGCTGCAGCTCAGGCGGGTTGGACGGATGCGTCGTTCTTTCCCATCGGTGTCTGGTTCGAGTCGGTCGTGGACGAGAAGGACGTGGTCACCGACAAGGCGGCGGGGCTCAACACCTACGTCGAGCTGACCGCCAACAGCAACGCCGACCTGCTGCGGAGACACGGCATGTGGGCGATCACCAGTAAGCCACTCCCCGGTGCGGGCCGGGAGACGGTCGGATGGATCATCGCCGACGAGGCCGACATGTTCGCCGGGCCAGGCGACGGCAAGTGGACGGGCAAGGTGACGGGCGAAGGCCCGCCCTGCGAGCCGGAGAAGCCGCCCTGCGGTTACACAGCCATGCGAACGCTGAAGGAGCGGCTGCCACGGGGCGATGGCCGCATGCACTACGCCAACTATGGCAAGGGCGTGGCCATGTGGGAGTCGGAGGCCGAGGCGGAGAAGTTCGTCAACGGCTACACGGATGTCATGTCGACGGACATGTACTGGTACACGGACCTCGGGATGTGCGAGGAGGCGGAGAACTTCCTCCGTCTGCCCCGGGACGAGTGCCCGGTGGCGGCCGACTACGGCATGCTCCTCGACAAGGAGCGCAGGCTGGACGGCAAGGACGGCAAACGGCAGCCCATTTACGCCTTCATCGAGGTGGGGTGGCCCGGCACGAACGGCGTGAAGGCGATAAAGCCGGAGCAGATACGTGGGGCGGTGATGAACTCCCTCATCCACGAGGCCAGGGGGATCATCTACTTCAACCACAACTTCGGCGGACCCTGCGTCAGCCAGCACGCGCTCCGGGACTGCTCACCGGAGACGAGGGTCATGGTGACGCGGGTGAACCAGCAGATCAGGCAGCTTGCCCCGGTGCTCAACACGCAGTCGTACGAGTTCGGCTTCTGCGCTGATCTGGACACGATGCTGAAAGGCCACGGCGGTTCTTACTACGTCTTCGCCATGGTGAGACGCGGAAGCGAGGTCGGCCGGCACACGCTCACGCTTCCTCCCGCCCTGGCCAAAGCGGGAAAGGTCGAGGTGCTCTTCGAGAACCGGACGCTGCCCATCTCCTCCGGAGGGCAGTTCACCGACACATTCGAGGCGGAATACACCTCGCACATCTACAAAATCACGCCGTGGGGGCGGGGCCCCCCGCCCCCCGGCCCCCCCCGGGCACCCGCTGGTGCAGGGGTGCCCCCCCCGGAGGAGGCCCGCGGGGCGGAGAGGGAAATCCACCCCCAGAAAAACCAAAA
>NZ_JBEYWW010000046.1:0-61046 GCF_040644635.1 Microbispora sp. NPDC046933 | reverse complement strand
GGCTCGACCGGCACGGGTCGCGCCGTCGCTGGTGGCCTCACCGTCTGTGACCCCACCGTCTGGGGCCTCACTGTCGGGGGCCGGGCTGCCGGTGTGGCTCGCGTGCTGCCCCGGCTCGGGGTCGATGATCGGAAAGTACTCGCGGGCGAGCGAGCCCTCCGACGACCACAACGGCGAACCGGCGGTCAGCCGGTCCCACCACTCGCCGTCACCGCCGGTGCCCCCGTTAGCGCTGTTGCCGCCGTTGCCCCTGTTGCCGCTGTTGGTTTGATCGCCGTTGTTGGCGTTGTTGACGTTGTTCGAATCACGAGGGTGCCCAGGATCGGAGCCGAACAGATCCATGGCACCTCCTCGCCGGATTCGAAAGTCTGTTTTAATTTTCTCCCGACCACCTCACGCTGAGCAACCGTGCGGCGCGATTTGTTGGAGCTACAGGCTCAGCGAGCAGCGGGCAGGAGGTCGAGCAGGGCGTGGAACACATGGGAGAGCCCGCCCGCGACGAGGACGGGGATCACCAGGCTGAGACAGAGAGCCAGAACGCAGCCACGACCTCCACCCATCGGGTTGGGGACCGGATCCTGTGGCTCCAGCCCACGCCACAGCGATCGGGGTTCGAGGAGGAGGAACAGCATGGCGCCCACCTCGCCCACGGTGAACAGCCAGAACCAGGCCCATCTGCTCCCCAGCCTGGGCCGGGCCGTACCGATCATGATGAGGAGCGCGGCGATCCAGGCCCCGCCCACGAGCCAGGTCGCGCCATGGAACGGCACGCGGAACGGCCAGCCCGAGAAGAACCCATCGCGCGAATGAGCGAGCCCGGCCTCCGGGCGGGGAACGGTGGCGTGCAGGTCGCGCAGGAGTTGGCGGGGTGTGTAGGCCCCGTTCTCGGAGCGGTCGGCGTGATACCAGAACAGGGGGCTCGTCGACCACCGCAGATCCACCGGGGTGCCGGAGTAGATGACGTACGTGACCTGCCCGGACCGGAGCGCCGTGTGGAAGTCGGCGAGGGTGCGCTCGCGCGGGGTCATGCTGAGCACGGTCACCAGGGCGCCCCACAGCAGCACGACGATTAACACCACGCGCACCCATAGCCCCGCGATTCGGTACGGAAGTAGCATGACGCGAGCTTCCCTCAGCCGGCACGCGACCGCATCCCTCTCCGACGACGGCTACAGCCGGTCCTGGCGGGGCAGCACCACCTCGCGGGCCAGGAGAAGCAGGGCAGCCGCCAGCGGGATGCCGAGCAGGGCCCCGACGATGCCGAGCAGCGCCCCGCCGAGCAGGGCCCCGACGATGGTCGCCACGGGCGGCACGTCGACCGACGACTTGAACACCTTCGGGGAGATCCAGTAGTTCTCGACCTGCTGGTAGACGACGAAGAAGACCACGCAGGCGATGCCGACCTGCACCGAGGAGAGGAAGCCCACCCCCGAGGCAACGACCGCGCCGATGACCGCGCCCACCAGGGGGATCAGGTCGGTGACCGCGACGAAGATGGCCAGCGCGAGCGCGTACGGCACCTTCAGCATGGCCAGGAACAGGAAGGTCACCACTCCGGCGATCAGCGAGATGATCAGGTTGCCCGCGACGTAGCCGCCGATCTGGTTGATGATCTCGTCCCCGAGCAGGCGGACCCGCGTACGGCGTGAGCGGGGCACGAACCGGTAGGCCGTCTCCTTGATGGAGTTGAGCGACCCGAGGAAGTAGAGCGTGAGCACGAGCACGGTGAAGGCGCTGAACAACGCGCTGATCACTACGCTGGCCACGCCGAGGAGGCCGCCGAACATCTGGGTGGCCAGCCCGCCGCCCGCGACGTACTGCTGGATCTTGTCGAGGATCTGGTAGCGCTCGTCCACCGAGCGGATCAGCGGGTGGTTCTGGAGCTGCTGCACGTAGTCGGGCAGTTGCCGGACGAACCCGGTGGTCTGCTCGGTGAGCGGCGGCACGACCGCGAGCCCGAAGACCACGAAGAAGGCGATGACCGACCCGAACACGATCGTGATCGCGAGGCGGCGGGACAGGTTGCGCCGCTGGAGCGCCTCGACCGCGGGGTTGAGTCCGATGGCCAGGAACAGCGAGACCACGATCAGCACGAGCGCCGAGCCGGCGCTGGCGATCGCCTGGACCAGGAGCCACGCGGTGAGCACGCCCAGGGCGCCGGTGAGGCCGAACATGAACGGGTTGCCGCGCAGCGGGCGTCCCGGCAGGCCGAACGGCCGGTCGGAGGCCATGCCGCCGTCGTCGCCGGGCCGGCTCGCGCCGCCCGGGGACCGGTCGTGGGCGGCCGGGGAGCCGGTCGGCTCCGGCGTCGTCTCGCCCTGGCCGGGGAGCGAGGGGAACACGCTGGAGATGCCGCTTCCTGGGGAGAGACCGCTGTCGGACACGCCCCACTGCTGCCCGACCAAGGTCACTTGACACGGATTTATCCGGACAAGTCGCCCTTTTGTCCCCGGCTGGTGAGAGCCGTATCCCCCAGATGGCGCTCGATCGCTCCGTTGACCTCGGCGCCCAGCAGCACGATCAGCGTGGAGAGATACAGCCAGAGCATGAGCACGGCCACGGCCGCGACCGCGCCGTACGTCTGGTTGAAGCGCCCGAAGCTGGTCACGAAGACCGACAGGCCCGCAGAGACCACCACCAGGGCGGGCATGGCGAGCCCCACCCCCCAGGTGACCGACCGCCACCGCGACTCCCGGCGGCTGCCGGGGACGAACCGGTAGAGCAGCGCCAGTCCCGTCCCGATGAGCAGGACGAGCGCCGCCCAGCGCGCCACCGAGACGGCGACCCGGGCCACCCGGCCGAGGCCGATGTGTCCCAGCACGACCGGAAACGCGGCGACGAGCGCCAGCAGAACCGACACTCCGGCGATCGCGGCGACCGTGTAGAGCAGCGCCAGCAGGCGGGTGCCGATCGGGCCGTGGCTCTCCCTGCCTCCGTACACGGTGTTCAGGCCCCGCATGAGCGCCTGGACGGCCCGCGACGAGGCCCACAGCAGGCCGACGAGGCTCACCGCGAGATTGGCGCTGAGCCCCTTCTCCCCGGCGCGCACCGCGGAGGAGAGCTGGGAGACCAGCAGGTGGGCGACGGGTCCGGGCAGCGGCCGGGTCAGCGACGCCAGTTGCCCGGCCGCCTCGCGGGGGTCGGCCACCAGCCC
Source organism: Microbispora sp. NPDC046933 (assembly GCF_040644635.1). Taxonomy (NCBI): domain Bacteria; kingdom Bacillati; phylum Actinomycetota; class Actinomycetes; order Streptosporangiales; family Streptosporangiaceae; genus Microbispora; species Microbispora sp. NPDC046933. Next base: position 57,892 of record NZ_JBEYWW010000046.1, on the reverse strand, counting down.
GTAGACCGACACGACGACCAGCAGCATCGGGAAGATCGACAGCGTCCCCCAGAAGGCGATGCCGGCGGCCAGCAGGGACAGCCGCTCACGCTTCGCCTCCTCCCGCACCCGCCCGGCGATCCTCTTCCAGTCCGCCACCGGCGCTCTCATGACCGGTGCGACGATCGGGCGGCCCGCAGCAGCGCGGCGCCGGCGAGGTAGACCGGGAGCATCGGCGCGGGCAGCCCCTCCGAGCCGGTGAGCGCCGCGCCGAGCAGCGCCACGACGACCAGGGCGGCGCCCGCCAGGGTGACGGCCGCGGTGCGCACGCCGACGGGCCCGGCGGGTGCCGGGCGGGCCCCTGTGCGCCTTTCGGCCGCGTGCCTCTCGAACCTGGCGAACACGGCGACCAGGACCGCGAGGGTCGCCGTCAGGAACGCGAGCCAGGGCACGCGCAGGAGCAGCCAGGCGGCCGACCCGGGAGGCGGCTGCGGCAGCAGGCCGGTGACGTAGAGGGCGGGCACGGCGATCACGACCGCGGTCATGTGCCAGAGGAACACCGTCATGATCACGGAGTTCGCCGCGACGACGGCCGTCCACGGGCGCGTACGGCGCAGCATGCGCCCGCCGCGCTCGTGCAGGAGCAGGGCGACCCCCGTCTGGGCGACCGCCAGGGCGAGCAGCGCGAGCGTCGGCGGCGAGGTGTTCTGCAGCCGGTCGCCGGGATCGGCCACCATGCTCACCGGGTACGGCCCCGGCACGGTGAGCAGCACGAGCGCCGCCAGGCCGCCCGCCGCCATGGGCACGGCCACGCGGGGATGGGCCGGCAGGGCCCCCTCCCGCCAGGCGATGCCGAGCTGGTAGACCGCCGCCCAGGCGAGCAGGTAGTTGGCCACGCCGAGCACGGCCGGGCCGCCGAGCAGCCGCGCCGCGTCACCGAACGCGACCAGCACCGCGAACGCGGCCGGCACCGCGAGGCCCGCCCTGCGGTGCAGCGCGAGCAGGACCGGGGTGAGCAGGACCACCGTGACGTACGCGATGAGGAACCACAGCGGCAGGCAGGCGAGCCAGACCGCCAGGGTCACGGTCGCGCGGTCGGCCCCCAGGAGGACCGCGAGCAGGGCCGCGCCGCCCAGCGTGAGCAGGAACGCCGTCGTCGGGCGGATCAGCCGGTCGGTGCGGCACAGGAACCAGCCGATCGCGTCGCCGCCCCGGCGCCGGTAGGAGCCGAGCGAGGCGGCTCCCGCGAAGCCGCCCACCAGGAAGAACACCGGCATGACCTGGAACAGCCAGGTGAGCGGCCGGGCCCAGGGGACGAACGCGAGGACCGTGTCGCCGCCGACGCGCTCGCCGTACGTCACGACGACGGCCAGCCAGTGCCCGAGAACCACCAGCGCGATCGCGACGGCGCGCAGCAGGTCGATGTGACGGTCGCGGCCGGGCGGCGTGCGTTCCGCCGTACGCCGCAGGGGCGTGAACATCTAGTCGCTCTGATGCTGCGGCTCGCTGATCTCCTTGACCACCGGTGTGAGCAGGTCGGCGGTGAGCTGGTGCATCTGGAGGAGCAGATCGTCGATCGTCAGTATGCCGACCACCCCTCCCTCCGCGGTCACGGGCAGCCTGCGGAAGGAGTGGCGGCGGAACGTGTCGAAGGCCACCTCGACCTCGTCCTCGGCCTGCACCACCACCGGGTGCTCCGACATCACCCGGCCGACCGGCGTGTCCCCGACCCTGTCCTGGGCGAGCACGCGTATGGCGAGGTCCCGGTCGGTCACTATGCCGGCGATGCCCCGCCCCTCCGACACCACCACGCAGCCGACACCCGAGTAGTCCATGTGCCGTGCGACGTCCCGCACCGGCGTGATCGGCGGGACGACGACCACCGGCGTGGACATGACTTCTTTGATCTTCATGGCCGGCTCTCCCCCTCGTACGGAAGTCCGCCCCGCTTGTGACCTTATGCCCTATTTATCCCCACAAGTCCGAATAAACGTGGAGGTGGAGGTGGTCCCCATGATCACGCTGAGCATCATCAAGGCCGACACAGGGGGGTTCGTCGGCCATTCCGCCGTCCATCCCCGCCTGATGGCCGAGGCGAGGCGGGAGATCGAGCGGGCGAAGTCCTCCGGGCTCCTCATCGACGGCCACGTCGAAAGCTGCGGCGACGACATCTCCCTCATCATGACCCATACGTACGGCCAGGAGGCGGGGCTGATCCACTCCTTCGCCTGGGACACCTTCCAGGCGACCACCCACCTGGCCAAGGAACTCGGCCTGTACGGCGCCGGCCAGGACCTGCTGTCGGACGCCTTCTCCGGCAACCTGCGCGGCATGGGCCCGGGCTACGCGGAGCTGGAGTTCGAGGAGCGGCCGTCGGAGCCGGTGCTGTGCTTCCTGGCGGACAAGACCGAGCCGGGTGCGTGGAACCTGCCGCTGTACAAGATGTTCGCCGATCCGTCCAACACCGCCGGGCTGGTGATCGACGAGAAGATGCACGCCGGGTTCGCGTTCGAGGTGTACGACCTCCACGAGGACCGGCGCATCGTCTTCGACTGCCCGGCGGACCTCTACGACATGCTGATGTACATCGGCGCCCCGGCGCGCTACGTGATCCACAGCGTCCGCTCCAAGACGCTGGGCATGACCGCGGCGGCGACCAGCACCCAGCGGCTGTCGCTGATCGCCGGCAAGTACGTCGGCAAGGACGATCCCGTGTTGATCGTGCGCTGCCAGTCGGGCCTGCCGGCCGTGGGCGAGGCGCTGGAGCCGTTCGCCTTCGCGTACTCGGTGGCGGGGTGCATGCGCGGCTCGCACCACGCGCCGTTGATGCCGGTGGCCACCGGGCAGGCGCACCCGTCGCGGTTCGACGGCCCGCCGCGGGTGGTCGCGCTCGGCTTCCAGATCAAGGACGGCCGGCTGATCGGCCCGCGCGACATGTTCGACGACCCGGCGTTCGACGGAGCCCGGCGGCAGGCCGGCGAGGTCATGGACTACCTGCGCCGCCACGGCCCCTTCGAGCCGCACCGGCTGCCGCTCGAGGACCTGGAGTACACCACCATGGCCTCCCTCACCAAGCGCCTGGCGCACCGCTGGACGCCGATCACGACCGAGGTCGCGACCCCGGTCGGGTCGTGACCACGAAGGCGTTGACCATGAAAGCATCTGTCGGCGACCGCCTGATCATCGAGAGCATCCACCGGGGCAGGGCGGGCCGCATCGGGATCGTGGTGGCGCTCTACCACACCGACGGCTCGCCCCCCTACCTCGTGCGATGGCTCGACGAGGAGCGGGAGACGCTGTGCTTCTTCCCCGGGCCCGACGCCCGCGTCGAGCACTACTGGGAACGGTTGCCGGAGAGTCCCTGACCACCCTGACCACCCTGACCACCCAGCAGGTCGCGCACTTCGCGCGGGAGCTGACCGAGCGCGTGGTCGACCACCCCCGGCGTCAGCTCCTCGTACATCACGGCGGTCACCGCCTTGGCGAGCTTGGGCACGTCGGCGTTGGCGATGCGGCCGGTGGCGGCGAAGTGGGCGGTGAACTCCTCGCGGTCCCGGCGGATCGGCACCGCCGCGGGGTCCCAGCCGTTGTAGTAGATCCCGCGCAGCAGGTCGGGCAGCTGCGCGGCGAGGTGCGCCGCGGCGGGCACAGGAAGGCCGTCACGCACGGCGTGCAGCCAGGTCCGCAGCACGCGGTGGGCGAACTCCCGGTCCTCGGTGCCGATGGCCCCGGCGAGGGCGGCCAGCCACCGGTTGGTCGTCTGGATCGTGTGGTCAAGGCTGTGCACATGGTGGGTGGTGGACATGGTCTCCTCCTCCGCCGGCCCCCTGCCAGGGCCGATTGTCCTATTCCGCAGCCTGCCTCAGGCACTGCACGACGTCCTCGTCGCTCGTCTGGGTGAAGTCGTCGTACCAGGCGCCGATCGCGTAGAAGTGGTCGGGCGTGTCCAGGCAGACGACCTCGTCGGCGTCCCTGCGCAGGCTCGCGATCGTCTCGGGGGCGCCGACCGGCACCGCGAGCACCACCCGGGAGGCTCCGTGCGCGCGGGCCACCTGGCAGGCGGCGCGGGCCGTCCCGCCCGTCGCGATCCCGTCGTCCACCACGATCACGGTACGGCCGGCCAGGTCCACCGGCTCGCGGTCGCCCCGGAAGCGGCGGGCGCGGCGCTCCAGCTCGGCCCGCTCGCGCCGCTCCACCTCGGCCATCTCGTCATGCGTGATGTTGGCGAGCCGTACGACGTCGGGGTTCACCACCCGCACCCCGCCCTCGCCGATGGCGCCGAAGCCCAGCTCCGGCTGGTACGGCACGCCCAGCTTGCGTACGACGATCACGTCCAGGGGGACGCCGAGGGCCCTGGCCACCTGGAACGCCACCGGCACACCCCCTCGGGGCAGCCCGAGGACGACCGCGTCCTCCGTCCCCGGGAGTCCGCGCACCCGCTCGCCCAGGCGCAGCCCGGCGTCACGACGATCGACGAACACGACAGTCACCCCTGTCTTTCCCCCTGCCTTTCACCGTCGGCCCCCGCCACCCTCCGCGGTAGGGCCGAAGGGCCCGGGGAAGACTTGAGACATGTCCAATCCCGGAGAGATCGACGAGCTGAAGGCCAGGCTCGACGCGGCGGAACGGCAGGTGCGCGCGCTCGCCGAGGCCGTCCGGGTGCTGGCGGGCGGCCTGGAGGGCGGGCCGCTCGAGGAGGCCGGGCGGGCCCGGCCCGAGCACGCCGCCCGGCTCGCCCACGAACTGCTGCTCGCGGCCGGCCTGATCCAGCCGAAGGAGAGTCCTTGAGGCGGTGCGTAGACTGTCGCCGTGACCTCGACCGACCCGGCCCTCGACGGGGAGCTTCCGCGTCAGAGGCTGACCGTGGCCGAGATCGCCCACCTGGCGGGGGTGTCCGCGCCGACCGTGTCCCGGGTGCTCAACGGGCACGCGGGAGTCGCCCTGGCCACCCGGCAGCGGGTGGAGGAGGTGCTGCGGGAGCACGGCTACCGGCGGCGCGACAGCGAGCCCGCCGCGATCCTGGAACTGGTCTTCCACGCCCTGGAGAGCCTGTGGGCGCTGGAGATCATCCAGGGGGTCGAGCAGGTCGCGCGGGAGCGCGAGCTCGCCGTGGTGCTGACCGAGATGCAGGGCCGGCTCACCCCTGGCAGGGCGTGGACCGAGCAGGTGCTCGCTCGCCGCCCCACCGGCGTCGTGGCGGTCTTCTCCGAGCTCACCGTGCAGCAGCAGTCGCAGCTCGCCACCCGCTCTATCCCTCTGGTCGTGCTCGACCCGACCGGCGAGCCGCTGCACCAGACCCCGTCGGTCGGCGCCACCAACTGGAGCGGCGGGATGGCCGCGACCCGCCACCTGCTCGACCTCGGCCACCGCCGCATCGCGATGCTGAGCGGGCCGACGCAGTGGCCGTGCTGCCGGGCGCGGCTCGACGGCTACCGCGCCGCGATGGACGCGGCGGGCGTGCCCGTGGACCCCGCGCTCGTGCGGGTCAGCACCCTCTACGTGGAGGGCGGCCTGCGTGACGGGGCCGACCTGCTGCGCCTGCCCGATCCCCCGACCGCCGTCTTCACCGCCAACGACCTGCAGGCGCTCGGCGTGTACGAGGCCGCCAGGCGGGCCGGGGTGCGCATCCCCGAGGACCTGAGCGTCGTCGGGTTCGACGACCTGTCGTTCACCCAATGGGCCGGGCCGCCCATGACGACCGTGCGGCAGCCGCTCGTCCAGATGGGGGCCGCCGCCGCGCGGATGGTCCTGGCCCTCGCGGACGGCGAGCGGCTCGAACAGCACCGGGTCGAGCTCGCGACCACCCTCGTCGTACGGGAGAGCACCGCACCGCCATCCCGATGACCGGCACAGCGATAACAGTACTTTTGGCCGGTTCTGCACGGGCGGCCGATCTCGTAGCCTCGCTGCTGTGCGTGTAGGGCGATGGGCCGCCGACGTCGGCCTCGGTGCCGTGTTCGCCGTGGTGCTGGCCTTCTGGGCCACCCGGATCGCCGGCAGCTGGGGCGGCGGCTACTGGCGGTTCGACTGCGCCGCCGGGGCGGTCGTGTGCGCGATCGCCCTGGCGCGCCGGTTCGACCCGGCCCGGGCGGCGGCGGCCGGTCTGGCCGTCGCCGCGACCGCCGTCCTGGCCGCCAGGTTCGCCGGTCTGCCCAGCGAGCCGGGCCCCGGGATGGCCCTCGGCCTGGCCGTGCTGGTCGCCACGGCGGTCAGGGCGCTGCCGGTCCGTACGTCCTGCGGCGTGGCGGCCGGCGGGCTCGCGGTGGCCGCCGGCAGCCTGCTGACGGCGCACACGCTCGCCGCCGGTGTGCCCTCGGTCACCCTGATGAACGTCCTCACCTGGGCCGCCGCCGTCGTGGCCGGGCTGTGCCCGCGGCTGCTCGACGCCCGCAGGCGGGCCGTCGCCGAGGGGGTGCGCCGCGCGGAACGGCTGAGGCTCGCCCGCGAGCTGCACGACGTCGTCGCCCACCACGTCACCGGCATCGTGGTGCAGGCCCAGGCCGCCCGGCTGGTCGCGCGCAAGAGCCCCGAGAAGGCGAGCGACGCCCTGGCCGAGATCGAGGCGGCCGGGTCCGGCGCGCTGGCCGCGATGCGCCGCGTCGTCGGCCTGCTGCGCGACCCGGACGAGGCCGCCACCTCCGCGTCCGGGGGGCTCGGCGAGCTGGTCGGGCGCTTCGAGGCGGGCGGCCGTGCGGTGCGCCTGCGACTGCCGGGCGAGGAGGAGACGGCGACGTGGCCGCCCGAGGTGGCCGGCACGGTCTTCCGGGTCGTCCAGGAGTCGCTGACCAACGTCTCCCGCCACGCCCCGGGCGCCCGTTCGGTGACGGTCAGCGTGGAGCGGGACCGTGAGACGCTCACCGTCGAGGTCGCCGACGACTCGCCGCGGGGCCCCTCGCGGCGCCACCGGCGCGGCGGGTACGGCCTGATCGGGATGCGTGAGCGGGTCGAGGCCCTCGGCGGCACGCTGCGCGCCGGGCCGCGTCCGGAGTCCGGTGCTGAGTCCGGTGCTGAGTCCGGCTGGTCGGTGCTCGCCACCCTGCCCGTCCCCGGGCGTGACCGCCGATGACGATCAGAGTCCTGGTGGCCGACGACCAGGCGATGGTCCGCGGCGGCCTGCGGCTGATCCTGGAGGACCAGCCCGACATCGAGGTGGTCGCCGAGGCGGCCGACGGCGCCGAGGCCGTGGAGTCGGCCCGGCGGCTGCGGCCGGACGTGTGCCTGGTGGACGTGCGCATGCCCCGGCTCGACGGCATCGAGGTCACCCGCGCCCTGGCCGGGCCGGGCGTGCCCGGCCCGCTGCGGGTGGTCGTGGTCACCACGTTCGACCTGGACGAGTACGTCTACGGCGCGTTGCGGGCGGGCGCGACCGGATTCGTACTCAAGGACTGCGGCCCCGCCCTGCTCGTGGAGGCCGTGCGGGCCGCCCACCAGGGGGACGCCCTGGTCTCCCCGTCGGTCACCCTGCGGCTGCTGCGCCACCTGACGGCTCGTCTCCCGGACTCCGGCCGGGTGGACCATCCGCTCTCGAACCGGGAGTTGGAAGTCGTCCGGGCCGTCGCCCGAGGCCGTACGAACCAGGAGATCGCGGCAGAGCTGTTCATCTCGCTGAGCACGGTCAAGAGCCACGTGGCCGGCATCCAGGCCAAGCTCGGCCTGCGCAACCGGGTCGAGGTCGCCGCCTGGGCCTGGGAGAACCGCATCGCAGGCGGCGGGTAGCCGAACCCGGCGGCATTCCCGGCCGTCGTACTCCTCGGAGCTCCTCAAATCTCCTCAGAGGAGTACGGAAGGGAAGCCGATGATGATACGCCTCGTGGTGGCGGCGGCCGCTGTGACGCCGGCGCTCGCGGCACCGCCCCCGGTCTGGTCGTACGCCGATCTGCCTTCGCACAAGGGCTACGACCGCATCGACCTCCTGGCGGCGGCCGGCGCACGGGACATCTGGGCGGTGGGCACCCAGGATCGGTACGTGCGCGGGGTCAAGAGGACCTACAGCGGTGAGGACGGCACCCAGACCCTGGAACACTTCGACGGCACTACGTGGCGGCGGGCCGCCCTGCCGCCGCAGGGCACGATCCGGTCGCTGTCCGCCGCCCCGTCGAGCGTCTGGGCCCTGACGTCCGGACGCGACGGGGGCGAGGGCGGGAACGGGGACGAGGTGGTGCGCTGGGACGGCCACCGGTGGCGGAGCGTGCCGCCGCCGGCGCCCGGCGCCAACGCGATCGCCGCCACCTCCGGCGGGGGAGCGTGGCTGGCGACGTGGACCAGGGAAGAGAGCGGGCTGCTCCGCCACGACGGCAGGCGGTGGCACACCGTTCCCTCTCCGAAGGGACTGGCGGTCACCGGCATCCTCGTACGCGGCGAACGTGACGTCTGGGTGGGCGGCTGGCTGAGGTCGGGCAGGCCCGGCGCCCAGACCGAGGCCCCCGCCCTGCTGCACTGGGACGGGCGGTCCCTGCGCCGGATCGCGATTCCGGCGAAGGTCTTCCCGCACGGGATCGCCTATGGAGCCAGCCAGGTGAAGGACATCGTGGTCACAGGCCCGGGGGACGTCTGGGTGACCTGCTACGACCTGGACAGTGGCCCCGAGGCCGCCATCGCGTTGCACCGGCAGGGGAAGACCTGGCGCAGGGTGACCCCGCCGGCCCGCACCACGTCCCTGCGCGGCGTGGTCGACGACGGCGCGGGCGGCGTGTGGTTCGACTACGGGCTCGCCGAGCCGCTGTGGCACCTCAACAGTGGTCGAATCAACAAGGGACGTTGGTCGAAGACGGAGGCGCTCCGGCCGCCGTCCGGGCGGAGGTTCGGCGGCTACGGCGCCGGCGAGGACGTCGCGCACATCCCCGGCACGACCATGCTCGTCCGCGCCGGGGCGTCGTCCGTTCCGGACGTGGGCGGGGACGCCGCGGCGACCACCGCTTCCTACAACTCCACGGACGGGGTGATCGTCGCGGGCCCGGAGGCCTCCTGACACACCAAAAACCGGACATTAACCATCAATATGTGTCATAGCACCCCAATCGGGCAGAAGGGAGGCAGCCGAACACAAGGAGGGTGGCAGCATGGCCGTCAGCGGCATCATCTCCGCCATAATCATCGGACTCATCATCGGCGCTCTCGGCCGGCTGGTCGTTCCCGGGCGCCAGGCCATCCCTATCTGGCTGACCGTGGTCATCGGTATCATCGCCGCTCTCATCGGCACGGCCATCGCCGGAGCGGTGGGAGTCGCCCCGGCAGGCGGGTTCGGCTGGATCCAGCTGATCATCCAGGTGGTCCTCGCCGCCATCGGCGTCGCCCTGGCCGCCGGGGTGTACCACCGACGAAGCGTCGGGTAGGCCTTCACCCGCCGATGGCCCCGGCACGTCCGGGGCCATCGGCATGTCCGGACTGTAGTGATCTTTACGAAATCACCGACATCTATTGATTCCCCCCGTCACGGCTGGGCGTACGGTCGTTAACCAGGGGCTTTCCTGTGGGAAGCAGTGATCCGGGGGAAGTGGTCCGCGATGGACCAGGCGGTCCTTGCACGTGTTCCGGAGGTGTTCGCGCGTCGCGTGGGGCCGGCGCTCGGCCTGGCCGACGAGGCCGACGCGGTGGCCAGGGCCTGCCATGCGATGGCGACGCGTTTCCACGGCGGCGGCAGGCTCATCGTCTTCGGCAACGGCGAGGCGGCCACCGACGCCCAGCACATCTCCGTGGAGTTCGTCCACCCGGTGATCGTGGGCAAACGGGCGCTGCCGTCGTTCTCGCTCACGAGCGACGTGGCGACGATCACGGGGGTGGCCGCGACGGCGGGCCTGGAGGAGGTCTTCGCGCACCAGCTCCGCCGTCTCGCCGCACCGCGGGACATGGCGCTGGGCGTCTCACCCGACGGCGGGTGCGTGAACGTGCTGAGGGGCCTGGAGACGGCGCACCGGCTCGGCCTGCTCACGCTGGCGCTCACCGGCGGCGACGACGGCGGCCCGATCGGCCGCAGCCCGGCCGTCGACCACGTCCTGATCGCCCGTTCCGCCGACCCCCGCGTGGTCAAGGAGGTGCACGTCACCACCTACCACATCCTCTGGGAGCTGGTGCACGTGTTCTTCGAGCAGCCCGGCGTGCTGGATCCAAGGGTCATCCCATGAACTGCCACGACGAGACGTGCGTCACCTGCTCGGACGAGGCGGTCGCGGTGACCGTCGTACGGCTCCTGGAGCGGGACCTCGCCCTCGTCGACACCGGCCGGGGCCGGGAGGTGGTCAGCGTCGCGCTGGTGGAGACCGAGCCCGGCGACACCGTCCTGGTCCACGCCAAGGAGGCCATCGCGGTGGTCCGGGAGGTGAAGCGATGACCGACGACTCGATGGAGGCCCTCTACCCCTTCCTCTACTCCGGGTCCACGGACCTCGACGCGGTCATGACCTCCGTACGCCAGTCGACGGTGGAGAAGGTCGACGAGATCGTCATGCTGCGCCGCACCGTGCTGGAGCGCGACGGGGAGCGGATCGCCGCCTGCGCCGAGGCCATGGCGGAGGCGTTCACGGCCGGGGCCCGGCTGTTCGCCTTCGGCAACGGGGGCAGCTCGACCGACGCCCAGGACGTGGCCACGCTTTTCATGAACCCGGGAGGTGTCGCCAGACCGCTTCCCGCGTTCGCCCTCACGGCCGACATCGCGGTCGTGACGGCGCTGGCGAACGACATCGGCTTCGAGGTGGTCTTCGCCCGGCAGCTCGCCGCGTCCGCCTTCGCGGGAGACATCGCACTGGGCCTGTCCACCAGCGGCAACTCCCGCAACCTCATCGCCGCGTTCGAGGAGGCCGGCCGGCGCGGCATGCTCACGGTCGGGCTGGCCGGCTACGGCGGCGGCCAGATGGCCGAGCTCGGCACCATCGACCACCTGTTCGTGGTGCCCTCGGCCTCGGTCCACCGCATCCAGGAGGCCCAGACCACCGTCTACCACGCGCTCTGGGAGCTGACCCAGCAAGCGCTTATCCGATCGGAAGCTGGTGACAGCGATGACGGCGCCTGACGGACAGCCAGACGGGCAGAAGGAGCCTGTCATCCACATCCTGTGGATAAACGCCGGGCTGAGCTGCGACGGCGACTCGGTCGCGCTCACGGCCGCGACCCAGCCGAGCATCGAGGAGATCGTGCTCGGCGCGCTGCCCGGCCTGCCCAAGGTCGCGGTCCACTGGCCGCTGATCGACTTCGAGTGCGGCCCGATGCAGGGCGCGGACACGTTCATCGAGTGGTACTTCAAGGCCGACCGGGGCGAGCTTGACCCGTTCGTGCTGGTCATCGAGGGATCGATCCCCAACGAGTCGATCAAGCGCGAGGGCTACTGGTGCGGGTTCGGCAACAACCCCGACACCGGGCAGCCGATGACGACCAGCGAGTGGCTCGACCGTCTCGCGCCCAAGGCGACCGCCGTGCTCGCCGCCGGCACCTGCGCGACGTACGGCGGCATCCACGCGATGGCGGGCAACCCGACCGGCGCGATGGGCGTGGCCGACTACCTGGGCTGGGAGTGGCGGTCGAAAGCGGGGCTGCCGATCGTCAACGTGCCCGGCTGCCCGATCCACCCGGACAACCTGTCGGAGACGATCCTCTACCTGCTCTACCAGCTCGCCGGGCAGGCGCCGATGATCCCGCTCGACCACATGCTGCGCCCCACGTGGCTGTTCGGCCAGACCGTGCACGAGGGCTGCGACCGGGCCGGCTACTACGAGCAGGGCCAGTTCGCCACCGAGTACGGCTCGCCGAAGTGCCTGGTGAAGATCGGCTGCTGGGGGCCGGTCGTGAAGTGCAACGTGCCCAAGCGCGGCTGGATCAACGGCATCGGCGGCTGCCCCAACGTGGGCGGCATCTGCATCGCGTGCACGATGCCCGGCTTCCCCGACAAGTTCATGCCGTTCATGGACGAGCCGCCCGGCGCCCGCGTCTCCTCGACCGCGAGCGAGGCGTACGGCACGGTGATCCGCGCGCTGCGGAGCATCACGTTCAAGACGGTCGACAAAGAGCCGAAGTGGCACAAGAAGGGCCGCGAGCTGCTCACCGGTTACAAGGCCCCCTGGAGCTAGCGATGACCTCGGAACGCGAACTGGTCGAGATGGCCTGGGACCCGATCACCAGGATCGTCGGCAGTCTCGGCATCTACGCCAAGGTCGACTTCGCCAACCGCGAGGTCGCCGAGTGCTACAGCACCTCGTCGGTGTTCCGCGGCTACAGCATCTTCATGAAGGGCAAGGACCCGCGCGACGCCCACTTCATCACCAGCCGGATCTGCGGGATCTGCGGCGACAACCACGCCACCTGCTCGGTGTACGCCCAGAACATGGCGTACGGCGTGCGCCCGCCGCACATCGGCGAGTGGATGATCAATCTCGGCGAGGCGGCCGAGTACATGTTCGACCACAACATCTTCCAGGAGAACCTGGTCGGGGTCGACTACTGCGAGAAGATGGTCCGCGAGACCAACCCCGGCGTGCTGGCGCAGGCCGAGCGCACCGAGGCGCCGCACGCGGCCGACCACGGATATCGCACGATCGCCGACATCATGCGCTCGCTGAACCCGCTGGAGGGCGAGTTCTACCGCGAGGCGCTGGCGATGAGCCGCACCACCCGGGAGATGTTCTGCCTGATGGAGGGCAGGCACGTGCACCCCTCCACGCTCTACCCCGGCGGGGTGGGGACGGTGGCGACCGTGCAGGTGTTCACCGACTACCTCACCCGCCTGACGCGGTACGTCGAGTTCATGAAGCGGGTCGTCCCCATGCACGACGACCTGTTCGACTTCGTCTACGACGCGATGCCCGGCTACGAGCAGGTGGGCAGGCGGCGGGTGATGCTCGGCTGCTGGGGCAGCTTCCAGGACCCCGAGCACTGCGACTTCGACTACCGGAACATGAACGACTGGGGCCGGAAGATGTTCGTCAGCCCGGGGATCGTGGTGGACGGGGAGCTCGTCACCAACGACCTGGTGGACATCAACCTCGGCATCCGCATCCTGCTCGGCAGCTCCTACTACGACGACTGGGCCGACAGGGAGCCGTTCGTCACCGAGGACCCGCTGGGCAACCCGGTCGACATCCGCCATCCGTGGAACCAGCACACGATCCCGCATCCGCAGAAGCGGGACTTCACCGACAAGTACAGCTGGGTGATGTCGCCCCGCTGGTACGACGGCCGGAAACTGCTCGCGCTCGACACCGGCGGCGGGCCGCTCGCCCGCCTGTGGGTCACCGCCCTGTCCGGTCTGGTGGACATCGGCTACGTCAGGTCCACCGGGCACAGCGTGGAGATCAACCTGCCGAGGACGGCGACCCGGCCGGAAAAGACCTTCGAGTGGAGGATCCCCCAGCGGAACGGGGAGCTGCTGTCCAACGCCATCGAGCGCAACCGGGCCAGGACCTACTTCCAGGCGTACGCCGCCGCGTGCGCGCTGCACTTCGCGGAGCAGGCGCTGGGCGAGGTCCGCCAGGGCCACACCCAGACGTGGTCGCCGTTCACCGTGCCCGACGAGGCGATCTCCTGCGGCTTCACCGAGGCCGTGCGGGGCGTCCTGTCACACCACATGGTGATCAGGGACGGAAAGATCGCCAACTATCACCCGTACCCGCCGACGCCGTGGAACGCCAGCGTGCGCGACTTCAACGGCACGCCGGGGCCCTACGAGGACGCGGTGCAGAACACGCCGATCTTCGAGGAGAACCCGCCGGAGAGATTCAAGGGCATCGACATCATGCGCACCGTCCGCAGCTTCGACCCGTGCCTGCCCTGCGGCGTCCACATGTACCTCGGCCGGGGCAGGCAGCTGCGCGTGGTGCACAGCCCGCACGCGTTCACGGGGACGCCATGACCGACGACACCGCGTACGACGTGGCCGCATCGGGCGAGCGGATCGAGCGACTGCTCGGCATGCTGATGGACGCCGAGGCCCGCACCATGGCGGAGGATCTCGTGCGGGAGCTCGTCGGCCTGTACGGCGCGGGCCTCGAACGCGTCATGGCGATCGTCACCGAGACCGGAGCGGCCGGCGCGCTGCGCGGTCTGGTGGAGGACCCGCTGGTCGCGGGCCTTCTCGTGCTGCACGACCTGCACCCGCTGACCACCGCCGAGCGGGTGCGGGCCGCGCTCGACGGCCACCCCTATGGTCACGGGGCCGAGCTGCTCGGCGTGGAGGGCGGCGTCGTACGGCTGCGCCTGAAGGGCGCCTGCGGCTGCCCCTCGTCGCGGATCACCGTCACGGAGTCGATCGAGCGCGCCATCGCCCGGGTGGCCCCCGAGGTGGCGCGGGTGGACATCGAGAGCCCGGTCAGGGATGCCGTGACCCTCCTGCAGATCGGCAGGCGCCCGGCATGAGCACCGGCCTGCGCCGTTTCCGTGAACCGGTCCGAGCCGAGTCGGCGGAACGAGCGGAACAGTGCGAGATGTGCGCCGAGCTCCTGGAGGGGGAGCACGGGCACGTCGTCGACCTGGAGACCCGGGCGCTGATGTGCGCCTGCCGAGGCTGCCGCCTGCTGTTCGTCCGGCCGGGCCAGGGACGGTATCGCGCCGTACCCGACCGCTTCCTCTACGCGCCGTCCTTCCGGGTCTCCCCCTCCGACTGGGACGACCTGGGCATTCCGGTGCGTACGGCGTTCTTCTTCCACAACTCCTCGCTCGGCCGGACCGTGGCCTTCTATCCCAGCCCGGCCGGGGCGACCGAGTCGCTGCTCCCGCTCGCGACCTGGGAGCGGGTGCTCGCGGCCAACCCGGCGCTGGCGGACGCCGAGCCCGACGTCGAGGCCCTGCTGGTGGACCGGGCTCCCGACGGGTCGTTCTCCTGCCATCTCGTGCCGATCGACGCCTGCTACCGGCTCGTCGGCCTCGTACGGCTGCACTGGAAGGGCTTCGGCGGCGGGCGGGAGGCGTGGGAGGCCATCGACGGCTTCTTCGCCGCCCTGCGCCGCCGGGCCCGCGTTCTGAAGGAGGTTTGACCTTGGACGATGGTCTCCGCTTCGACTGCCTGGACGCCCGGCCCGAGCCGTACGCGGCCTCGCCCACGCTCGTCTTCCGCCTGCGCGTCACCGACCCCTCCCCCGAGGGCGTCCACGCCATCGCGCTGCGCTGTCAGATCAGGATCGAGCCGCGCCGCAGGCCGTACGGGCCGCGGGAGGCGGCGCTGCTGGCGGACCTGTTCGGTGAGCCGGCCCGGTGGGGCGACACGCTGCGGCCGGTGCAGTTCGCCATGGCGCAGGCGATGGTGCCCGGCTTCACCGCGAGCACGGAGATCGACCTGCCCGTGCCGTGCGGCTACGACCTGGAGGTGGCCGCGGGCCGATACTTCGCCTCCCTTGACGACGGCGAGATCCCCCTGCTGCTGCTGTTCAGCGGCACCGTGCTCGCCCGCTCAGGCGGCGGGGTGAGCATGCGGCAGGTCCCCTGGCACTGCGAGACCCGCCATGGCCTGCCGGTCGCGGTGTGGCGCGAGACGATCGACACCGCCTTCCCCGGCTCCGGCTGGCTGCGGCTGCGCCGCGACACCGTGCGCGAGATCCTCCGCTTCAAGTCCGAACGCGTGCTCGCGACCGTCGACGAGGCGGTCGAGCTGCTCATGAAGGAGGCGGGCCGGTGACCGCGCCGATGGAGGCGGCCCGTCGCGTCGCGGACGCCGTGCTGTACGAGGGCTACCTGCTCTACCCCTACCGCGCCTCGGCCGCCAAGAACCGCATGCGCTGGCAGTTCGGCGTGCTCGTGCCGCCGAACTACCCCGGCGAGCCGTCCACCAGCGTGACCGAGTGCCTGCTGGAGGCCCCCGGCGAGGCCCAGTTCGATGTGCGCCTGCGGTTCCTGCACGTCAGGAGCAGGACGGTCGAGCGGGAGGAGGACGACGGCTACTGGCCCGTGCCGAGGCTGACTCTCGGAGGGCGCGACTACCTCAGCTTCGACGAGGCCACCGAGCGGGAGGCCCGGACCGCGGTGTCCCTGGCACACGTGACGGCCAGGCGGTGCACGATCGAGGTCCGGGTGCCCGGCGACCGCCTTATCGAGCCCATCGACGACCCCGGCGGCGAGCGGACCGGCCGGATCGTCTGCGCGCACCAGCCGCTCGACGCGGAGATGCGGATCTCCGCCGAACGGCTGCCCGGGCCGTACGGGCTGGTCCGGCTGCGGGTCGAGGTGGAGAACACGGCCCACTGGGAGCGCGCGGACGCGCCGCGCGAGGAGGCCCTGCGCCGCTCGCTGGTCGCCGCCCACCTGCTGATCGGGGTGAGCGGAGGGGCCTTCGTCTCGCTGCTCGACCCGCCGCTGTGGGCCGAGGCGGCGGCGCGGCAGTGCCGCAACGAGAACACCTGGCCCGTCCTGGTGGGCGAGCCCGGCCGCCGCGACGTCGTGCTGTCCTCGCCGATCATCCTGTACGACCACCCGGCCGTCGCCCCGGAGAGCCCGGGCGACCTGTTCGACTCGACCGAGATCGACGAACTGCTCACGCTGCGCACGCTGACCCTGACCGAGGAGGAGAAGCGGGAGGCCCGGATCACCGACCCGCGCGCCGCCGAGATCCTCGAACGGGCCGCCGACCTGCCGCCGGAGCTGCTCGAACGCCTCCACGGCGCCATCCGTCACCTGGAGGTCCCCGCCAGGACGACGCCGGAGGACGACGCCGTGACCGTGGCCGGGGTGCGGATCGCCAAGGGGAGCCGGGTGCGGCTGCGGCCCGGCCGCCGTCGCGCCGACGCGCACGACATGTTCCTGGCCGGGCGGACCGCCCGGGTCGAGGCGGTGTTCCTCGACCTGGACGGCCTGCGCCACCTGGCCGTCACGCTGGAGGACGACCCCGCCGCCGACCTCCAGCGTGAGCAGCGGCGTTTCCTCTACTTCGCGCCGGACGAGGTGGAACCCGCATGAGAACCGGCATGAGAACACTGGTGGCCGGCGTGGGCAACGTCTTCCTCGGCGACGACGGGTTCGGCGTGGCGGTGGCCCGCCGCCTCGCCGCCGTCGGGGTGCCCGACGGGGTGGAGGTCGGCGACTTCGGCATCCGGGGCATCCATCTGGCCTACGAGCTGACCTCGGGATACGACCTCACGATCCTCGTGGACGCGATCCCGGCGGGACGCGCCCCCGGCACGCTGTCCGTCGTCGAACCGGCGCCGGAGTCCCTGACGCCGGCCCCCGGTGGATGTTTCGTGGACGCGCACGCGATGACCCCCGACGCGGTGCTCACGCTGGCCTCCGGCCTCGATCTCCCGCGGGGAGACAGAGTCCTGCTGGTCGGCTGCGAGCCCGCCGACGTGTCTCCGGGAATGGACCTGAGCCCGCCGGTCGCGGCGGCCGTCCCCGAGGCCGCCGCCCTCGTGCTCGAACTGATCGCGGAGGAGGACCGGCGATGCTGAAACGCGTGCTCTTCGTGCTGCTGGTGACCGGGGTGGCCGTGCTGGTCGTCCAGTCGCTGCCCGACATCCGGCGCTACCTGCGGATCAGAAGGATGTGACGCCGATGCACGAGTTCGGGATCGCCGAGGCCGTGGTCGACGCCGTCGAGCGCCGGGCCGACGGCAGGCGCGTGCGCCGGGCCCGGGTGCGCGCGGGCGCGCTGCTGCGCATCGCCCCGCAGGCCCTCGACCAGGCCTTCTGCCTGGCCTCCGCCGGCACGGTCGCCGAGGGCGCGACGCTCGACCTGGTCATCGAGCCCGTACGGCTCATCTGCCGGGGCTGCGGGCACTCCGCGCTGTGCGCCGACCCGCTCACGATCTGCGGACTGTGCGGCGGGATCGACGTCGACATGGAGGGCGGGGACAGCCTCGTCCTCGAATCCATCCAGCTCGACCCCGACACCACTGCGGAGGCGTCCTATGTGCCTGGGTATTCCCGGCGAGATCGTGGAGATCCCACCGGACCAGACTGACCTCGCCAGGGTCGACGTGAGCGGAGTCCGGCGGGCCGTCAACATCGGCCTGCTCGACGGCCAGCCCCTGGGGCCCGGCGACTGGGTCCTGATCCACGTCGGCTTCGCGCTGTCGAAGATCGACGAGGCCGAGGCCAGGGCCGCCCTGGAGTTCCTGGAGGGCATCGGCCAGGCGTACGAGGACGAGCTGGCCGCGCTGCGCGACTCGTCCATAGAGAGGTGAAGGACCCATGCGCTTCGTCGACGAGTACCGCGACGCGGACAAGGCGCGGGCGCTGTCCGCCAGGATCGCGAGCCTGTGCGAGCCGGGGCGGGCCTACAAGTTCATGGAGGTGTGCGGCGGCCACACCCACACCATTTACAAGCACGGGCTGGAGGACTACCTGCCCGAGACGATCACGCTGGTGCACGGCCCAGGCTGCCCGGTCTGCGTGATCCCGATGGGCCGCGTGGACGACGCGATCCACATCGCAGAACGGCCGGATGTGATCATGACGTCGTTCGGCGACATGATGCGCGTGCCCGGCGGACGCGGATCGTTCTTCGACTCCACCGCCCAGGGCGCCGACATCCGCATGGTCTACTCACCGCTGGACGCCCTGAAGATCGCCCGGCGCAACCCGGACCGCAGGGTGGTCTTCATGGCCATCGGATTCGAGACCACCGCGCCGTCGACCGCCATGACCGTGCTGCGCGCGGCGGCCGAGGGCGTGCGGAACTTCTCGGTCTTCTGCAACCACGTGACGATCATTCCCGCGATCAAGGCCATCCTGGACTCGCCCGACCTGCGTCTCGACGGTTTCCTCGGACCCGGCCACGTCTCCACGATCATCGGCTGCCGGCCGTACGAGTTCATCGCCCGCGACTACGGCAAGCCGCTGGTCGTGGCGGGCTTCGAGCCGCTGGACATCCTCCAGTCGGTCTACCTGCTGCTGCGGCAGCTCGCCGAGGGGCGGTCGGAGGTCGAGAACCAGTACGCCCGGGTGGTGCCGTGGCCGGGCAACATCAGGGCGCTGCGGGCCATCGGCGAGGTGATGGAGCTGCGGCCCTACTTCGAGTGGCGCGGCCTCGGCTTCATCTCGCACTCCGCGCTGCGCATGCGCGAGAAGTACGCGGCGTACGACGCGGAGCGGCTGTTCGAGATCCCCGGCAGCCGGGTGGCCGACCCCAAGGCGTGCCAGTGCGGCGAGGTGCTCAAGGGCGTGCTCAAGCCGTGGGAGTGCAAGGTCTTCGGCACGGCCTGCACACCGGAGACGCCGATCGGCACCTGCATGGTGTCGTCCGAGGGCGCCTGCGCGGCCTACTACAACTTCGGCCGCTTCTCCCGGCAGCGGGTGAGGGAGGCGACGCGGTGACCGACACCGGTATCACCCGTGAGGAACAGGTCCTCGAACGCATCGACCGGGCCAGGCACCGCAAGGCGCGGGTGCGCGAGGAGCACATCACGATGGCCCACGGCGCCGGCGGCAAGGCGACCCAGACCCTGATCGAGGCGGTCTTCCTCGACGCGTTCCGCAACCCGCTGCTCGAACCGCTGGAGGACGGCGCGGTGTTCGGCGCGGGCGGCGCGCGGCTCGCGTTCACCACCGACTCCTACGTGGTCTCCCCGCTGTTCTTCCCCGGCGGCGACATCGGCGACCTCGCCGTCAACGGGACCGTGAACGACCTGTCGGTGTGCGGGGCCCGGCCGCTGTACCTGTCGGCGGGATTCGTCCTGGAGGAGGGTTTCCCGGTCGAGGACCTGCGGCGGATCAGCGCGTCGATGGCGCGGGCCGCCGCGGCGGCGGAGGTGTCGATCGTGACCGGGGACACCAAGGTCGTGCAGCGCGGCAAGGCCGACGGCTGCTACGTCACCACCGCCGGCGTGGGACTGCTGGAGCGGGACGCGCGTCTCGGCGTCGCGCACGCCCGCCCCGGCGACGCCGTCCTCGTGTCCGGCCCGGTCGGCGAGCACGGTGTCACGATCATGCTGGCCCGGGGCGAGCTGGACATCGAGGCCGACGTGACGTCGGACACCGCCCCGCTGAACGGTCTCGTCGCCGCACTCCAGGCCGCTGCCGGCGAAGGGGTGCGGTGCCTGCGGGACGCGACCAGGGGCGGCGTCGCGACGATATTGAACGAGATCGCCCGCGCCTCCGGCGTCGCCGTCGTCGTCGAGGAGGACGCGGTGCCCGTACGGCCCGCCGTACGCGGAGCCTGTGAGCTGCTCGGGATCGACCCGCTCTACGTGGCCTGCGAGGGCCGGATGGTCGCGGTCGTGGGCGGGGGCTCGGCCGAACCCGCGCTCGCCGCCCTGCGGAGCCACCCGCTCGGCGAGCACGCCGCGATCGTCGGCCGCGTCCGGGACGATCCCCCCGGCCTGGTGCTGCTCAAGACCGCCTTCGGCGGCACCCGGATCATCGACGTGCTGGTCGGCGACCCGCTGCCGCGGATCTGCTGACCGGGAGGTGACTTCATCATGAGTGAGACCGAACGACCGGACACCGAGGCCAAGCGGGCGGGCGACCTGGCGTTCCGGCCGGAGGCGGCGGGCGAGCCCGGACCCGGGCGGGAGCCGTCCGCCGAGGAGGAGTCGGGCGTGACCGCGGGCGAGTCGCTCACCAGGGGCGGCGAGGAGCTCGCCGAGCAGAAGCAGGAGCCCGGACGTGACCAGGTGGGCGTGAAGGGCGAGACCGACCGTCCGCACGGCCGCTCCACCCTCGAGGACTCCACCGGCATCGCGCCGGAGGGACCCATCGACGAGGAGAGCCCCCCGCTGCCCGCGGGCGACCAGGGAGGCTAGCCCATCGGCTGGGCATGGTGCGCGCGAGGCGTCCGGAGCAGGAAGAACACGGCGGCGGCGCCGAGGGCGGTGAGCAGGGCGACGCCGCAGAGGGTCACCCGCCATCCGTCGGTGAACGCCGCCTGTTCGTGAGCGGCGACGTCGCCCGCGGCGATTCGTGCCGCCGCGGCGGCTGAGCCGGTCCTGGCGCCGACGACGCTGACCAGCACCGCGCCGAACATCGCGATGACCAGTGCCTCGGCCGAGCCACGCACGGTGTTGAGGAATCCCGCCGCCACTCCGGCGCGGTCGGGTTCGACGACGTTCATGGCCTGACCGTCGGTGATCCCGAACGACAGTCCCATCCCGACGCCGATCAGCAGCAGCGGGCCGAGCAGCGCGAGCGTCCCGATCCCCGGGTGAAGCACGGTCAGCCAGGCGTTGCCCGCCGCGACCAGGGCCAGTGCCATGGTGATCAGGGCGCGTCCGGACACACCGCGGGTCACCAGCCAGCCGCCCAGCGGCGGGGCGACCAGGACGGGGGCGGTCAGCATGAGCATCGTCACGCCCGCCTCGCTCGCCGAGACTCCGTTCACGCCCTGCAGGTAGGTGGGCAGGAAGACCAGCACGCCCAGGAAGCCGACCGAGGTCGCCAGGGTCCCCAGGCACCAGCCCATGAACGGTGCGTTCCCCACCAGCGTCAGGTCCAGGACCGGGCGATCGCTGCGCCGTTCCACCAGGGCGAAGGCCACCAGCAGCACGGCTCCCGCCGCCAGCGCGCCGAGCACCGGCGCCGCGCTCCAGCCCTGCTCGGGCCCCCGCATGACGCCGAACATCAGCAGCGCCAGCCCGCCGGCGAAGGTCGCGACTCCGGCGCGGTCCACGCGCGGGCGTTGCGCGGCCCGCGACTCGGGGGCGAACCTGCTGCCCGCCAGGACCAGCAGGCCGACGGCGACGTTCACGCCGAACGTGCCGCGCCAGCCGAACTCGCCGACCAGCCAGCCCGACAGGCTCGGGCCGATCGCGATGCCGACGCCCGCCATGGTGCCCATCCCGGCGAAGGCACGCGTCCGCGCCGCGCCCTCGAAGGTCGCCGCCAGGATCGCGCCGCCCGCCGCCATCATCCCGGCGGCCCCCACCCCGGCGAGCAGCCGTGCCGCGTTCAGCACCCAGATGCCGTCCGCGACCGCGCTGACCAGCGCCGCCACCGTGAACAGCGCCGCGCCGAGGGTGAAGACGCGGCGGCGGCCGAAGAGATCGGCCAGTGAGCCGCACACGAGCGTGAACGCCGCGAAGGTCAGGTTGTAGCCGGCGACCACCCACTGCAGGGACGCCGCCGACACGTCCAGGTCGCCCCCGATGCGCGGAACCGCCACCGCGGTGCCCGCGATCGACATGGCCAGCGCCAGGACGCCGAGCAGCACGGTGACGGCGGTCACCGGCCGGCTCACCCGTCCCGCACGTCGTGCGCCGATGCTGATGGTGCTCACGAAGTCCTCCCCGAGTCGTCGGTGGGCACCATCCTTGAACCTCAAGTTAAATTGAGGTCAAGCTCGTGGAGGGATCTCGATGGCGAAGCTGAATCCGGCCGAGCTGCTGACGGTCGGCGAGGTGTCGCGACGTACGGGAGTCGCCGTCAGCGCCCTGCGCTTCTACGAGGCGCAGGGGCTGATCTTCTCGCGGCGGACGGCGGGGAACCAGCGGCGCTACTCCCGGCACATGATCCGCCGCGTGTCGCTGATCCAGGTGGCGAAGCGGCTGGGCATCCCGCTGCGGGACGTGGCGGAAGTCTTCCGAGACCTCCCCCATGACCGCAAGCCCACCAGGCGAGAGTGGGAACGCATCGCGCGCGCCTGGTCCGCCGACCTGGAGATGCGCCGCGCCGCTCTCGAACGGCTCCAGCGCGAGCTCACCAACTGCATCGGGTGCGGCTGCGTCTCCATGAGTGCCTGCCGGCTGCTCAATCCGTACGACGAGCTGGCGAGCCGGGGCCCCGGCCCACACCGGCTCGACCCTCTTCCCGCCGACCCCGACTGAGATGACGGTCAAGGGGGATGACGATCAAGGGGGACAGTCGCGGCCCGCGGCGACCGCCGCCTGACCGAGGCTGACGCCGCCGTCGTTCGGAGGGACCCGGTGGTGGGTGAGCACCGTGAAGCCGCGCTCCTCCAGCAGGGTCACGGCCCGGCCGAGCAGCAGCAGGTTCTGGAACACGCCGCCCGACAGGGCCACCGTGGACAGACCGGTGGCCTCGCGGACCCGGGCGCATCCGGCGGCCACGATCCCGGCCACGGCGTTGTGGAACCGCGCGGCCACCACGTCGCGCGGCGCACCCGCGCGCAGGTCGTCGGCGACCGCGCGGACCAGTTCCACGCCCGGCACCGTGAACCGATCACCCGCGGGGACGAGGCCGCAGGGATACGCGTCGTCCACCACGGGGTCGGCGAGCTGCTCGAACTCGACCGCGGCCTGGCCCTCGTAGGTGATCGTGTCGCGTACGCCCGCGACCGCCGCCACCGCGTCGAACAGGCGGCCCATGCTGGAGGTGAGGGGCGCGTTCCCGCCCCGGCGGGCCAACGCGACGACGGCCGCCCACCGCCCGGCGTTGCGCCGTACGACGTCCAGGTCCTCCGGGACGTCCCCGTCGTAGGCGAGATCGAGGTAGGCCGCCGCCATGCGCCAGGGCTGCCGGATCGCGGTCGCGCCGCCGGGCATCGGCACCGGCGCCAGGTGGCCCGCGCGTTCGAAACCGGCCAGGTCGGCGACGAGGAACTCGCCGCCCCACAACGTGCCGTCCATGCCGAATCCGAGGCCGTCGAAGGCCACCCCCGCGACCGGCCCGGCGACACCGTTGTCGGCCAGGCAGGAGGCGACGTGGGCGTGGTGGTGCTGCACGCCGACCAGGTCCGCGTCCTGGTCGAGGGCCCACTTCGTGGACAGATATTCGGGATGCAGGTCGTACGCGATCACCTCGGGCGTGATGTCGAACAGCCGCCGGAAGTGCTCGACCCCCTCGGTGAACGACCGCAGGGTCTCGTAGTTCTCCAGGTCGCCGATGTGGTGGGAGACGACCGCACGGTCATCCTTGACCAGGCAGAACGTGTGCTTCAGCTCGGCGCCGCAGGCGAGCACGGGCCGGGGGGCCGCCCGGGCGAGCGGCAGCGGGTGCGGCACGTATCCCCGCGACCGCCTGATCGGCAGGTCGCGGCCCCGGAAGACCCGTACGACCGAGTCGTCCGTACGGATGTGGATGGGGCGGTCGTGGGTCAGGAAGGCGTCGGCGATGCCGCCGAGCCGTTCCAGGGCGTCCTCGTCCCGGTAGGCGATCGGCTCGTCGGACACGTTTCCGCTGGTCAGCACGATTGGCCGGCCCAGCGCCCGGAGCAGCAGGTGGTGCAGCGGGGTGTAGGGCAGCAGCACGCCCAGCCACCGGTTGCCCGGTGCTACGGACAGCGCGACGGGCGCGTCCGGCAGGCGGCGGAGCAGCACGACAGGGCGGGCGGGCCCGGTCAGCAGGCGCTCCTCGGCCGGGTCCACCACGCACAGCCGCCGCGCCGCGGCCACGTCGCCCACCATCACCGCGAAGGGCTTGTCCTCGCGGTGCTTGCGCGACCGCAGCGCCGCCACGGCGGGCTCGTCCGCCGCGAGCGCCGCCAGGTGGTAGCCGCCGAGTCCCTTGACCGCCAGCACCCCGCCCTCCCGCAGCAGCCGTACGGCCCGCTCGAGTGGGTCGCCGGCCGGGTCGCCGGCGGCACCGGTGAAGCGCAGCCGGGGCCCGCAGGCGGGGCAGCAGACGGGCTGGGCGTGGAAGCGCCGGTCGGCGGGGTCGTGGTACTCCCGGGCGCAGTCGGCGCACATCCGGAAGCCGGCCATCGTCGTGTTCGCCCGGTCGTAGGGCACGTCGCGGACGATGGTGAAGCGCGGGCCGCAGCCGGTGCAGTTGGTGAAGGCGTAGCCGCACCTGCGGTCGGCCGGGTCGGTCAGGTCGCGCAGGCAGGCGTCACAGGTCGCCACGTCCGGCAAGACGAGCGCGTGCCGCTCCCCACCGGCCGCGCTGGGCGCGATCACGAAGGTCCTGCGGCCGGTGACGGGCGCGGGGCCCGTGCTGATCCGCTCGATCACCGCCAGCGGCGGCGGGTCGCCGGTCAGCGCGGCGAGGAACCGCTCGACCAGCGCGCTGCCGCCCTCGACCTCGATGAAGACCCCGCGCTCGTCGTTGCCGACCAGCCCGGCGAGGCCGAGCCGCGTGGCGAGGCCGTACACGAAGGGCCGGAAGCCGACCCCCTGCACGATCCCCTCGACCCGGACGGCGACGGCACGCCTGCTCACCTGCACATTGTCTCAGTCAGGGAGATTGAGCACGTCGTCGAGGTTGATTCGCGGGCTGGGTTGATCGGCTGCAGCACGTGTGTGCCGCGGCGATGCCCTCGATCAGCAGCGCCTGGGCGCCGGGGCAGTCTGTCAGTACGTCACGGAAGACACCCAGCCCGAGCACGACGGACTCCGCCGGCACCTTCCTGGCCACCAGCACCCGGCAGGTCCAGGTGACGAAATCGGTGAACAGCGGAGCGTCGTGGACGTACATCGCGGCGATCAGGAAGTCGGCGATGTGGCCGAGATCCTCGGCGGTGTGCTCCAGTTGCCGCGCACTGTAGCCGCCCATCGGGGCGTACGCCTCCCTGAGCGCGTCCATGACGCGGGCCAGCAGGTTGGCGCGGTGCCGGGTCAGGTACGCGTACTCCTCGCCGCCGAGATCGGCCGCGGCGCCGCCGGAGCCGCCGGGGCCGCCGTGGGCGGCGGGGAAGGACGGCAGCCCGGCGGCGAGCCGGTCGGCCGCCGCGTCGGCGGTGGGCGCCCACGCGTCCGCGCCGAGCAGGCGGGCGAAGCGGCCGTCGGCGCCGAACCCGGCCCCGCCGGCCAGCACGGGGATGCCCACGGCCTGGCAGGCCGCGATGGTGGCGTGCGCGCGGGGCAGCCGGGTCGGCAGCGTGCAGCCGAGCGCGACCACGTCGGGCCCGGTCTGGTGCAGGTGCGTGATCAGGTGCGGGCCGGGCACGCTGGCCCCCAGGAAGTCGACGTGCCACCCTCGCAGGCGCAGCACCTCCGCCATGATGCGGGTGGGCAGCGCGTGATACTCGCCGTCCGCGCAGGCCACGGCCACCCGTCCACGGGTCGCTGCGGGCCGGACGCGCCCGGTGACGGCGGCCACGGCGCGCTCGCTGACCGCGGTCGCCGCGTGCTCGCGTGCCACCGACCACTCGTTCGACGCCCACAGCTCGCCCACCCGGCGCTGGCCCGCGGCGATGATCCGCAGCAGCACGTCCTCGGCCGGGACGCCCTCGTCGATCAGGCCCAGGACCAGGTCGACCGCGCCGTACTCGTCGGCCCGGCCGATCAGGTCCAGGTAACGCCCGGTGGCGGCCTCCAGGTCCGTCGTCACCATGATGTCTCCGTCCGTCCCGGCCCCGCGCGTACGGCGAGCAGGGCGCGGTCGTCCTGCTGGCCGCCGCCCAGACCGCCGCCCGGACCGCCGCCCGGACCGCCGCCCAGCCACTCGGTGCTGAGCTGCTCCAGGCGCTCCACCAGGGCGTCGGCCGGCATGCCGGCGCAGGTCGCCAGCGCCTCCTTCAGCCGCTCCTCGCCGAACATCTCCCGGCCGCTCGGGCCGCCGAACGCCTCGGTGATGCCGTCGCTGTACAGCAGGCACACCTCGCCGGGCGCCAGGTCGAGCGTGACGGGCCGCAGGGCGATCCTCTTCAACGCGCCGAGGATCGAACCTCGGACGGCGACCTCCTCCACCGTGCCGTCCCGGCGCAAAACCAGCGGCGGCGGGTGCCCGGCCACGGCCAGGTCCACCAGCACGTGATCGCCGGGTGCGGTCCGCAGCGCGGCGAGGATCATCGTGACGTAGGCGTTCGGCGCCGGGGAGGCCAGCAGCGACCGGTTGAGCAGCTCGAGCAGCCGGTCGGGGCGGCTTTCCAGCAGCAGCAGCGTACGCAGGCTGTGGCGGACCTGACCGGCCAGGACCGCCGCGCGGGCGCCCTTGCCGCAGACGTCGCCCAGGATGACCAAGGGGGGCCGTTCCACGATCCCGGTGTCGGGCGCCGCGTCGGGCAGGTAGACGTCGTAGAAGTCGCCGCCGATGGCGCCCGCCTGCTGCGAGGCCCGCAGCCGGCCGGCCAGCCGCATGCCCTCGATCTCCGGCAGGTCGGGCGGCAGCAGGTCGCCGGTGAGGATGGCGTTGATCGTGCTCTGCTCCCGGAACAGGGAGGCCGCCGAGATCGCGGCCCCGGCCCGGGTCGCGAGGTCGCGCGCCATCACCTCGTCGTCGTCGCCGAACGCCGGCCCCCCGGCGCGGCGGGCGAGCACGACCGCCCCTGCGGGCACGCCGTTGCCGGGCAGCGGGAGCACCAGCAGGTGGCCGGCCGGGCCGAACCCCTCCGGCAGCAGCCAGTCCGGCACGCCGCCCGGCTCCTGCTGTCCCGCGGCGCCGTGCCGCAGGCCCGCGAGCGCGTCGGTCAGGCCGGGCACCTCCGCCGCCGCGGCGGCCGGCAGGGTGCCCTCCTCCACGCCGTACCGGCCGGAGACGGCGCGCACCCACTCCACCCGGCGGCGTGAGGTGGGCGGCAGCAGCACGATCGCCACGTCGGACAGGAACTCGGTGCCCAGCTCCGTCGCGGCCCGGGCGCAGCGGTGCGGGTTGAGCGAGGCGGACAGGCGGCGGGCGGCCTCCAGCAGGAACTCGGTGCGTCGGGCCGCCTCCTCCGCTTGGTCGGTGAGGTACCAGGCGACCCCGCCCTCGCCGACCGCCTCCACACGCACCCCGATCACCCGGCCGCCGTGCGTCACGCTCCGGCCGGCGGGCGCGGACGAGAGGGAGTCGAGCGGCGCGGGCGGGGGCCTGCCCACCTCGACCCGCGGCACCAGGCGGACCGCCTCCGCGTTGGCCAGCGTCACGACGCCGTCCGCGTCGCACACGACGATGCCCTCGCCGCTGCGCTCCAGCAGCGCCGCCATGAGGTCGAGGGACGGCCGTACGCCGCTGTGGCGGGGGTCGGCGGAGCCGGTGGCGCCTCTCACCCGTGCGTTCCCGTCATGGCCGCGTCCCCCGACGTCCGATTCGTTCCTCCAGCCTACCTTTGCCCCATAAATGGGGATATCGCACTAGTTGCCGCGGGCCGGGGTCGCGTTCCGGCCCGCGGCGGGGTGGGCTCAGCCCTTGGCGCAGGCGGCGCCGTTGAGCGTGAACTGTGCGGGGACGCCGTTGGTTCCGGCGGTGGACCTGCCGTTCAGGCCGAAGTTGACCGAGCCGCCGGCCGGGATGGTGCCCGTCCACGACTCGTTGGCGGCCGTGACCCGCTTGCCGCTCTGGGTCGCCTTGGCGTTCCAGACGCTGTTGATCGTCTGGTCACCCGGGAAGGAGAAGACCAGCGTCCAGCCGTTGATCGCCGTCGCGCCGCCGTTCCTGATCGTCACGTCGGCGTTGAAGCTGCTCCCCCAGTCCGAGAGCCGGTACGTCACCGTGCACGCGGCGGGAGTCACCGACGGCGAAGGAGACGGGGAGGGTGAGGGCGAGGGCGACGGGGAGGGCGACGGGGAGACGGAAGGGGAGGGGGAGGCGGAAGGGGACGGGGACGGGCTGGTCGAGGGGCCTGCGCCGTTCTTCGCCGCCTGCCGCTGCGAGTGGGCGCGGAAGGCCGCCAGTTCCGGGGCGCCCGCGGAGACGCCGAACTTCCCGTCCACGCTGTGGTCCTGATACCACCAGAACGCGCTGCCGTCGCCGTCGGCCGCCTCGAAGTCGGAGAACAACGCGCTCCACCAGGCGGAGCGATCGACGTTGTGGACGTTGAACTCCCCCATGAAGAACGGTTTGCCGACGAGGTTGTGCGAGTCGGAGATCCAGGCGCGGATCAGCGCCTTGGTCTGGTCGATGCCCAGGTTTGCCCATGACTCGGTCGGATAGGGGTGGGCCGAGGTGAAGTCGACGTACGGCGACTGGTGGATGGAGACGAACGGGTTGCCCTCGTCACCGCCGAAGCCGTACTTCGTGCCGTGTCCCTCCAGGCCGGTGCCCAGCATGTGGTTGGGGTCGATCCCCTTCACGAAGGCGCCCATCTCGTCGACTCACGCGCGCAGGGTCGTTCCGTTGACGTTCTCCGAGGCGCTCTGGTCCTGGTAGCGCGGCTCGTTCATCAACTCCCAGGCGAAGATCGTCGGATCGTCCTTGTACCTGATCCCGCTGTAGTGGTTGACGCGGTTGAGCGCGTGACTCACGTAGTTCTTGTACGAGGTGAAGCAGCCGGGGCACCTCGTCTTGTCGAAGAACGCCGCCCGCCCCGGGTGGCCGCCGGACAGGCCCTCCCACTGGAGCCGGGTGTCGATGCCGCCGTAGGCCTCCCAGTAGTTCTCGAAGACCGGGATCAACTTGACGCCGTGCGCCTTGGCCGACTGGATGATGTAGTCGAACTGGGCGAACTCCTGCTCGTTGTAGACGCCCTTGGACTTCTCGAACCCGTGCCAGTCCTCGTGACTGAACATCCACACCCGCAGCACCGTGACCTTGTCGGCCTGGAGGTTCGCGAAGTGCGCGTCGATCCGCGCCTTGTCCATGTACTGCGTCTCGGTGTCGCCCGAACCGCTGCCGAAGGTGAACAGGTCGTAGGTGTTCGCGCCGGCGAAGTAGAAGGTTCTGCCGTCGAGGCAGAAGTGGATCCCGCAGCGGTAGGCGAACCCGGCAGGGACTGCGGCGGCCCCGGCGCGCTGCACCGACGCGCCGGTGAGAGCCGGCACGAGAGCGAGCAGGGCCGCGGCGATCACGGCGAGGGCGACGGGCAGACGGCGTAAGGCAGGGGGGTGGTCTTTCACGTGCTTCTCCCTGAATCGGTTGAGCGCCGGAACCAGAAGGTTGTCCGGTTGCCATTGAGTGAAAGACTTAACCAGTTAAGTTTCAAGACCCAAACATGGGCGGGTTCGGACCGGTGATGGATCGTTCCAACAGACGCGACGGCGTCGCGGGCCGGGGTCAGGACCGGCCCGCGACGCGCTCGCTCCTACTCGGCCCTCTTACTCGGCCCTCTTACTCGGCCCTCTTAGTCGGCACGGACGTTGTCGATGAGGAAGGTGCCGGGGCTCACCCAGACGAACATGCCGCGCACGTCCTTGAGGTCCTCGGTCGTGCAGGACATCGCGGAGGTGAGGTCGATCTCCACCGTCCCCGTGCCGTCCTGGTTCTGCCAGCCCCATGTGGACTGGCACCAGGCCCAGCCGGAGCCGGTCTGCAGCGCGACGCTGGTCGAGGTGCCCGCGGCCCCCGTCTTGATGTCGTACTTCAGCGTGCCCTTGGCCGACAGGTCGACGGGCTCGGGGAAGGCCGCGCCGAACCAGCCGCCGCCGGTCGCGTCCACCCGCAGCCCGTGCGTGCCGTCGGTGGCCCACTCGGCGGACTGGGCGACCGTGCCGGCGTCGCTCTGCCAGTTGCCGGGCGCCCAGCCCTGCACGCCGTCCTCGAAGGAGAACAACCTGATCGCCGCGCCCGGGTCGGGCTTGACGGTCACCGTGATCGTGGCGGTGCCGGACCACCGCAGCAGACTGTCACGCACCCGGTAGGTCGCCGTGGCCCGGCCGCTGAAGCCCTCCGCGGGGGTGAAGGCGACCTTCCCCGACGCGTCGGCGGTGAACGTGCCGCCGGTCACGGTCAGGCTCGCCTGACGGCCCGCCGTGGCCGGGTCGAGGTCGAGCGTCTCCGGCCTGATCCTGGCGAGGTACGCGATGTCGTTGGCGGTGGCGTCCACCGTGACCGGCGTGCCGAAGGTCGTGACGGCCGTGTCGTCGTCGGCCACCGGCGGGAAGATCGGCAGCCTGCCGCGGATCGTCGCCGACGCGTTGGTGATCGTCGTGCACACCGGGCCGGGGCAGTAGACGGTGAAGCCGTCGTAGTCGGGATAGAGGGTGCCGTCGTCCTGCGTGCCCGCGATCAGCCAGTACAGGAAGCCCGCCCCGCCACCGGACACGAAGGCGTCCGTCCACTCCCGGTAGACGGGGTTGCGCACGGCCTTGCTCAGCAGGCCGAACTCGCCGAGCATCACGGGCTTGCCGATCCTGCGGCCGTCGGCGAGGTGCCTCTTGATCCAGGTCGTGCCCCAGGCGGCGTCCTTGCCCCATCCGTCCGGATAGAGGTGCAGGGACATCAGGTCCATCTTCGGCAGCTTCGCCAGCGCGACCGTGTCCACGCCCTCGCCGCAGTTGTCGGTCCAGTCGGAGCCGCCGGGGTCGGTGCAGTAGAAGCCCTCGTCACCCGCGCCGACCAGGTGCCTGCCGTCCACCGACTTGATGTGGCGGGACATCTCGTCCGCCCAGGCCGTGACGGTGGCCGTGGTGCAGCCGGACGAGGTCGGGTAGTTGCCCGACCCCTTGCACCGGGGTTCGTTGGCCAGCTCCCAGGCCATGATCGTGGGGTCGTCCTTGTAGGCGACGCCGGTCAGCGTGTTGACCCGGTTGAGCAGGTGGCTGATCCAGTCCTTGAACCAGCCCTTGATCGTCGGGTTCGTGTAGAAGTCGTCGTGATGCTGACCCTTGGCCCAGCGGACGTACTGGTCCATGCCGCCATAGGCGTTCCAGTTGTTGACGAACGGGATGACCAGCTTGATCCCGGACTGCCTGGCCTTCCACAGCACGTAGTCGAGGTGCTCCAGGCCGTCCGCCCCGTCGTTGTAGGCGGGTTTGACCCCGTCCCAGTACTGGAAGTAGACGCCGTCCGCCTTGCCCTGGATGGAGTCGGACCCGTCCTGGTTGCCGATGTCCAGCGACCCCCAGTTGCGGATCACGGACAGATCGGCGGCCTTGGCGCGGGCGAACACGTCGTCCACCATCGCGTGCGACTTGTACATCAGGTAGTAGTTGTTGGTCCCGGCGAAGCGGAACGGCTTGCCGTTCAGCACGAGGTGGGCGCCCGCGCGCTTCACGAAGCCGGAATCGCCGGTCGCGGCGCTCGCCGTGGCCGGCGCGGCGGTCAGCCCCGCGAGCATGGCGGCCAGCACGGCAGCCGTGCGTAATCCTCTCGGTCCTCTCATCGACGCTCCTTGTGGTCGGGGAGGCCCGGGCCGGTCAGGTGCCCGGGTCGTCGTCCTGCAACAGGACGAGGGCGGCGGCGCCGAACAGTCCGGCGTCGCGGCCCAGGGAGGTCGGGTCCACCCGCAGGCGCCGCAGGAAGCCGAGCCCGGCGTTCCTCTCGATCGCCTGCCTGAGCGGGTCGAACAGGATCGGCCCCGCAGCGGCCACGCCCCCTCCGATGACGACGTGGTCGAGGTCGAACAGGGCGGACGCCGTGAGCACGGCGGTGGCCAGCGCGTCGGCTGCGCGCCGGAAGGCCAGCGTGGCGGTGGGGTGCCCGGCCCGGGCGTCGGCGGCCAGCGCCCGCGCGTCCTCGCCGGTCCAGCCGTTCGCGGCGGCCCACCGGACCATGCTGGGCCCGCTCGCGACGGTCTCGACGCAGCCGACACCCCCGCAGGGACACGGCTCGCCCCCGGGATCGACCGTGATGTGGCCGATGTGCCCCGCGTTGCCGGTCGGGCCGACGTACGGCACGCCGTCGAGGACGAAGCCTCCGCCGACGCCGGTGGAGACCACCATGCCGAGCATGGCCCGGCTCCGCTCGTGGCCGTCCCGGGACAGGCCGCGCCACCACTCCCCGAGCGCCATGCACTGGGCGTCGCCCGCGAGCCGTACGGGCCGGCCGGGCAGCACCTCGCCGAGCGCGTCCACCAGCGGGAACTCGCGCCAGGCGGGGATGTTCACCGGGCTGACGGTGCCCCGGCCCGGGTCGAGCGGCCCGGCCGAGCCCACTCCGATCCCGTCGAGGCGGGCGGGCGGCACCCGCTCGGTGATCCGGCCCACGACCTCCGACAGCGTCCGGTCGGCCGAGCCTGGGCCGCGCAGCGGCACCTCGGCGCGGGCCAGCATCTCTCCGTCGGGCGCGACGGCCGCGGCGGCGAACTTCGTGCCGCCGATGTCCACCGCGAGGACGGTCATCGCCGCATCCCCAGCCCCTCAAGTGTCACTTAACCGGATAAGGTCCGGCCAAAGTATTCGGTGCGTGACCGCCACGTCAACGGGCGATCACCGATGTGATCCCTCCGCGACCTCCACGATCCCCGACCGCGACGAGAATGCGCAGCCAGGCGCGGGTGATCAGCCGGTCGCGGGGTACGCCGCGAGAGATCGGCCGAACCGGTTCAGTGGGAAAGGTTCACCACAACAGGGGGGTATCCATAATTCCGATGGGTTAGGTAGGGTTAGCGGGTGCATTTCGACTACACCATGGCGATC
Source organism: Microbispora sp. NPDC046933 (assembly GCF_040644635.1). Lineage (NCBI taxonomy): Bacteria > Bacillati > Actinomycetota > Actinomycetes > Streptosporangiales > Streptosporangiaceae > Microbispora > Microbispora sp. NPDC046933. The sequence goes on along the minus strand of NZ_JBEYWW010000046.1, from coordinate 24,964 downwards.
GGCTCGTTCCTGGTCGCCGTCGTCGTCGGCCTGACCGGCATGGGCGGCGGCGCCCTGATGACGCCCATGCTCGTGACGTTCTTCGGCGTGCCACCCCTCGCCGCCGTCTCCAGCGACCTCGTCGCCGCCGCCGTCATGAAACCGGTGGGCAGCCTCGTGCACCTGCGCCGGGGGACGGTCAACCTGAGACTCGTCGCCTGGCTGTGCGCCGGCTCGGTCCCCGCGGCGTTCTGCGGCGTGCTCATCGCCCGCGCGCTGGGCAAGGGCGAGGCGGTGCAGGAGGTGATCCAGAAGGGTCTCGGCATCGCCCTGCTCATCGCGGCGGCGGGCCTGGCCGTACGCGGCTACCTCGCGATGCGCGACCGCGCCGAGGGCCGCACCCCCGAGACCGGCCGCCGCACCGCCGCCCCCGGCGAACCGGCCGCGACCGAGATCCCCTCCGTCACCGTACGGCCGCTGCCGACCGCGCTGGTGGGGGCCGTCGGCGGGCTGGTGGTCGGCATCACCTCGGTCGGCTCCGGCTCTCTGATCATCGTGGCCCTGCTGGCGCTCTACCCCGCGTTGAAGGCCAACCAGCTCGTCGGGACCGACCTGGTCCAGGCCGTGCCGCTCGTCATGTCGGCCGCGCTCGGGCACCTGCTGTTCGGCGAGTTCACGCTGTCGGTCACGGTGGCGCTGCTGGCGGGCTCCATCCCTGGCGTCTACCTCGGCTCGCGGATCTCCTCGCGTGCCCCCGGCGGGCTGATCCGCCGCGCCCTGGCGTTCGTGCTGCTCGCCTCGGCGCTGAAGATGTTCGGCATCGGCAACACCGAGACCGTCTGGGTGCTGCTCGCCGTGCTGCTGCTCGCCCCGGCCTTCTGGATGGTCCTGCGCGTGCGGTGCGGCCTGCCCGCCCTCCCCTGGCGGACACCCTCGGAGAACCCCGCGGAAGGCCAGGCGAGGCAGGAGGCTCAGGCCGCCGGGAGGTGACGGCGCAGGAAGTCCATGGCCAGCGCCCACGCCGTACGGCCCGCCTCCGGGTTGTGGAACATCGGCGCGAAGAAGTTGTGGAAGGCGTGACCGGCCTCCTCCTGCACGTGGACCTCCACGTTCGCCCGTCCGGCCGCCGCCGCCTCCACGACCGCCACCCTGTCCCGGGGGATGTAGGGGTCCCGGCCGCCGAAGTGGAACTGGATCGGGCAGCGGATGTCGCCCATCAGCCGCGGCGCGTCCGGCACGGCAGAGCCGTAGAAGGACAGCACGGCCGACAGGCCGGGCACGCCGGCGCGGGCCGCCACCGCGTAGGCCAGCGAGCCACCGAGGCAGAAGCCGAGCATGCCGGTCCCGCCCGTCACCTCGGGCCGGGCCGCGAGCGCGGCCAGCGCGGCGGCGCAGTCGTCGGCGCCCTTCTCGGGGTCGAAGTCCGCCGACAGCTCCAGCGAGGCGCGCAGCCCCTCCTCGTCGTGCGCGGCCGCCCAGCCGGGCCGCAGCCGCCAGAACAGGTCCGGCACGCCCACGACGTAGCCGAGCGCGGCGAGGTCGGCGGCGACGGCCCTGATGTAGTCGCTCACTCCCCAGATCTCCGGGATCAGCAGCAGCCCCGGGCCGCTCCCCCGCTCCGGAATCCACAGGCGCAGGTCGAAGCCGCCGTCCGCGACCGTCACCGTCTGCGTGCGCTCGGGCATCGGTACCTCCCATCCGCGGTGCCGACCGCGATCATCTCACGGGCCGTTACCTTGGTGATCGTGACACCCTCTCCCGCTCCCCGCATCGAGATCGACGGCCGCCCGCCCACGGTCGAGCAACTCGGCCACCGCGCCCTGGTGAACTACGGACACTTCACCGCCATGCAGGTCAGAGGGTTCGCGACCCGCGGCCTCGCCCTGCATCTGGACCGGCTCGACGCCGCCAGCCGGGAGCTGTTCGGCACGGGCCTGGACGGCGACCTGGTCCGCCGCCGGATCCAGCACGCACTGGGCGACACCCCCGACGCGTCGGTCCGCGTCGTCGTCCACCGGCCCGACCCGGACGCCGCGCCGTCCGTCATGGTCGTCGTGCGGCCGCCGGTCCCCGCGCCGGAGGGACCTGTTCGCCTGAAGTCCGTGCCCTACCAGCGGCCGGTCGCGCACATCAAGCACGTCGGGAGCTTCGGGCAGATCCACTACGGCGAGCTGGCCGAGCGCGAGGGGTTCGACGACGCGCTGCTCACCGGACCGGGAGGCGTGATCGCCGAGTCCGGCGTCGCCAACGTCGCCTTCTTCGACGGGTCGCGGGTGACCTGGCCGGACGCACCCTGCCTGCACGGCATCACGATGCGGCTGCTGGAGCCCCGGCTGCCCGCCGCCGGGTTCCCGTCCCGTCGGGCACCGGTGCGGCTGGCCGACCTGCCGTCCTTCCGTTCGGTGCTGGTGACCAACTCTCACGGAGTCGCCCCCGTCGACAGGGTGGACGACCTCGCCCTGCCCGTCGACGCCGCGTTCGCCGCCGCCGTCGCGGAGATCTACGAGTCCGTCCCGTGGGACCCGATCTGACCCGCGAGGTAAGACCCCTGACGTAGCGCGGCGGGACGGCGATACGGGCGGGGTAGCGACGGTCCCGCCGGACGGACGATCTCACGGGCCGTCCGGGCCGGGAGGATCGGGAGACGTGATCAAAGCGATGGCCGCGCTCCTCACCGCCGCCGCCCTTCTCGTCTCCCTTCAGAGCTGCGCCTCCCCGCCCCGCCCCCGCCCCTCCTCGGACTGCGGTCCCGGCGCGACCTGCGGCACGCTGCGGGTGCCGCTCGACCGGACCGACCCGGCGGCGGGCACGATCGCGATCGGCTACACGCTGGTGCGCCACCTCGACGGCTCGCGCCCCGCCCAGGGGACGGTCGTGCCCAACCCCGGCGGCCCCGGCGCCTCGGCCACCGCCGCCCTCGCCATGTACGCCACCGGCTACCGCGACCTGCTCAGAACCCACGACCTGCTGCTGGTGGACCCGCGCGGGACCGGCGTGTCGGAGCCGCTGCGCTGCCGCGCGGCGGCCGGGGTGACCACCGCCACCGCGCGGGCGAAGATCGTGGCGGCGATCGGCGCCTGCGGCGCCGAGCTGGGCGACCGGGCCCGCCACTACACGACGGCCGCCGCCGCGGACGACATCGACGCCGTCCGCGCTCACCTGGGGATCGACCGGCTCGACCTGCTCGGCCAGTCGTACGGCACCTATCTGATGACCGTGTACGCCCGGCGGCACCCGGACCACGTCGGGTCGATCGTGCTCTCGGGGGCGTACCCGCTGCGGTTCGACCCATGGGCCAGGCAGAACGCGCAGGCCCTGCGCCGGGCGGTCGGCGCGCTGTGCGACCGCTCACGCGGCGCGTGCGAGGGGCGGGCGGTGCTGGCGGACCTCGCCACGGTCGCCGCCCGCCTGCGGCGCGGCCCGGTGCCACTGGAGGGCGGTCCGCTGGACGAGGCGGCCCTCGCCGGGATGGTCTACCAGGTCGCGTCGGACGACCCCGAGCTGTTCGGGCGGCTGCCCGCGATCCTGCGCCGGGCCGCCGGCGGCGACACCGGGCCGCTCGCGGCGCTGGCCGGCCAGGTCCGCGACGGCGCGGTGCGAGACGGCGACGACTTCAGCGTGGCCCTTTTCGCCGCGGTGGTCTGCGGCGACTACCCGGTGCCGTGGGCCGCGGGCACGCCGGTCGCGGACCGGCCCGCACGGTATCGCGCCCGGCTGGCCCGGCTCGATCCCGCGGACTTCCGGCCCTTCAGCCCAAAGGCCTGGGTGAGCGGCATCCCCGACCGGGGCGACGTCTGCGCGGGCTGGCCGGGCGTGGCGGCGACGCCGTCCGGCGGGCCGCCGCCCCGCGTGCCGGTGCTCGTGGTGTCGGGCGAGTTCGACCTGAACACCCCGGTCGAGGAGGGACGCCTGGCGGCCGGCCAGTACCCGCGGGCTGAGACGGTGACCGTGCCGAACAGCGGGCACGTGCCGGAGAGCGGCGGCAGCGCGGCCTCCTGCGTGGTCGCGCTGCAGACCGCCTTCGTCCGCACCGGGAGGCTGCCCGCCGCGGACTGCCTCGGCGGCGTCCCGGCCGTCACGGTCGAGCGGGTCTAGAGTTCGCGCAGCGCGGGGAGGAGCTCCTTCTCCGCCCACTCGAAGAACTCCCGCTGGCGCTCCCGCCCGACCTGCACGAGCGCGATGTGGGTGAAGCCGGCCTCGGTGTACTGCCGCACGGCCTCGACCACGGCGCCGACGTCCGCGCCGCAGGGCACCTTCTCCGCCACGTCCTCCGGCCGTACGGTCTCGGTCGCGGCGGCGAAGTTGACCGGCGCGGGCAGCTCCGACATGACCTTCCAGCCGGTCACCGACCAGCGCCACAGCCGGTGCGCACGCTCGACCGCGGCGTCCCTGTCGGGGTCGTAGCAGACGGCCAGCTGGCCGTAGACGGGCTTGCCCTCGCCGCCGGACGCGGCGAACTTCTCCACCAACGACCCGTCCGGGTCGGTCGCCACGAGGCCGTCGCCGAGCTCGGCCGCGATGTCCACCGACTGCTCGCCGGACGCGGCGACCGCGATGGGCACCGGCCTCTCGGGCAGGTCGAACAGCCGGGCCGAGTCGATGTCGAAGTACTCGCCGCGGTAGTTGCGGTAACCGCCCTGGAAGAGCTCCTTGATGACCTCGATGGCCTCGCGGAACATCTCGTGCCGGGTGTTGACCGGCGGCCAGCCGTGCCCGACCACGTGCTCGTTCAGGTTCTCGCCCGCGCCCACGCCGAGGGTGAACCGGCCGTCGCTGAGCACACCCATCGTGGCCGCCTTCTGCGCCACCACGGCGGGGTGGTAACGCATGATCGGGCATGTCACGTACGTCATCAGCGGCAGCCGTTCTGTGGCCTGCGCCGCCGCGCCCAGCACCGACCAGGCGTACGGAGAGTGGCCCATCTCCTCCAGCCACGGGAAGTAGTGGTCGGAGACGACCGCGTAGCCGAAGCCGGCCCGCTCGGCCGCGACCGCGTCCTCCACCAGCTCCTTCGCGGGCGATTGCTCGCTCATCAGGGTGAAACCGATCTCTGCCATACGGCCCCCCTACCCACTGGCGGGCGGTCAGACCGCTGTCAGACGGCGCGGTGGTACTGGTCGGGCCAACGCCCGCGCACACCGAGCTCCCGCGCCGCCAGGTTCACCCGTGACCGTTTAAACGAGCTTGACCAGTCACATCCCTTTACCGTACCTTTGTAACTGCCAAAGAAATTTAAGACAGTTACAACGGCGACCTGGACGGTAATGATGTTCTACGACTACTCCCTGGCCACCGAGCGCGTCACCCAGTTGCACCGCGAGGCCGACAACGCACGCGTCGCCAACCGCCTGGCCGCGGCCCGGCGCTGGTCGCGTCTCGCGTCCTGGGCGCAGCGTCAGGCCCGCAGGGCGAGCCACGACCTGGGCTGACGGCCGTCACCGCGTCGGTCCGGAAGGGAAGGGCCGATGCGTACGACATCCGACATCCGCACGGCGGTGGTGAAGCCGGTCATCGCCGCCCTCATGGAGGACGCGGGCACCGGCCTCGACTACGGCAGCAGGCCCGACCGCCTGCCGGGCCTGCTCACTCCCCTTGACCGCTTCTTCGTCCGCAACCACGCCCCGACCCCCCGCCTCGACCCCAGAACCTGGGCGCTGCGCGTGGAGGGCGGCGGCGTACGCCGTTCCGTCCGCTACACCTACGACGACCTGTGGCGCCGGTTCCCGCTCGTGTCCGTCGTCCGCACCCTGGAGTGCGCGGGCAACCGGCGCGCCCTCTTCGGGGCCGAGCACGGCCACCGCTTCGGCGGGGTGCAGTGGGGCCGCGGCGCGATCGGCACCGCCGAGTGGACCGGGATCCCGCTGCGCGACCTGCTCGAACCGGCGGGCCTCACGGACGCCGCCGTCGAGGTGATGCCGGAAGGGCTCGACGAGGCGCGCGGGCGCCGCCCGATGCCCCTCGCCAAGGCCCTGGCCCCCGACACCCTGCTCGCGCTCGCCATGAACGGCGAGATCCTGCCGCCCGACCACGGCTTTCCCGCCCGTGTCGTGGTCTCCGGCTGGCTCGGCGCCGCGAGCATCAAGTGGGTGGGCCGAATCGAGGTGTCCGACCGGCCGCTGCGCGTGCCGTGGAACACCGAGGACTACGTGATCGTCGCCCCCGGCCGTCCGGCGGCGCCCATCACCTCGACACCGGTCGCGAGCCTGGTCGAGCTGCCGTGGCCCGCGCGGCTGTGCCCCGGCCCGCAGACGATCCGCGGCCGGGCGTACGCCGGGGAGGACCGCGTGGCCGCCGTCGACTACCGGATCGACGACGGCCCCTGGCGGCCCGCCGCCCTCGACGGGCCGGACCTGCCGGGCGTCTGGACCCGCTGGCGGTTCCCCTGGGACCCCTCCCCGGGAGCGCACGTCGTGCGGGTGCGGGCCACCGACGAGCACGGCCGCTCCCAGCCCGAGGCCACCCCCTGGAACGACCTCGGCTACTGCCACAACTCGGTGCTCCCCCACCCCGTCCTGGTGGCTTAGGGCTGGTCGCCTAGGGGACGAGCACCACCTTGCCCGTGGTCGCGCGGGTCTCCAGCGCGGCGTGCGCGGCGGCGGCGTCCTTGAGCGGGAAGCTCTGCACCAGCGGGACCAGCGCCCCCGACCCCGCCGCCGCCAGCGCCCGCTCCTCCAGGCCCCGCAGGCCGCCCGGCCGCTTCAGCACCCGCGGGCCGACCGCCACCGCCGCGGTGATGCCGCGCGCGTACAGGTCCTCCGTGGTCAGCGCGGTCGGGCCGCCCTGCGCGTCCGCCCAGCCGAACAGCACGATCCTGCCGCCGACGCCGAGCAACTCCAGGGTCGTGCGCCCGAGGTCCCCGCCGACGCCGTCGAGCGCCAGCGTGACCTCCTGGTCGCCGAGGAGCGCCCGCACCTCGTCGGGCCAGCCGGGAGCGGTGTAGTCCACGGCGTGGTGGGCGCCCAGCGCTTGCACCCGGCGAATCTTCTCCTCACCGCCGGCGAGCCCGACGACCGTGGCACCGGCCCGCAGTGCCGCCTGGACAAGCAGGTTGCCGATGCCTCCCGCCGCCGCCGTCACCACGACGACGTCGTCCGCCCGGATCTCCGCGACGTCGAGGATGCCCATGGTCGTCCGGCCGGTGCCGATCATCGCCACCGCCTCGCCATAGCCCAGGCCGTCCGGGATCTCGTGGACCGCCGAGGCGTCCCGTACGGCCAGTTCCGCGTAGCCGCCGGGAGCCATGCCGAGATGGGTCACCACCCTCCTGCCGACCAGGCCCGGATCGACCTCCGGCCCGACGGCGTCGACGACCCCGGCGACCTCCCGGCCGGGGATCGTGGGCAGCTCGGGGACGGGGATCGGGCCGCCGGCGTACTTCCCGGCCCGCAACGTGGTGTCGACCAGGTGCACCCCCGCCGCCCGTACGGCCACGCGGACCTGGCCGGGCCCGGGCTCGGGATCCTCGACCTCCTCGTAGACGAGGTTCTCCGCGGGACCGAAGGCGTGCAGTCGTATGGCGTACATGTGTCCGTTATAGATCTCCGAGCCGCGCCCCCACATCGGGCTTTGGACCTAGGTCCTGTGAACCGATCGGAGCATCCGGCGCGATAGACGAGACATGCGTCCCTTCCCCCTGCGGCTCCCCCGCGGGCGCCCGCATCCGCCACCGGTGAGCCCGTCCAGCGACGACCACGACCTGATGGCGGCGGTGGCGGCGGAGCGCGTCGAGGCGCTGCGGCTGCTGCACGACCGGCACGCGCCCTGGCTGCGCGCCCGCCTGCTGCGCAGGTGCGCCGACCCCGACCTCGTGGACGACGCGATCCAGGACACGTTCGTCGCGGTCTGGCGCGGGGCGCGGCGCTACACGCCACAGGGCGAGGACGCCGCCGCGTGGATCTGGACGATCGCCGCACGGCGGCTGGCCTCCGGGCTGCGGCGGCCGGGCGGACGCTGGATCGCCGCCGCCACGCTCACCGAGGCTGACGCCCGCCTCGCCTCCGCGGAGGACAACGTGCTGCTCGGGGTCGAGCACGGCGACCTCGGCGGCGCCCTGGCCCGCCTGTCGCCCGAATTGCGCGCCGTGATCCAGGCGACCGTCCTCGACGGCCTGACCGTCCGCGAGGCCTCCCGGCTGCTCGGCATCCCCGAGGGCACCGTGAAGACCCGGCTCATGCGGGCCAAGGCCCGGCTGAGAGAGGAGCTGGCATGACGACCGGCGACTGGCATATCCCGCCTGACCTGCTGGAACGCTACCTGGACGGCACGCTCGACCCGGTGGGCGTCATGTCCGTGGAAGCCCACCTCGTCCGCTGTGGCCGGTGCCGTACGGCGGTGCCCGCCGACGAGGGGTGGCTCGCCGCGTCGTGGGAGCGGATCGCGGCGGAGGTCACGGCGCCCAGGCCGCCCCTGGCGGAGCGGCTGCTGCGCGGCGCCGGCGTCCCCGGGCACCTGGCCCGGCTGCTCGCCGCGACGCCCGCGCTGAGCCGCGCGTGGGCGGCGGCCGTCGCGGCCGCCCTCGGCTTCGCGGTGGCGGCCGCGCACCTGGCCGAGCACGGTCTCCTCGCGTTCCTGACGCTGGCCCCCGTGTTGCCGACGGCGGGCATCGCGCTCGCGTACGGCCGCCGGATCGACCCCGCCCACGAGACGTACGCCGCCACACCCATGGCGGGGGCGCCGCTGCTGCTGGTGCGCTCCGTCGCCGTGCTCCTGACGGCACTCGCGCTGACCGCCCTGGCCGTGCCGCTGCTGCCGGCCGCGACCATGCCACCCGTCGCCTGGGCCTGGCTGCTTCCCGCGCTGGCGCTGACCTCGGGCTGCCTGGCGCTGGCCACGCGGGTGCCGCTGCCTCTCGCCGCCGTGGCCCTGTGCGGCGGCTGGCTCTCGGCCGTGACCGCGGTGGGAGCGGTGACCGACGACCGCACGCTGCCGTTCCGGCCCGCCGCGCAGGTGCTCTACGGCTGCGCGGCGGCGCTGCTCACCCTCGTCCTGTACGTCCGGCGCCACCGCCTCGATCCCGCTCTGGAGCCCAGATGACCCCCACCGTCAGTGTGCGCGGCCTGCGCAAGCGATATGGCCGCACGCCCGTGCTCGACGGCCTCGACATCGCGTTCGACGTGGGCGTGACGGGCCTGCTCGGACCGAACGGCGCGGGCAAGACGACGCTGCTGCGCTGCCTGGCCACGACGCTCGCACCCGACGCCGGGGAGTTGCGCGTCCTCGGCCTCGACCCGGCCACGACGTCCGGGCGGACCGAAGTGCGCCGGCGGCTCGGCTACCTGCCGCAGGACCCGGGCTTCTATCCGCACTTCACCGCCTTCGAGACGCTCGACTACGTCGCGATCCTCAAGGAGATCACCGACCGGCGCGAGCGGCACCGGGAGGTGACGCGGGTGCTCGACGAGGTCGGCCTCACGGACCGGGCACGCACGAAGGCGCGCAAGCTGTCGGGCGGCATGCGGCAGCGGCTCGCGCTCGCCCAGGCCCTGCTGGGCGGGCCCGATCTGCTCGTCCTGGACGAGCCCACGGTCGGCCTCGACCCCGAGCAGCGGCTGCGGCTGCGTGCCCTGGTCTCCCGGCTGGGCGAGAGCCGTACGGTGCTGCTGTCCACACACCAGACGGAGGACGTCGCGGCGCTGTGCGAGCGGGTGGTCGTGATGGAGGGCGGGCGGATCCTGTTCGACGGCACCCCCGCCGGGCTCGCCGCCGTCGCCGCAGGCCGGGTGAGCCTCGGCGACCACCGCCCCGGGCCCGGCTCGCTCTTCTGGCGTACGGCCGACGGGCGCTACCGCACCATCGGCGACGCCCCGGCGGAGGCCGTCCCGGCCGAACCGACGGTGGAGGACGGCTACCTGCTCCTCGTCGGCCGCACCGAGGAGGCCGCGTGAGCCTGACGCGGTTCGAGGCCGCCCTCCTGCTGCGCAGCCCGCTGGTCTGGGGGTCCGCGGTGCTCATGGTCGCGCTGCGCGTGTGGCAGACCTGGTCCCGCGCGCCCGCCTGGCCCGAGGTGACGATCGACACCGCGTACGGCTGCATGCTGGTGGGGGCGGGCGCGCTGCTGGCGGCGAACCTCGCCGTGAACCGGGAGCGGCGCCACGGCATGCCGGAGACCATCCGGGCGCTGCCGGTCCGCGCCCCGGCCAGGACCCGGGCGCTGCTGGCCACCGCTCCGGCGGTCGCCGCCGTGGTGGCCTGCGCGGCCACGGCGGTCCACCTGCTGAGCCTGCTGCCCGCCCGCCCAGCGGGCCGGTTCGATCCGTGGGAGGCGCTGACCGGGCCGGCGGGGGCGGCGCTCTGCGGCGTCCTCGGCGTCACCGTGGGCCGGTGGTTTCCCGGGCCGGCCACCGGGCCCGTCGTCCTCTTCGCGGTCGCCGCGCCCGTGGAGCTGTCCAGGTCCGGTGGTTCGTGGGCGGCGCTGCTCCCGGTGATCCTGCGTCACGACCTGCCCGTGGAGATCAACCCGCGGCCGTCGGGGGCCCATCTCGTCTATCTCCTCGCCCTGATCCCGCTGGTCGCCGCCCTGGGAATGTCCCGGTACGGCATGCGGCCCCGGCGCTCGCTCGCGGCGCTGGCCGGACTGGCGGTCGCGGTGCCCGCGGGGGCCGTCGCGATCGCCGGTACGCACGACGCGGTGCCCCAGGAAAGGCTGGCGCGGTGGCTGACTCCCGAGGCACAGCGCTGCCGGGACATCGAGGGAGTGCGTTACTGCGCCTATCCGGGCTACGAGGCGTGGATCCCGCGCTGGACACGCGCCGTACGGCCCGTGATCGCCGCGGTTCCGCCCGCCGCGCGGGACCTGGTGCCCGAGATCCGGCAGCGGGTCGGCGACGTCTCCTCCGGCCAGGGACGGGGGACGATGATGAAGCCCACCTGGCCACATCCCACCGGCCCGTTCTTCCTCTGGGGCAGGCACGGGACCGCGGAGCTCTCCGAGGCCTGGCTCGGCGGTCAGGTGGCGGCCCGGGTGGCCGGTCTGTCTGATCCCGAGTGGTGGCGCGTGTCGATCACCGATCCGATCTACGGCGCCTCCGACGTCTTCGTCCGCGTGGGCACTCCCGGATGCGCCGGGTGGCGGCAGGCCCGCACGCTGGTCGCCCTGTGGCTGGGCGGCCAGGCCGGGCCGGTGCGCACGGCCGCCTCGTCCTGGGCGCAGACGAAGGACTCCGAACGGCCCGCCGCCGAACGCCTCTACCGGTACGCCGAGCGCCTGGTCGCGCGCCCGGACGCCCGGTCGCGGATGTGGGCCCACTGGACGACGCTCATCGACCCGAAGACCACGGTGGAGCAGGCGCTCCCGCTGCTCGGCCTCACCCCGGACCCCGACGACAGGAAGGACTGCTCGTGATCCGTACGGCACTGATCCTCGTCCGCCCGATGCTGCGGGCCGTCGACTGGGCGCCGCTCGCCTGGACCTGGCTGGCGTCCGTGGCGATGATCGTCGCCGCCGCCCTCACCCGTGGCGCGGTGGTGAGCTGCGACGCCGTGGTCCTGTCGCGGCTGTCCGCCGGGGCGATGGGCGCGACGGCGGGGTTCGCCCTCGTCGATCCCATGGCGTACGGCGCGCTCGCGACGCCCGTGCCGCGATGGCTGCGGATGTGGCTGCGCACCGCGCTCGCCGCCGGGGCGGCCCTCGCGGCCTGGGGGACGTCCCTCGCGCTGATCGTCGCCTTCCTGCCTCACGGCTCCCCGCTGCTCGCCGGAGACCTGGCGCTTGAGGCCGCGACGTGCGTGCTCACCGGGCTGTCCGGCGCCGCCGTCGCCGTACGGCTACGTCCCCGGCACGGCCGTTCCGCGGCCCTGGCGGGCACGGCGGCGCAGTTCGCGCTGCTCGCGCTCACGCTCTTCCTGACCGCCGAGCTGTGGCTGTGGCCGCTGCAGAACGACCCGCAGTGGCCGGTGGCCCATCGGCTGTGGCTCGTCATTCTGCCGCTGCCGGTGGCGTGCCTCGCGTTGGCGAACGGGAATCCCGTGGCACGGAGACCGGCCAGGTGGAGTCACAGAGTTATGACGTTCTTCATTGGGTTTTTCCCTGGCGGCCCTTATGCTCGCACCAAGTCCTCTTTACTACCGTGAGTGAGGAGATGTTGCGTGGTCGATGACGCGCCGCCACCCGGTATCGACGCCCGCGTCCCCAATCCCGCGCGCATGTACAACTACTTTCTGGGCGGAAAGGACAATTTCGCAGCCGACCGGGAGGCCGCGGAGCGGGTTCTGAAGGTCGCGCCCGAGGCCCCCATGCTGGCCCGCCGCAACCGCGCCTTCCTGCGCCGGGCCGTACGCCATCTGGTGGCCGAGGCCGGGATCCGGCAGTTCGTGGACATCGGCACCGGACTGCCGACCGAGGGCAGCGTCCACGAGGTGGCGCACGAGATGGAGCCCGGCGTCCGGGTGGCCTACGTGGACAACGACCCGGTCGTGCTCGCGCACTCCCGGGCCCTGCTGTCGGGCACCTCCGCCACCACCGTCACCGTGCAGGGGGACCTGCGGCGCCCCGAGGAGATCCTGGCCGATCCGGAGCTGCGGTCGCTGATCGATCTCTCGGAGCCGGTCGCCATCCTGCTCGTGGCCGTGCTGCACTTCCTGTCCGACGACGACAAGCCGGCCGAGCTCGTGGCCCGCCTCAGGGAGTCCGTCGCCCCCGGAAGCCACCTCGTGCTGTCCCACGTCACCGACGAGGAACGGGCCGGCGACGCCCGCGAGGGGGCGGCCGTCTATCGGCAGGCCAGCACCGGTGTCACGCTGCGCAGCCGGGAGCAGATCCACGAGTTGTTCGACGGCTTCCGCCTCATCGAACCGGGCCTCGTCCCGCTCGACGACTGGCGGCCCGACGACGAGAACCTGCTCGCCCGGCAGGCCCGCCGGCACCTGCCCACGTGGTTCCTCTGCGGGGTCGGACACGCGCCCTGAAAAGGCCGTGAATATTGTGTTACGTCCTGCGTGTACCGGTTTCTTCCTTTAGACGCGATACGCCAGGCTATGCGGCATGCTCAAGCGCACCAGGCTGTTCGGGCAGAAGACCCGAGTCACCTTCACCCTGCCCGTTGACGAGCCCTCGGGGACGGTCAGCGTGGTGGGCGACTTCAACGACTGGCTGCCCGGCCGCCACGAACTGCTGCGGCGCAGGAACGGCACCCGCACCGTGTCGGTGATCCTCCCGCCCGGCGCGCACCGGTTCCGCTACCTCGCGACGGGCGGCGTGTGGTTCGACGACGACAGCGCCGACCACGTGGACGAGCAGGGCAGCGTGCTGCACCTCTGACAGGGAGATCACGCCCTGACGGCCGCGGCCCGCCTGACCCGGCCGCGTACGGCGGTGCCGAGGAAGACGGCCCCGAACACCAGGCCGACGAACAGGGCGATGGAGGCCCCGGTCGCGACATTCCACTGCGTGGAGACCCACACACCCGCCAGCGCGCATGCGACCCCGATCGCGGCGGCGAGCGGGAACAGCGGCGCGAGCCTGTCGGTGAGCAGGCGGGCGGTCGCGGCCGGGCCCACGATCAGCGCCACGGCGAGGATCGTCCCCAGCGCGGGCACGGTCGCGACGACGGTCACCTCGACGACCGCGAGCAGCGCGAAATCCAGCAGCACGGTGGGCAGCCCGAGCGCCGCCGCCCCCACCGGGTCGAACGCCGCGAGCAGCAGTTCCTTGCCCACCAGGGCGAGCAGGAGCAGCACGCCCGCGGCCACGGCGGCGGTCGCCACCAGGTCGCCCGTCCCGACGGCGAGGACGTCGCCCACCGTGTAGGCCGCCAGGTCCTTGGTGAAGCCGTCCTGGGCCGACACCAGCACCACGCCGAGCGCGAAACCGCCCGACAGCGCGATGCCGGTGGCCGTGGTGAAATCCTGCCCCCGGCCCCGGCCGAACACGAGGACGGCGGCGACCACCAGCAGCCCGAACAACCCGCCGCCGAGGTAGAGGTTCACCCCGAGCAGGGCGGCGACGACGATGCCGGGGAACGTCGCGTGCGTGAGGGCCATCGTGAAGAACGGCAGCCGCCGCGCGACCACGAAGACCCCGACGACTCCTCCCAGCGCGCCGACGAGGACGGCCTCGACGAGGGCCCGGTGAACGGTGGAGTCCAGCCAGCTCATGCCACCCCCTCGCCTAGCGGCTCGGGGTCGCATTCGCAAGGCGCGCTGTGTTTGTCGATTCGCTCGCTCCGCTCGCTCATGCCGCACTCTCCACAACCGCGCGGCGGGCGCGGCTCAGGCTCACCTTCCTGCGGACGAACCCGGCGGCGTGGGCCAGGCCGTACATCACGACCAGGACGAGCACCACGGTCGCGCCGGAGGCGAGCCTGACGCCGTGCCCCACCGACGCCTCGTAGCTCACGACGAGCCCCAGCCACCCGGCGACCGCGCCGACGAGGCAGGCCAGCGGCACGATGACCGCGAGCCGGTCCGACAGGTTGCGCGCCGCCGCGGCCGGCACGATGAGCAGCGCGATCACGAGGACCGTGCCGACCGCCTTCACGGCGGCCACGACGACCAGCGCGACCGCGACGTTCAGCACGAGGTCGAGCAGGCCCACGCGCACACCGGCCGCGCGGGCGCCCTCGGGGTCGAAGGCCCGCAGCAGCAGCGGCCGCCGCAGCACCGCCAGCAACGCCACGACCAGGACCGTCACGACGGCGGTCTGCGCGAGTTGCTCCTCTGTGACCGTCAGCACCCGCCCGAACAGGAACGCGGTGAGGTCGGAGGTGAAGCCCGTCTGCCGCGACACCAGCACCACCCCGACCGCGAACAGCGTGGTCAGCAGCATGGCCAGCGCGGCGTCCTCGCTCACGCGGCGCCGGTGGGTGAGCAGCGTGAGCAGGACGGCCGTGACGACTCCGGCGGCCAGCGCCCCCCAGAAGATGCCGCCGTCCCCGGCCATGAGGTGTCCGATGACCACGCCGGGGAAGACGGTGTGCGTCAGGGTGTCGCTGACGAAGGCGAGCCGGCGCAGCAGCACCAGCACGCCGACCGTGCCCGCGAGCGCGCCGAGGACGACCAGTTCGACCAGCGCCCGCGCCATGAACGGCAGATGGAACGGCTCGAAGACAATCATGTCTGGGTCACGATCACACGGTCGCCGCGCAGTTCGAGCGCGTGCCCGCCGTACGTCGCGCGCAGCCGCTCGGGCGTCAGCACGTCGCCGGTCGGGCCGAAGCCGAACTGGTGCCGGTTGAGCAGGCACACCTCGTCGCAGGCCAGATGCGCGATCGCGAGGTCGTGGGTGCTGACGACGACGGAGGCGCCCTGCGCCTTCAGCGAGCCGATCGCCTCCAGCAGCGCGTGCTGGCTGACCGCGTCCACGCCGTTGAACGGCTCGTCGAGCAGCAGCATCCGCGGCTTGGCGGCGATGGCCCTGGCCAGCAGCACCCGCTGGCGCTGCCCGCCCGACAGCGTGCCGAACCGGTCGCGCGCCCGCCCTGCCAGCCCGACCCGCTCCAGGGCCTCGGTGACCTCGGCCCGGTCGCCGGCGGAGGGACGGCGCAGCCAGCCGATCCGCCGGTAGCGGCCCATCATCACCACCTGCTCGACCGACACGGGGAAGTCGGGATCGAGCGTGTCGGCCTGCGGCACGTAGGCGACGTCGCGGCGGGCCTGCGCCGGGGGCCGGCCCAGCACCTCGATCCGGCCGCGCACGACCGGCACCAGGCCGAGCAGCGCCTTGATCAGCGTGGACTTGCCCGCGCCGTTCGGGCCGATGAGCGCCACGGCCTCGCCCTCGTGGACGACGCCGTCCAGCTCCTCCAGGACCGGGACGTCGCCGTAGGCCACGCTCGCCCGGTCGAGCACCAGGGTCGGCGCGCGCTCGCTCATCCGGCGGTCCCCCTCAACGCGTTGACGATGGTGTCCGTATTGTGCTCCTCCATCTGGAGGTACGTCGCACCGGCCGACCCCTCGGGGCCGAGCGAGTCACCGTACAGCGCGTCCTCGCCCGCCACGACCGTCACCCCGGCCTCGCGGCCGATCGCCTCGGCCGTCTTGGGCGGCAGCGACGCCTCCGAGAAGATCGCGGCCACCCCGGTGGCCTTGATCTTGGCGACGAGGTCGGACACCTGCTTGGCGGACAGCTCGGCCGAGGTGTCGAAGCTCGGGATGATCGATCCGACGAACGTCAGCTTGTAACGGTCGAGGTAGTAGCCGAAGGCGTCGTGGTTGGTGACCAGCTTGCGCCGGTCGGCGGGGATGGACTCGATCTTCTTCGCGATCTCGGCGTCGAGCGCGTCCAGCTTCGTGTCGTACGCCGCCCGGTTGGCCTGGTAGGCCGCGGCGTCGTCCGGGTCGGCGGCGGCGAACCCCTTCTCGATCGTGGCGACCATCGTCTTGACGTTCAGCGGGTTATGCCAGATGTGCGGATCACCGCCGCTCTCCTCCTCCGACCCGTCGCCCTTGCGGATCTGGATCCCCTGAGAGGCGTCGACCACGGGGCCGTCGAAGCCGGCGGCCGAGATCGTCTCGTCCAGCCACTTCTCCAGGCCCACCCCGTTCTTGACGAGCACGTCGGCCTCGGCGATGGCCTGCATGTCGGCCGGCGACGGCTCGTAGTCGTGGGGGTCGACGTTCGGCCTGAGCAACTGGTGGACGCTGACCCGGTCGCCGCCGACGTTGCGGGCGAAGTCGGCCACCTGCGTGGTGGTCGCCACCACCTTCAACGGCCGCGCCGGATCAGAGGCCGGATCAGAGGGCGAGGAAGGCTTGTCCGCGCCGCCGCACCCGGCGGCGAACAGGACGATCAGTGCGGCGGACGACAGCGTACGGGCGAGCGGCGAGAGCACGACGAATCCTCAAGGCGGCATATCAAAGTCGGTGTATCAGGGGAAACATCCCTTCCAAATGTCTCGCAAATGAAAATCATTGTCAACTTGGGACACTTCGGCCGTGCGCTCGGCCGTACCACCAGCTGAGGCCGGCCGCGGCCACGGCGAGCACCGCCGCCAGCGGCGGGAGAAGCGTGGCGCCGGCGGCGTCGAGCGCGATCCCACCCGCCGCGCCGGCCAGCGAGACCGCCAGATACAGTGCGGACTGGTTCAGCGAGGCGGCCATCGGCTGCATTCCCGCCGGGGCGTAACTCATGATCAGGTGCTGCTGCGGCGTCGTGACGGTGAAGGAGAACAGGCCGCAGGCCGCGACCGCCGCCAGCGCCGTCGCGTACGAGCCGCGCAGCACCGGCACCAGGAGGAGGACGGCGGCGAGGAGCAGCGTGCCGGCGATCACGACGCGCCGGGGCCCGCGACGGTCGGTGAAGTGCCCCGCCGCCAGGTTCCCCACGGTGCCGGCCACCCCGAACACCAGCAGCAACACGGCCAACCGGCCGCCCTGACCGCCGGTGGCCGGCTCGTACACGGCGCTGAGGTACGTGTAGGGGACGTAGATCCCGGTGAACGCCACGACCGTGGTGATGAGCACACCGAGCACCCGCCGGTCGGCGAGCGGGGCGAGTCGCCGCCGCAGGCTGCCCGCCGGGCCATGACCGACGTCGGGCAGGCGGCCGGCGATGACCGGAACCACGACCGCGGCCAACGCCGTGACCAGCCACATCGTGGCCCGCCAGCCGAGCGCCGCGCCCACCGCGGTGCCCAGCGGGGCGCCGAGCGCCAGCGACGACGTGAGCCCGAGCATGACGATCGCGATGGCCCTGCCTCGGCGCTCGTCCCCGGCGAGCGCCGCGGCGGTCGCGCTGGCGGTCGCCGCGTAGAGCGACGCGCCGCCCGCGGCGACCACCCGTGCCACCAGCACCAGGCCGTACGCGGGCGCCAGCGCGGTGATCACGTTGCCCACGGCGAACAGCGCCAGCCCGGCGGGCAGCACGACGCGCCGCGACCAGCCCGCGGTCAGCGTGGCCAGCACCGGGGCGAGCACGGCGTAGGCGACGGAGAAGACCGTGACGAGCTGGCCCGCCGCCGCCACGCCGACGTCCAGCGACCGGGCGATCTCGGGGAGGATTCCGGCGATGACGAAGGCGTCCGTGCCCACGGCGAAGGTCCCGACCGCCAGGATCGCCGCGTGCCCTCGCCATCGCCCGGTGAGCTCTCCACTCACTGCGTTGATCATGAAATCAGTCAATCGGGACCTGCGGTGAACCTGAAGGATCAATCGGATCACCATTGATACCCTGCGGATATGAATGATCTGGAGGTGCGGCAGCTTCGCTACTTCGTGGCGGTCGCGGAGGAGTTGCACTTCGGGCGGGCGGCCGAGCGGCTGGGCATGGCACAGCCCCCGCTGTCCCGGGCGATCCGGACGCTGGAGCGCCAGCTGGGCGTGCAGTTGCTGGAGCGCACCACACGTCACGTCGCACTCACCACGGCGGGAGAGGTCTTCCTGCGGGACGCGCGTACCGCCCTCGACGCGATCACCGCGGCCGGCCGGCGCGCCCGGCACGCGGGCCGGTCCGAGCCGCGGCTGCGGCTCGCGCTCAAGGCCGACCATGACGCCGGGCTACTGCCGCGGATCCTCTCCGCCTACCAGGGCGAGGAAGCGGCGCTCGCGGTGGAGCTGGTGCTCGGCGGACGGGGAGCGCAGGCGCCGGCGCTGCGCGACGGCCGGGCCGACGTCGCGCTGGTGTCCGGCCCCTTCGACGAGCGTGGCCTGGACCACCAGCCGCTGCTGACCGAGCCCCGCCTGGCCGCCCTGGCGGCGGGTGATCCGCTGGCCGCCCGATCAGAGCTGCGGCTGGCCGATTTCCTCGGCCGCAGGCTTCCCAGCGGCGCCACCGTCACTCAGGGCGACTGCGAGTGGGTGCGGACGACACGCCGCGAGCTCGTGACCGCGTCCGAGCAGAGCGTCATGGACATGACGCAGATCTTCAAGCTGGTCGAGCTGGGCAGCATCGTCTGGTTCCTCCCCGCCTCGATCGCACGACGCTACCCGCGGCCTGAGATCGCCTACCGCGCCGTCGCCGACCTCGAGCCGGTCACGCTCTCCGTCGCCTGGCCGCGGGACGCGCGTTCGGTGGCCGTCGCCGCCTTCGTCCGCGCGGTCGCGGCGGTCGCGGCGGTCGAGGCGGTCGAGGCGGTCGAGGCGGTCGAGGCCACCTGATCACGACAGCCGCGCACCCCTCAGTGCCGGGCCCGCCCGGCCAGGACGGCCCGGGCCATGCCGGGGTTGTCGGCGAAGACGCCGTCCACCCCGAGGTCGTACAGCTTCGCCAGCCAGCCCATCACGTCGCCGGTCGCCCGCGCGTACACCGGACTGGCCGGGTCGCCGAGCCGGAAGTCGGCCGGGAGCTGGGAGTTCTCGTCACGGACGGTCCACACGTGCACGTCGAGCCCGGCCCGGTGGGCGTCCCGCACCAGCGTCGTGGGGGCGAGGAGGCGGCCGTCGGGGCCCGTGGGAACGACCCGTGAGGTCGCCGCACCGATGCCGTCCGCGTACGACGCGACCTCCTTGAGCCCGGCGGGCGTGACCATCTGGTCGTAGGTGAGCGGATCTCCGGCCGCCACCCGGTCGTACGGCGCGCCGGAGCCGTTGACGAGCTGGATCAGCGGCAGCCGGGTCTTCCCGCGCAGCTCCCGCAGGTTGGCCGTCTCGAACGACTGGATGAAGACCGGATCGCGCCGGTCGCGCCAGCCGTGCCGGCCCAGCACCTCCAGCAGCGGCTCCTCCAGCGACAGCCCGATGGAGTCGAAGTAGGTGGGGTGCTTGGTCTCCGGATACACGCCCACGCCGTGCCGCCGGGCCAGCTCCACGACCTCGTCGAACGTCGGGATCTGCGCCAGGCCGTCGAAGGCGGCGTTCTGCGGGCGCAGGTCGGGGATGCGCTCGGTGGCCCGCAGCGTACGCAGCTCGGCCAGCGTGAAGTCCTCGGTGAACCAGCCGGTGACCGCCACCCCGTCGATGGTCTTGGTGGTGCGGCGGGCGGCGAACTCGGGGTGGTTCTCCACGTCGGTGGTCCCCGAGATCTCGTTCTCGTGGCGGGCCACCAGCACGTGGTCCTTGGTGGAGACCAGGTCGGGTTCGATGTAGTCGGCCCCGAGCGCGATCGCCGTCTCGTAGGACAGCAGCGTGTGCTCCGGCCGCAGGGCGCTGGCGCCCCGGTGGCCGATGACGACGGGTTCACGGTCTCGCCTGGCGGCGTCGGCGGGTTCGGGCTGGTACGACACAGCGGTCACCGTACCCGCAAGGAGGACGGACAGGACGACGGCGGCGGATTTGCGGATCTTGGTCATGCCACGGACGGTAGGCGTGTCAGGCGTACCCGACGTGACCGCCGCGTGCCGTCCAGGCGACGCTTGCCCCAGAAAATGCGTACGGCCCCCGCGTGGTGCGGGAGCCGTACGAGGACGGGGGAACCGTCTCAGCGCCTCGTGGGGCTGATCAGACCTGACCGGCCTTCTCCAGGGCCGTGCAGCAGGTGTCGACCATCAGGCGGGTGACGACGTAGGGGTCGACGTTGGCGTTGGGGCGCCGGTCCTCGATGTAGCCCTTCTTGTCCACCTCGACCTGCCACGGGATGCGGACCGAGGCGCCGCGGTCGGAGACGCCGTAGCTGAACTTGTCCCACGGAGCGGTCTCGTGGTGGCCGGTGAGGCGGTCCTCGATGCCGTGGCCGTAGTTCTTGACGTGCTCCATGGCGTTGTCGGCCAGGGCCTCGCACGCGGTGATGATCGCGTCGTAGCCCTCACGCATGGCCTTGGTGGAGAAGTTGGTGTGCGCGCCAGCGCCGTTCCAGTCGCCCTTCACCGGCTTGGGGTCGAGCGTGGCGGCGACGTCGAACTCCTCGGCCGTGCGGTAGAGCAGCCAGCGGGCGACCCACATGTGGTCGCCGACCTCCAGCGGACCCCCCGGACCCACCTGGAACTCCCACTGGCCGGGCATGACCTCGGCGTTGATGCCGGAGATCTTGAGACCGGCGGCCAGGCAGCGGTCGAGGTGCAGCTCGACGATGTCACGGCCGAACACCTCGTCGGCGCCGACACCGCAGTAGTAGCCGCCCTGCGGGGCGGGGAAGCCGCCCAGCGGGAAGCCGAGCGGGCGGCCCTCCTTGAAGAAGGTGTACTCCTGCTCGATGCCGAACCACGAGTCCTGGTCGGCGAACCGCTCGGCCACCTCCGCGAGCGGGGCGCGGGTGTTGGTGGCGTGCGGGGTCATGTCGGTGTGCAGGACCTCGCACAGGACCAGCACGTTGTCGCCGCCCCGGATCGGGTCGGGGCAGGTGAACACCGGCTTGAGCACCAGGTCGGAGGAGTGACCGGTGGCCTGGTTGGTGCTGGACCCGTCGAAGCCCCACAGCGGCGGCTCGGCGCCGTCGGCAAGGACCTTGGTCTTGGACCGGAGCTTCGCGGTCGGCTCCGTGCCGTCGATCCAGATGTACTCGGCCTTGTAGGTCACGTCGATCCCTTTCGAACGAGGCGGCCTGGCGTTCGTCCGCCACGCTCGAGATTGCCCTTTTGGCATTTCGTAGCTTTTGCCCGTTTGTGAACACGGTGTTAACGCGGATTCTTTGCCTTGCCCTCCCTGTGACCTCGTGTGACCTGACGCACATGATCCGCGCCCGTACGGGCAGTCGGAGAACGTCCACGAATCGCAACCGCACCTTGGGAGTGAGAGCAGATGGTCTTACTGGGCCTGCTTCTGGTCCTGATCGCGGCGGCGGCCGTGATCGAGGTGTCGGTCAACGACACCGCGAACACCATGCCGATCACGGTCCTGGACCGCACGTTCAACCTCAGCCCGTTCGAGCTGTTCATCGCCGGCGTCGTGACCGCCGCCGTGTTCGTCGCCGGTCTGCTGCTCATCACCGGCGGCATGCGCCGTGCCGCGGTGAAGCGCCGCCGGCTGCGTGAGGCGCGCCTGGCGGAGCGGGACCGCGTGTCCCGCCTGGAGGCCGAGAAGCGCGACCTGGAGCGCCGTCTGGAGACGAGCACCACGACCTCGACGACCTCGACGACCTCGACGACCGCTCCGGCCGCCCCGGCCGTCCCGGCCGTCCCGGCCGCCGAGCCCGTCACCAAGCAGTATCCGAAGGTCGACCGGGACCGCGACGGCGTCGACGACCGGGCCGAGCGCGCGGAGCGTCCCACCGCGCCGCACAACCGCCTCTCCGTGCCCGCCCAGCAGTCGTCCCCCGACCAGTTGGTGGCGGGCGGGCGTCACGCGGCCGACGAGCGCCGCGTCTGATCCGTCATGTCGGGGGTGGCACTCGCCCGTCCGGTCACGACCGGACGGGCTGCGGCTCGGGGGGCCGGACCCTGCCGACGTCCCGTCCCTGCGCGCACGCCAGCTCCGCGAAGGTGATCGCGTTGCGTACGGCGGCGCCGCCGGGGTCGTTGTTGAAGTAGACGTAGGCGTCCGGCACGTCCCCCAGGCGGTCCACCCAGCTGTGCAGCGCGCGCCGGCCGTAGCTGGGCCAGGGTTCGGCTCCTCCCTCGTGGAAGCGGAGGTAGACCCAGTCGGCCGTACGCCACAGGGGTCCGGCCGGCCGGCCGAGACGGTCCGCCCAGCACAACGCGGCCCCGCACTCGGTCAGCAGGGCGCGGATCTCGTCGGTCCACCACGAGGCGTGCCGCGGCTCGACGGCGACCCGTACGGCACGCGGGAACCGGGCCAGGCAGGCCCGCAGCCGTCCGGCGTCCACCTGCAGGGTCGGCGGCAGTTGCAGCAGGATGGGGCCCAGCTTCGGGCCGAGGCCCTCCGCCACGCCCATCAGCCGCTCGACCGGCTCCTCGGGGTCCTTCAACCGCTTGATGTGCGTCAGGAAGCGGCTGGCCTTGACCGCCATGACGAAGTCGGCCGGCGTACGCTCCCGCCACGACTCGAACGTCTCTCGCTTCGGCAGCCGGTAGAAGGCGTTGTTGTTCTCGACCGTGGCGAAGGTCTCGCCGTAGCTCTCCAGCCACAGCCTCTGGGGCACGCCGCCGTAGAGGAGGTCGCGCCAGTCGTCGTACTGCCACCCAGAGGTCCCCACCAGCACGGGCATGTCCCTCCCCTACCCAGCGAACGGCATAGATCGCGGCCAGCGGGGCACGCGACGTCAAGACCGAGCAAAAACACACCGAAAGGGGAGCACGATGATCCAGGGCAGGACGATCGCATTCCTCGTCGCCCCTGAAGGAGTCGAGCAGGTCGAGCTCACCGAACCGTGGAAGGCCGTCGAGCAGGCGGGCGGCACGCCGAGGCTGGTCTCGGTGAAGCCCGGGGAGATCCAGGCGTTCAACCACCTCGACAAGGCCGGCACCTTCCCCGTGGACGCCGTGGCAGGAGAGGTCTCCGCCGCCGACTTCGACGGGCTGGTCCTCCCCGGCGGGGTCGCCAACCCCGATTTCCTGCGGATGCGGCCGGAGGCCGTACGGTTCGTCAAGGAGTTCTTCGACGCGGGCAAGCCGGTCGCGGCGATCTGCCACGCGCCGTGGACCCTCGTGGAGGCCGACGTGGTGCGCGGGCGCACGCTCACCTCGTGGCCCAGCCTCCAGACCGACCTGCGCAACGCGGGGGCGACCTGGGTGGACCAGGAGGTCGTGGTCTGCACGGATGGCCCGAACACGCTGGTGACCAGCCGGAAGCCGGACGACCTCAAGGCATTCTGCCAGGCCGCCGTGGACGCGTTCGGCGGCTGAGCCAGGGCTTTCCCGGGCGGTTCAGGCTCTGTCATGCTTTCCGGGTGCGATCCCGCGGACTTACGGCATGACCGAGGTTTTCACACTCGGAGAGGCATTGGGCGTCGTCTCCGGCGACCGGCTCCGGCATGACATCACCATCCGTCTCGATGTGGAGGGGCCCGAGCTGACGACGGCGGTCGGCCTGGCCCGGCTCGGCCACACGGTGAGCTGGCTGGGCCGGGTCAGCGCCGACGAACTGGGCACCCGCACGCTGACCGTCCTGCGCGGCGAGGGAGTGGACGTCTCCCACGTACGGGTGGACGAGACGACGGCGACCGGGCTGATCCTCCGCCAGCGACGCATCGGCCGTTCGTCGCACGCCGTCCACTACCGCGAGGGCTCGGCCGGGTCGCACCTGTCGACCGGCGACGTGCCCGGTGAGGCGGTCCAGTCGGCGCGGATCCTGCACGTCACCGGCGTCACCCTCGGACTGAGCGGCCTCGCGTGGAGCGCCGTCCACCACGCCGTCAAGCTCGCCAGGGACGCCGGGGTGCTCGTCTCCGTGGACGTCAACCACCGCGCGAACCTGTGGGAGAGCGCGGAGGAGGCCCGGCAGGGGCTCACCGAACTCGCCGCCTCGGCCGACGTGCTCTTCGCGACCCAGGACGAACTCATGCTCGTGGAGCCCGTGCTCGCGTCCACGCCCGAACTGGTCGTGACCCGGGGCGCCAAGGGCGCCAGCGCCACCGTCGAGGGCCTGCGCTACGACACCCAGGCCGCCCCCGTGACCGCGGTCGATCCCTCCGAGGTCGGCGGAGCGTTCGTCGCGGGCTACCTCAGCGCGATCCTGGACGGGCTGCATCCGGCGGACCGCCTCAAGCGCGGCATCTCGGTGGCCGCCTTCGCGGTTGCCAGCCACAGCTCCTGGCAGGGCCTGCCCACCCGCGGCGAACTGCCCCCGTGAACCTCGTCGTACGCCTCAATCCGAAAGCCTGTAGCTCCAACAAATCGCGCCGCGCGGTTGCTCATCGTGAGGTTGGCGGGAGAAAATTAAAACAGACTTTCGAATCCGGCGAGGAGGTGCCATGGATCTGTTCGGCTCCGATCCTGGGCACCCTCGTGATTCGAACAACGCCAACAACGCCAACAACGGCGATCAGGCCAACAGCGGCAACAGGGGCAACGGCGGCAACAGCGCCAACGGGGGCACCGGCCGCGACGGCGACTGGTGGGACCGGCTGACCGCCGGTTCGCCGTTGTGGTCGTCCGAGGGCTCGCTCGCCTGCGAGTACTTTCCGATCATCGACCCCGAGCCGGGGCAGCACGCAAGTCACACCGGCAGCCCGGCCCCCGACAGTGAGGCCCCAGACGGTGGGGTCACAGACGGTGGGGTCACAGACGGTGGGGTCACAGACGGTGAGGCCACCAGCGACGGCGCAACCGGTGCCGGTCGGGCT